>JBJTFJ010000193.1:0-3686 GCA_046093345.1 Fluviibacter sp. | reverse complement strand
CAGCCGCTAAATAAGTAGAGACATCAGATGAACGCAAAAAATAAATCTCGTGGCCTGGGTCGTGGCCTGGATGCGCTACTCGGCGGCAATGCCGTAAAACCGGCACCTGCAGCAGCGGCAGCACCGGTAACGAACGAGGTGCCGCGGACGCTGCCGGTAAAAGATCTGCAGCCGGGTAAGTATCAGCCGCGGACGCGTATGGATGAGGCAAGCCTGAATGAGCTGGCATCGTCAATTGCCGCGCAAGGCCTTGTCCAGCCGATCATCGTGCGCCCCCTGGGTGTGGGCGCTTCGACGCCCTACGAAATCATTGCGGGTGAGCGTCGTTGGCGTGCATCGCAAATTGCCGGTTTGAAAGAGGTGCCGGTTCACGTGCACCACATTGCCGATGAAAATGCGTTGGCGATGGCGCTGATCGAGAATATCCAGCGTGAAGATCTAAATCCGCTGGAGGAGGCGCAGGGCCTGCGTCGATTGATTGATGAATTTAATCTAACGCACCAGCAGGCCGCCGAAGCCGTGGGTCGTTCGCGCTCTGCGGCAACGAACCTCTTGCGTTTGCTGGACCTGGCACGGCCGGTGCAGGACTTGCTAATGCACGGCCGTATTGATATGGGCCATGCCCGCGCATTGCTGGCGCTGGCCGGTAGCGACCAGATTGCGGTGGCGCAACAGGTGGTGCTCAAAGCCTTGTCGGTGCGCGAAACCGAAGAGCTGGTACGCCGCCGTCAGACTGTGAAACCCGCACCTAAGGCGGGCGCAGGTACGGCTAAGGCAGAAAATTCTGATGTCACACGGCTCAGCGAAAAGCTGGCCGATACTCTGGGTGCCGAGGTAAAAATCGCAGCCAACAAACAGGGCGCGGGTAAAATCACGATCAATTTCCAGAGTCTTGATCAATTAGATGGGCTAATTGAGCGTTTTTTTGATTGACGGCGGCCTAAGCTCGCCGTATAGTGTCGGGGTTTGAAGGCGCCTTGTTAGGCACAGCACACAACGCGATGAGGTAATGGTGTTCCGAGTTATACGCCTGCAACTAATCGCAATAATCATAGCTGTGACCCTTGCAGGGTTGCTTGTGGGATGGCGTGGCAGTATTTCTGCTGCGATCGGAGGCGGGGCGGTTCTACTACCCAATTTTCTGTTCGCGCTGAGATTAATGGCGGCGTCGGCGGGTCGTGCAAGTGTGGCGACAGCCGGAGTCTTCATCGTCTACGAATTCCTCAAGCTTGCCCTCACATTAATTTTGTTGGCGGTTGCCATCGTGTTGTATGCGGACCTTAACTGGCCTTGTATGCTGCTCAGTATGGTGATCACCTTGCAGGTAAATTTTTTAGCATTGGCGAAAAGAACCTGAGATGGCGACTGAAAACGTAGCGAACGCAGCGGCCCACAGCGGCCCAACCCAGGGTGAATACATTGTTCACCACTTGACGCACCTGAACTCCACAGGTGAAGCACAGAAGTCTATTGTTGACTTCTCGGTGCTCAATCTTGACTCATTCATTTTTTCGACAGTGCTGGGTATCCTGGCTGTTGTGTTGTTGGCCTTTGTGGCGCAACGCGCAACCGCGGGTGTCCCGGGTCGTCTGCAGTCGGCGATTGAAGTGCTGGTAGAAATGGTTGCCGATCAGGCCAAAGGCATTATTCATGATGCCAAGTCGCGTCTGTTTGTTGCTCCGCTGGCGCTTACCGTGTTCGTCTGGATCTTCTTCCTGAACGCCATGGATCTTCTGCCGCTGGATCTATTCCCGAAGATCTGGTCAACCTATTACGAAGCATCGGGTCACGATCCGCACCACGCATTCCTGCGTATTGTGCCGTCGGCTGACTTGAACATCACTCTGGCAATGGCGCTAGGTGTGCTGATCGTTTGTCTGTACTACAACGTAAAAATCAAGGGTATCGGTGGTTGGGTGCATGAGTTGTTTGCTGCCCCGTTCGGTTCCCACCCAGCGCTGGCTCCGATCAACTTCCTGATGCAGATGATCGAATTCGCAGCTAAAACAATTTCTCACGGTATGCGGTTGTTCGGTAACATGTACGCCGGTGAGCTGGTCTTCATGCTGATCGCCCTGATGGGTGCTTCATGGGCCGGTATGCATTCGTTGTCGGGTGGTCTGCTGTTCGCGGGTCACGTGATTGCTGGTTCCATCTGGGCCATCTTCCACATCCTGATCATTACGCTGCAAGCATTCATCTTCATGATGCTGACGCTGGTGTACGTCGGTCAGGCGCACGAATCGCACTAAGTTTCTTAGTTTCGTAGTTGTAGTTCTCGTTTTTCCTTTAGTTTTTTATTAACCCGCTGTTCTTATCCCTTTCAAGGAGTCGTCATGGAACAAATCCTCGGTCTAGTTGCTCTGGCTTCCGGCCTCATCATCGGTCTTGGTGCTATTGGTGCCTGTATCGGTATCGGCATCATGGGTTCGAAGTACCTCGAAGCTTCGGCACGTCAGCCTGAGCTGATGAACGAACTGCAAACCAAGATGTTCCTGCTGGCCGGCCTGATCGATGCTGCATTCCTGATCGGCGTTGGTATCGCGATGATGTTCGCGTTCGCTAACCCGTTCGTGCTGAAGTAATCCTGAACAACCTTTTTCAGGAGGGCACGTAGCGTGAACTTAAACGCAACATTATTCGCCCAGCTCATCGTTTTCTTCATACTTGTATGGTTCACGATGAAGTTTGTCTGGCCGCCAATTACTAAGGCGCTGGATGATCGTGCGAAAAAAATCGCTGATGGCCTGGCCGCAGCAGAACGTGGCAAGCATGAGCTAGAGCTCGCCAGCAAGCGTTCGGCTGAGGTTGTGCGCGAAGGCAAAGAAAAGTCGGCTGACGTTCTGGCAAACGCTGAAAAGCGTGCTGTTCAGATCATCGAAGAAGCCAAGGCTCAGGCCAAGGTTGAAGCTGATCGTATCGTGGCTGCTGCTCGCGGTGAAGTCGAACAGGAAGTTGTTCGCGCCCGTGAACAGCTACGTGATCAAGTCGCTGCGCTGGCTGTAGCGGGTGCTGAAAAGATTCTCCGCAAGGAAATCAATGCAGGTGCCCACGCAGATATTCTGGTTGCCATCAAGCAAGGTCTGTAACAAATGGCTGAATCCCTCACCGTAGCCCGTCCTTACGCCGAAGCGGTTTTCCGCCTCGGTCGTGAGTCAAGCGCGCTAGCCGACTGGAGTGGTTGGCTAGGTCGCCTGTCGCTGATTGCCAATGAATCGGCAATGCGGGACTGCTTTGGCAATCCGAAGCTGAATTCCCGTCAAGTCACTGACCTTGTGGTGGGCGTGCTCGGGGTGGAAGCCCCGCAGGCGCTGTCACGTTTTATCGAGGTGCTCGCCGAAAACGGGCGCCTGGCACTCCTTCCCGAAATCCAGTCTCTTTTCGAAGAACTGAAATCGGAAGAAGAAGGTGTGAAGGAAGCGCTTATCGTTAGCGCATTCCCGATGGACGATGCCCAGGTTGCTCAGGTACTGCCTGCACTGGAACAGCATTTCTCTTCAAAGCTCAAGCCGCGCGTTACCGTGGACTCATCGCTAATTGGCGGAGTCAAGGTTGAAGTCGGTGACGAGGTGTTTGACGCCTCGGTGCGTGGCCAGCTCGACGCAATGGCTGTCGCGTTAAAGAACTAGGAGTTTTCTAAATGCAACTGAATCCTTCTGAGATCAGCGAGCTGATCAAGAGCAAGA
>JBJTFJ010000192.1:0-7135 GCA_046093345.1 Fluviibacter sp. | reverse complement strand
CACCCCTAAGGGTTTAGCGGCTGAGTATTTCAAGAAGAAGGCCGAGGATTACACCAAAGGTCGAGTCAAGGTAGAGGTTTATGCCAATAGCACCTTGTACAAAGATAAAGAAGAAATGGAAGCGCTGCAGCTAGGTGCAGTACAGATGCTGGCGCCATCCTTGGCCAAGTTTGGCCCACTAGGTATCAAAGAGTTCGAGATGTTCGATTTGCCGTACATCTTTGATAACTATGACCAGCTGCATAAGATTACCCAGGGCCCAATCGGTCAGTCGATCCTGAATAAGCTTGAGCCCAAAGGCATTCGTGGCCTGGGTTACTGGGACAACGGGTTTAAATCCTTCTCGGCTAATACGCCTATCAAACAGCCTTCAGATTTGAAGGGCAAGAAGATGCGTATTCAGTCGTCTAAAGTTCTTGAGGCTCAGATGCGCGCCCTGGGTTCTTTGCCACAGGTTCTGCCATTCTCCGAGGTCTATCAAGCCCTTCAAACCGGCGTAGTTGATGGTACCGAAAACCCGATTTCCAATCTGTATACCCAGAAGATGTTTGAAGTACAAAAACATCTGGCTATGACTGAGCACGGTTACTTGGGTTATGCCGTCATCGTTAACAAGAAGTTCTGGGATGGTCTGCCTGCAGATGTTCGCGAACAACTTGAAAAAGCAATGAATGAGTCGACCGCCTTTGCAAACCGGATCGCTAAACACCAGAACGATCAGGATCTGGAAAAGGTCAAGAAGTCAGGCAAGACAGCGGTATACAACCTGACGCCAGCTGAACGTGACGCTTTCAAGAAAGCCTTGTTGCCAGTTCATAAAGAAATGGCATCGCGTATTGGTCCGGATCTGCTGCAAGCCGTTAATGCAGAGCTGGCTGCGCCAAGCAAAAAGAAATAAACACGGTTGGTATGAAGTGATCGATCGCCCTGCATTAGTGGGGCGATCGTTTTGGAGAAAGACATGAAATTTCTTGATCGATTAGAAGAGTGGTTAATCACCTTCCTAATGGGTGGGGCAACGCTCATCATTTTTGCGGCGGTTATTCACCGTTATTTGACAGGGTTAGACATCCCGGGGCTGCAAGATTGGTTGCTCTCGTTCAGTATGGCTTGGGCGCAAGAACTCACGATCATCATGTTCGTGTGGATGGCTAAGTTTGGCGCCGCCTATGGCGTACGGACGGGTATCCACGTCGGCGTTGATGTCATGATTAATCGTTTGTCAGACGGCAAGCGTAAATGGTTTATCAGCTTCGGGTTGCTGGCAGGTGCATTGTTCACCGGCATCATTGCAACGCTGGGCTATCACTTTGTTATGGAAAATGGCCTGCATTATGCATGGCTGCATTATTGGGGCAAAGAAACAGGCGACCTATTCGAAGGGCCGATTACGCCTGATCTTGAATGGCCCACATGGATTGTCTACTCTGCAATTCCATTAGGCTCGGGTCTCATGTGCTTCCGTTTCCTGCAGGTGCTGGTGTCTTTCAATCGTACCGGTGAACTGCCGCACGTTGACCATGGTCACGTAGAGGGTCTGGATGAAGATACCGCCACAGATCCAATGGTTGGCCCAGGCAATAAAGCAGAAGACACGCCCTGGTTCCAGAATACAGAGGGTTTGTATCCGAAAGAGGTTCATAAAAACCAGGATTCCGATAAGAAGGAAGGGGGTGCCAAATGAGTACCTTAATCATTTTTGCCATCCTCACCGCGCTCATGCTCACGGGGATGCCGATTTCGATTGCGTTGGGCCTCACCGTTCTAACCTTTCTGTTCACCTTGACGCAGGTGCCGCTTGAAGCGGTAGCGCTCAAGTTGTTCACCGGGATTGAGAAGTTCGAAATCATGGCGATTCCGTTCTTTATTCTGGCGGGCAACTTCCTTACGCATGGTGGGGTGGCCAAACGGATGATCCGGTTTGCATCGGATATGGTTGGCCATTTCTATGGTGGGCTTGGCCTGGCGGGCGTAGTTGCTTGCGCTTTGTTTGCGGCTGTATCGGGCTCGTCACCTGCAACGGTGGTTGCGATTGGTTCGATTCTCTTACCTGCCATGGTGAAGGCTGGATTCCCTAATCGCTTTGGCGCCGGGATTATTACGACATCGGGTGCGTTAGGTATTCTGATTCCGCCATCCATCGTCATGGTGATGTACTCGGTATCGACTAACACCTCGGTCGGCGCGTTGTTCATGGCAGGCGTCGTACCGGGCATCATGTTGGCAACAATGCTGGGTCTGACAACCTGGTACTTGGCACGCAAGAATGATTATCCCCGTTTGCCCAAAGCAAGCTTTGTGCAACGGATGAAGTCATTCAAGGAATCTATCTGGGGCTTGATGCTCATCGTCGTGGTGATGGGCGGTATTTATACCGGTATCTTTACCCCGACCGAAGCTGCCGCGATCAGTGCTGTTTATGCCTTCGTGATTGCTGTCTTTGTTTATAAAGACATGGGCTTGAAGGATGTGCCGCGTGTATTGCTCTCATCGGCCAATATGAGTGCCATGCTGCTCTACATCATTACGAATGCAGTGCTTTTCTCATTCCTGATGACAAGCGAAAGTATTCCGCAGGCCATGGCCGATTGGTTGTTAGACAAGGGCTTGGGCGTTATCACCTTCCTGCTCTTTGTGAACATTATCCTGTTGGTTGCAGGTAACTTCATGGAACCATCGTCCATCGTGCTGATCTTCTCGCCGATTCTGTTCCCGGTTGCGATGAAGCTTGGAATTGACCCGGTGCACTTTGGCATCATGATGGTGGTCAACATGGAAGTCGGTATGTGTCACCCGCCGGTGGGCTTGAATTTGTACGTGGCTTCCGGGATTACCAAGATGGGTATTACCGAGCTCACCGTGGCGGTGTGGCCATGGTTGCTCACCATGCTGGTTTTCCTGGTAGTCGTAACTTATTGGCCAGGACTGAGCCTCTGGTTCCCGCGCATGCTAGGGATGATAAGCTAGACGAAAGAACCCGGCGCAAGCCGGGTTTTTTGATGAGATAAATGCTGGACCAGATCACATATATTTCGAATCGTTCTCCATGCTGAAACAAAAAGCTTCCGCCAAGATCAAAGCGCGTTATGCCTTTGTCGGCGTCGTCGTTCTATGCGTTTTGATTGGTTATGGTGCGTATCGCAATATCTTCGACAATACGATTGAAAAAGAGGCCGCACGGCACCGGCAGAATCTTGAAACCGTCAGCCTGTCTATTAATGCAACGCTATCGAAGTATGAAGAGTTGCCATTGGCGATCGCCAAAGACGCTCGGATTCATGCGGCTTTAAGTCAGGAGTCGCAGCCGGCTCAAATCGGAGCGGCCAATCAGTACCTTGCTGAAATCAATCAGATTCTCGGAACAGATACCATTTACATTATGAATCGGGATGGCCTGACGCTGGCCTCCAGTAATTGGGATCAGCCTGATAGTTATGTGGGAGATAACTATTCATTCCGTCCTTACTTCACGGGGGCGATGCAGTCCGGTATTGGACAGTTCTATGGCATTGGGGTGGCTTCCGGCAAGCCCGGTTATTACATCGCCTGCCCCGTTGAGATTGATGGCAAGACATTGGGGGTCATAACCATCAAGATTCGCCTGTCCGACATTCAATCTGCGATTGGTGAGTTTAATGACTATCTTTTGGTCACCAATGAAGATGGCATCGTAATCTTGTCATCTGAAGCCTCGCAGTTATACAAGGCGACCCGGCTTTTGAACGCAGACGCACTGGATCGAATCAAGGGGAGTCGGCAGTTTTCGGGTCAGCCGCTAAGCCCCTTCCAGTTTCACGGCGCATCACTGACGATTGATGATGACAACGAGCGTAAGTTGCTCAACGGGGAGTCTTATCTGGTGCAGTCCGTGCCGCTGGGTGAGCGGGGTTGGGACATCGTACAAATTAGTAGCACACGGGAAACAAGAACGATCGCCCTAGCCAGCTCGGTTGCGATTGGCTTTGCCGTTGGCTTTTTAATGATCTCGCTGCTTAACTGGTACTACCGTAGAACGGCACATCGAGAAAAGCTCGAAATATTTGCAAACATCGAAAGCCAGATACAGGAACGCACTATAGAGCTCACTGAAAAAATCCGAGACCTTGAAAAAGCCGAGATCATCCTTAAAAAGACCCGAGACGATGCTGTGCAGGCAGGTAAGCTTGCTGTGTTGGGTCAAATGGCGGCGGGGGTAACGCATGAGCTGAGCCAGCCTTTGTCAGCCATTCAACTTTATGCCGGTAATACAAAGCGCCTGCTGGAAAGTGGTAACTTGCCCATGGCCTTTGAGAACATTGATAGCATCAACGCCCTGGTGACGAGAGCCGGTGCGATTCTTTCTGAGCTTAAAACCCTGTATCGCAATGATGAAACGCGTGTTGAACCGATCGCGTTAAATACCATCATCCAGAATGCTGTGCTGGTGATGAATCCCTTTTTGCGCAAAGCCAATGTGCGGCTTAACGTTTTAGGGCTAGACGACAAAGTCATGTCGTCGACGGGCAAGTTAGAGCAAGTCTTTATCAATCTGATGTCTAACTCAATTGATGCGCTTGCAGATTCATCAGACGGTGTTATTGACGTTCAATGTACCCGGCTGGGTGATAATGTCGTGGTACGTTACGCCGATAATGGGCCCGGGTTAAGTGATGCCGTGGCTGGTAAGATTTTTGAACCATTCTTTACGACTAAGCCTTCGGGCAAAGGCCTTGGTTTGGGCTTGGCAATCAGTAAGTTTATTGTTGATGCAATTGGTGGGAAAATTGATTGCCGTAATTTGTCGTCGGGTGGACTAGAGTTCACGATTGTTTTGCGTCATGTGAGTGAATGATTTTATGCGATTGAATGATGCTGCTAATCGGGTCAAGGTTTACTTGATTGAAGATGACGATGCGATCCTTAAGAGCTGTGAGCAGGCGCTGACGCTAGAGAACTTTAATGTCAGGACATTCAAGGACGCCACATCATTTTTGAATCTGGAGCCGCGTCAGTTTCCGTATGTGGTCATTACAGACGTGAACCTTCCGGATGAGTGCGGCATTAGCGTGATGAATAAGGTGCTCGCCAAGCAGGCAGAGGTGCCGGTCATTATTATGACGGGACACGGTGACATCAACATGGCGGTAGACGCCATGAAAGAGGGTGCGTTCGATTTTATTGAAAAGCCATTCAGCTTTGACCGCTTGATCACCACTGTTAGAAATGCCGTTGAAAAGGCTGCACTGGTTGATCAATACAACACGTTGGCACGTAATACGGCAAAGCAAAGTTTCAGTTTGATCGGGCAGTCCGAAAGGCTTCTCAAGCTAAAACAACAGATCACCATGCTTGCCCCGACTGGGGTAGATATCCTGATTAACGGGGAAACAGGGACGGGCAAAGAGGTTGTTGCACAAGCCTTGCATCAGGAAAGTCGCCGCACAGGACCATTTGTTGCAATCAATTGTGCTGCGCTACCTGAACATATCTTTGAGAGTGAGCTTTTCGGTCACGAGGTTGGTGCGTTTACTGGCGCGACCAAGCGGCGTATTGGCAAATTCGAATTTGCTAACGAAGGCACCCTGTTCCTGGATGAAATCGAATCTATGCCCCTGGGGCTACAGGCAAAACTACTGCGCTCCATTCAGGAGAGAACGATCCAAAGATTGGGGTCCAACGAATCCATCCCCGTATCGTGCCGTATTATTGCCGCCACAAAGACCAATCTTAAGGGTTTGTCTGATCAGGGATCGTTCCGCAGCGATCTCTATTTCCGGTTAAATGTCGTTAATCTTTATTTGCCAGCGTTGCGGGAGATCTCTGAAGATATTCCTCTGATCTTTAATCATTACCTGGTGCGTTATCGAGAGAAATACGGATCACAGTCAGCAGACCTTTCCGAAAATGTCCTGAGGTATCTGGTTTCTCACCCGTGGCCCGGAAATGTTCGTGAACTAAAAAACTTTGCGGAGCGAGTGGCTGTCGGGATTCCATTTGCTGACATGAGTCAGAGTGGATCTGATGAAGAGCCTCTCACCCTGGCTAAGCTTTTGGAACGTGCCGAAAGAGATGCTCTTGTGATGGCCCTCCGACTGGCAAGTGGCAACGTGTCGGATGCGTCACAGATATTGGGAATTCCGGCAAAGACGCTATATGACAAGCTTGCGCGTTTATCTATTCAGGTGACCGATTTTAAAGTGGTTTCATAGACAATCAGTCGCGGTAGCCCGTTGGCAACTTGTTATTATTGTCGAATGAAACGTTTAGGATAAAAAAGATGTTGCAGACTGTGTCACCTATGGAAGTCATTGCTACAACCATTTTTGCGGTAGCGGTTCTTCATACCTTTTCAACGAAGTTCTTTGCGCGTCTGGCGCATGTCCAACCAGCCCATGCTGGCTTCTGGCACCTGCTTAGCGAAGTTGAAGTGGTATTTGGATTCTGGGCATTCATATTCATGTTGGTGGTTTTTTTCTTCCTGGGACAAAGCACCGCAGTTGAATATGTTGAATCCAGAAACTTTACTGAGCCATTTTTTGTATTCGCCATCATGGTTATTGCTGCGAGCCGTCCGATTCTCAAGGCTGTTGAAGCAATCATTAAATTTTTGGCTGGCGTGCTACCTGTCAATCGTCCGTTGGCCATGTATTTCCTATGTCTGTCATTGTTGCCCTTGCTGGGCTCATTGATTACCGAGCCAGCAGCCATGACGCTGGGCGCGCTGATGCTCAGAGATAGCTTTTATCGTTACGGACTTTCGCGTCGGCTTAAGTACGCAACCATTGCTGTCTTGTTCGTGAATGTGTCGGTGGGTGGCACGCTGACCAATTTTGCTGCGCCCCCTGTTCTGATGGCGGCGGATGCCTGGGGTTGGAGTTCCCATTACATGCTCGTGAATTTCGGTTGGAAAGCCACCCTGGCGGTTTTCTTTAACGCACTGTTCGTCACCTGGTATTTCCGCAAGGAAATCGCTGCAAAGGGAAAAATACCCGAGTTGGCTCCGGATCAGCACGTGCCTCTGGTGGTCGTGCTCGTTCACCTCGCGTTTCTGGCTGGTGTCGTTGCGTTTTCTCACCATCCCGCCGTATTTCTTGGCCTATTTCTGTTTTTTCTCGGATATACAGAAGCTTACAGCCGTTACCAGGATCGGCTTTTG
>JBJTFJ010000191.1:0-10488 GCA_046093345.1 Fluviibacter sp. | reverse complement strand
GCTAACAAGCCTTATACCGTGTTGGGCATGAGCTTCACGCCAATGACCACGCTGCAGCCATTTCAGCAACAGGGCATTGGCAGCTGGTACGGCACCAAGTTTAACGGCCTCAAGACGTCTAATGGCGATACGTACGACATGTTTGCTATGACGGCGGCGCACCCGACCTTGCCTTTGCCGTGCTATGTGCGCGTGACGAATACACAGAACAATCGTAGCGTGATCGTGCGCGTTAACGATCGTGGCCCATTTCATAATGGCCGCATAATCGATTTGTCGTTCACTGCTGCCTACAAACTAGGCTACGTCGACCAGGGGAGCAGCCCTGTCCGCGTGGAGCTCATTATTCCGGATGCGGGCGGCATGACGTATGCCGAGTTGAGCAAAGATGCGCTAGCGGCGAACGAAGCCAAGCAGGATGATAAGGCCCGCTATGGTGAAGAAGTGCCGAAGCCAGGCACCTATGTACAGATGGGTGCCTTCCAGAATGGATTTAATGCCCAGGTGCTGCGTAACCACCTGTTGCGTGAGCTCGATTGGCTAACACCGGAGCGTGTGCACGTTTATAGTGAGCCGCCATGGCATCGTGTTCAGGTAGGTCCGTTTACATCGCGCGCAGAGGCCGATGCAGTTCAAGCCAAAATCCGTGATGCGCTGGGTGGCCAGCCGCACATCTCTGTTCGCCAATAATTCTCGGGAGAGACTTCATGACGCATACGTCTGATTTGCCCAAAGAGCCTGTGGGCAGCGGTGCAGAAAGCTTGCTGGAATTCCCTTGTGCATTCCCGCTCAAGATTATGGGTTTGGCACAGGACGATCTGGCACAACAGGTCCTTGGTGTAGTGCATCAGTTTGCGCCGGACTATGACGGCAAGGACATGGAAATGCGTGCCAGCAGTTCAGGCAAATATGTCAGCCTGACGTGTACGATTAACGCACAATCCAAAGCACAGCTGGATGATCTGTATCGTGCACTCACCAGCCATCCGCTCGTTAAGGTAGTACTCTAAGCGTGACGCTGCCGCTGCACGTAAAACGCCTCGGGTTGGTTGCATATGAACCTACCTGGCATGCCATGCGTGATCAAACGCTGGCGCGGGTGGGCGAAGCAGCAGCAACTGCACCGGATGAACTTTGGTTGGTAGCGCATCCACCGGTGTTTACCCAGGGGCAGGCGGGTAAACCGGAACACCTTTTAAAAGACATTGGCGTACCCGTCGTACCGATCGATCGTGGTGGGCAGATTACCTATCATGGCCCCGGTCAGGTGGTGGTGTATCTCCTAATCGATTTGCAGAGACGTCACATTAAAGTGCGTGAGCTGGTGCATAAGATCGAGCAAGCCGTGATTGATCTATTAGCGAGTTACGGCATCACGGCGGCACGCCGTGATGGTGCGCCTGGTGTTTATGTGGGTGAAGCCAAGGTAGCAGCCTTGGGCTTGCGGATCCGCAATGGCTGCAGTTATCACGGCGTTAGCCTTAACGTGGATATGGATCTGTCGCCGTTTGCTGCAATCAACCCCTGTGGTTATGCGGGTATGGCGGTTACCCAATTACATGATTTGGGTGTTAACGTATCGGTTTCCGAAGCAGGCGAAGCACTGCTCCAACATTTGCAGAATCAATTGGAGATGTCCCATGGCTGACGCCGGGGTAAAACAAAAAGGCGAACTCAAGACGGCGCGTATTCCTATCAAGATCGTGCCGCAGGAAGCATTGAAAAAGCCGGATTGGATCCGCGTTAAAGCCGGTAACGATGCCGGCCGTTTTGGCGAAATCAAAAAAATGCTGCGCGACCAGAAGCTGCATACGGTCTGCGAAGAAGCCGCATGCCCGAATATCGGCGAGTGCTTCGGCCGTGGTACAGCCACGTTCATGATCCTCGGGGATATCTGCACGCGCCGTTGTCCGTTCTGCGATGTAGGCCATGGCAAACCATTGCCGCCAGATCCGGATGAGCCGCGTCATCTGGCAGAGTCTGTGGCCAATCTGAAGCTGCGTTATGTGGTGATTACCAGTGTGGATCGTGATGATCTGCGCGACGGGGGCGCCCAGCATTTCGTGGATGTGATTCGTGCGGTGCGCGAGGCATCGCCGACCACCACTATCGAAGTACTCGTGCCGGACTTCCGTGGCCGTATGGATGTAGCACTGGATATTTTTGGCCAGGCATTGCCGGATGTGATGAACCACAATCTGGAAACAGTGCCTCGCCTATATAAGCAGGCACGCCCGGGTGCAGATTATGCGCACTCATTGAATTTCTTAAAGGCATTCAAAGCGCGTTACCCGAATGTGCCGACCAAATCAGGTTTGATGGTGGGGCTGGGTGAGACCGATGAAGAAATCATCGAAGAACTCAAAGACATGCGCGCCCACGACATTAATCTACTGACGATTGGTCAGTATCTGGCACCGTCGAACCACCATCTGCCAGTGGTGCGTTATGTGAATCCGGATACCTTCAAGCATTTTGAAACCGAGGCTTTGGCTTTGGGTTTTGAAGGTGCTGCGTGCGGTCCGATGGTGCGATCCAGCTATTGGGCAGACCAGCAGGCACATAGCGCCGGTGTGGTCTAAGCAAGGTACCACTGCTACTGTGGAGGTTTAGTTCCTTCCGTAGTAGCAGGGTGTTCGACCACCCTGCCGTTTGCTTCAAGCACCAGACGTTTGAAATCTGGCGAATTCAGTAGCGCTGAGCCTGCGGCTGCTCGGAGACGATCAACGGCTTCATCCGGAAGCACGAAAGACGTTGGCAGCTCATTAAGATAAGCGCGTTCTTCAGCATCGGGCACGCCAGCAAATGACACGTCGATGGTGTAAAGCTTTGCGTCGGGGACGCGACGAATTACATCCAGGGCACCATTCGATTGTTGTTTGCCGATGCGCTTAACGGCGGGCAAGTCGCGGACGTCACGCATCTGCTGCCAGCGTGCTTCAATGTCACGCAAGCCTTCGATCTGCTCATTCGAATAACGGTCTATTGGTACACCGGCAGCTTTTACTAGGATCGATAGGGTGCTAGGCGGGTCTTCCGATTTGTTCCAATCTGTTTTTGGCGTGGAGACGGAGTTAACTACCACAACAATAATTTTTTTAACGTGATCCAGAGGTGTTTTGTATCCGGCTTCACGCAGTGCTTCAAGCGTATTAAAAACATCCAAACCACCGCGCAGACCCAGATTGTCTGAAATGCCGCCATCGACCAGGTGTAAATAAGGGTCGCCATCATTCATGAATCCTTGCAGTTCACGAATACGCTCGAGCGCTCTTGCTGCAGGGCGCGGGGGATTAGGAATATCTACGAAAGGCGTAAACCAGCTGGGCATATGCTTGCCGCAGCGACCGCCATAGCTATTAATGGTCAGCGGGGAGAGCACAACGGGTACGGCCGAAGAGGCGGCTGCAGCGCGGGCGAGACGAAAAGACCCTAGCTCTGAGCAGAGGGCGTCAAAATTGGAAGGCGTAAAAAGGATCCGGTAGCCGGTGGCGAGATCGGTTGAGGATACGGCAACAACAGGGCCATCTTTGCGATCCAGATCAGCAAAGGTCGCACCATCAAACAGAATCTCGTCATACAGATCGGCAGCCATCTCGGAGCGGCCCCATCCTGTTGATGAGAGGCTGCCCCAATTGAATGGATTGAAACTTCGCGCGATAAGCTCACCTTGAACGTTGCGCTTGAGGAAGCGACTTTCGTAATCATCAAAGAGCTTTTCGCCATACAAACCGTAAGCCAAGGCAGTAAAGCTACCGCCGGAGACGCCGGTAATCACATCGACATGATCGATGAGACGAGAGTGCTGGCCTTGTGCGTTAACAAACTCTGTTTTTCGTAGCGCCTCTAGAACACCATAGGAGAAAGCAGCGGCACGTGTGCCGCCACCTGAAAACGCAAGCGCAACAAGCGTTGTTTTTGGTGCTGTTTGCGTGCCCTTGCGTTCAAAGCTATAGGTTTTGGTGTTCTCAACGCGATCGATGGGTGGGTTAACCGGGCGTGTTGCGCAGGCGGTCAGCGCGCAGCAAGACAACGTGAGGAGAAAGAGCTTGAGTTGCGCGCGCATCATCCAGCTTACTTGGCCGCGCTAACAGGCTTTACGCGTGATGCGCATTGCTTGGCCTTGGCGCGAGCTTCGTCCGTATCTTTGGCCGTGGCCAGCGCAACACCCATGCGCCGACGTTCAAAGCTTTCCGGTTTGCCGAAGAGACGCAGATCGCTATCTGGCACTTGCAGGGCATGCGCGACGCCTTCGAAGGCGATGCCTTTTTCTTCCAGGCCGCCGTAAATGACAGCTGAGGCGCCAGGCTGGCTGCAAGCGGTATTGACGGGTAGACCAAGAATGGCGCGCGCATGCAGTTCGAACTCTGATTGACGCTGCGTGCAGAGGGTTACCAGACCGGTATCGTGTGGACGTGGGCTTACTTCAGAGAACCAGACATCGTCACCCTTTACAAAAAGCTCTACGCCAAAGATGCCGCGACCACCGAGATTTTCCGTAACAGCCTTTGCGATTTCGCGCGAGCGTTCGATCGCGCGTTCTGACATCGGCATCGGCTGCCATGATTCAACGTAGTCACCTTTGACCTGTACGTGACCGATTGGATCGCAGAAGAAGGTTTCAACATTGCCTGATGCACCTACAGCACGCACGGTTAGCTGAGTAATTTCGTAATCAAAATCGACCATACCTTCGACGATGACGCGACCCTGGTTAACGCGGCCTCCGGCTGCGGCGTAATCCCATGCGGGTTTGACCTCTTCTGGTGTGCGCACGAGGGACTGGCCCTTGCCGGACGAAGACATCACTGGTTTGATGAAGCAGGGATAACCAATCTCATCGATGGCGGCTTGCATTTCTTCCAGCGAGTCGGCAAATTTGTAAGCCGATGTGGGTAAGCCCAATGTTTCGGCAGCCAGGCGGCGAATGCCTTCACGATTCATGGTCAGCTGCGTAGCACGCGCAGTCGGAATGACTTCGGCCAGACCATCGCGCTCGATTTCCACAAGCATGTCGGTTGCAATCGCTTCGATTTCTGGCACTACGAGATCCGGCTTTTCGCGAATAACGAGTTCACGCAGGGCTTCGCCATCAGTCATGTTAATAACGTGTGCGCGATGCGCTACCTGCATCGCAGGAGCGCCGGCATAACGGTCAACGGCAATAACTTCGCAACCCAGTCGCTGCAGGGAAATAACGACTTCTTTGCCGAGCTCGCCACAGCCGAGCATCATGACGCGCAGTGCGCTGGAAGAGTTAGGTGTGCCGAAACGAAACATGACAAAGCCCTCAAGAAGGAAAGTGAGTGGGATCAATTAAAAAAGAAAGAAGCCCGGCGAGCGCGTAAGACGCTGCCTGCTGACGAATGGATTGACGGTCTCCGTCGAAATGGACGGTTTCTGTTTTGCAGGCAGCTTTGTTAGCCCAGCCAAAGCAAACCGTGCCCACCGGTTTTTCAGCGGAGCCGCCATCAGGCCCGGCAATGCCGGTAACGGCAATCGCGTAATCGCTGGGACTATGTGCAAAAGCGCCACGCGCCATAGCGGCGGCCACGGCCTCACTGACGGCGCCCTGTTGTGCAATAAGTGTGGCATCAACGCCAAGCTCTTCGGTTTTGGCGGCGTTCGAGTAGGTGACCCATCCCCGCTCGAACCAGGCAGAACTGCCGGGCTGCGATGTAATTGCTTCAGCAATTAAGCCACCCGTGCATGACTCGGCCGTCACCAGGCGTTGGCCCAATTGCGTTAGATGGCCTGCGATTTCTGCGACCAGTGGTTCGGCGGATATCGTTCGCGACATTATTGATGCACGTTCAGGTAAACAAACACCAGAAGAACGGCAAGTGAAAGTACCGTATAGAAGGCAGCAATCACATCATCCATCATCACGCCGTAACCATTTTTGACTTGCCGGTCATAGTAGCTGGCGGGCCAGGGCTTCTTGATGTCGTAGAGGCGGAATAGTGCAAAGGCGATGCCTTGCCATGCCAGGTTGTCACCCATCACCTGAGAGAGCGCCCAGAGCACTGCCCAGAAAGGCACAATTTCATCCCAGACGATGCCGCCATGATCGATCTCGCCCAGCGCTGTACCGGCCTTCTCGATTGCCACAATGCCCAGCACGAAAGACAGAAGGATCAGCAATAAAAAGACATCGGCAGGCAGCGCGATGTCGAGCGCACGAAAGCTTGCCCAGGCAAAGAGTGTGCCGAATGTGCCCGGGGCAAAGGGCGAGAGGCCACTACCAAAACCCAGTGCAATCAGATGCAAAGGGTGCGCCAACATAAACCGCAGTGTGGGTCGTTCAATCAGAGCAGCTTCAGTAGCGGTTGAGGGTTTAAGTTCGGTCATGACAATGCGTGTTCAGGCAAAGTGGTCGAAACCCTGGCGCAGATGGCTCAGGTCCACAGGCTTCTGATGAGGGTCTAACAGGGTGATTGTGCCTGCTTTGCCATCGGTATGCATCTGGCCTATACGATGCAGCGGTAGCGCCAGTTTTGCCGCCAAGGCTTCAATGTTTGTGCGGTTGTTTGGTGATGCTGTGAACAGGAGTTCGTAGTCATCACCGCCGCCAAGTAGGCACTGTTGCCAGAGAGCTCGATCAACCCCCGAAGGTGTGCATGGTAGTGCGCCTAATTCAAGTGCGGCTGACAAGCCGGAAGCCTGGGCGATATGCCCCAGGTCTTGTAATAATCCGTCAGATACATCCAGACAGCTATGCGCCAATCCGGCCAATGCCAAACCTAATTCAACGCGTGGTAATGGGTGGTGTAACGCGGTGCTGGCGGTTGCCGCAAGTGCGGCAGGTAATTCGGTGGTGCCGAGCTTGTGGGCAAGCCCCAGTGCGGCCATCCCCGGTGTGCCGGAGATCCAGATATCGTCCTGTGCTCGTGCACCGCTGCGGCGTAATGCCTGCCGGGGTTTGACTATGCCAAAGGCAGTGACGCTGAAAGAGCGTGGCCCACATGTGGTATCGCCACCAATGAGTGAGACATCGTATTGTTTTGCGCAGTCAGCAAAGCCGCTAAAGAACTGATTAACCCAGCCGGTGCTGTCATCGGTCGCCAGTAACGAAACGGCCAGCGTGGCATAACGCGGCCGGGCGCCCATGGCTGCCAGATCTGACAAATTAACGGCCAGCGTTTTCCAGCCCAAGTCAGCGGGATTGTCGGTGCTCAGAAAGTGCGTGCCTTCCACCAGCATGTCTGTGGTAATGGCAAAGACCTCTTCTGTAGCAGGCGGCGCAATCAGCGCGCAATCATCACCGGGTCCAAGTAATAAACCGGGTGCAGTTTTTGCATGGGCAGGCGTCGCCTGCTGGAGCAGGCGTTCGATCAGGGCGAACTCGCCTGCCATGATGAATCAGCGGTTAGGCCGGTTGCTTTCCAGCGGACGCAACGTTGGGGCCAGGCGATCCAGCACACCATTAACGAACTTGTGTCCGTCGGTGCCGCCGAACGTCTTCGCCAGTTCAATGGCTTCGTTCAGCACCACACGCAGCGGCGTTTCCGGGCTGTTGGCCATTTCATTAGCGCCAATCAGTAGAATGCAGGCTTCAACCGGCGATAGCTCATCAAAAGGGCGATCCAGCAGCGGCGTCAGTTGTTCACGCAGCGTCGCATGTTGGGCAATGCAGCCGCGCAGAAGGCCAATCGCAAAATTCTGTTCCAGATCACGCAGCGTGTTGAAACCTTCAACTTCGTGCAGCGCTGTTTCGCAAGAGGCCAGATCCTGGCCGCCGACTTGCCAGCCATAGAGTGCTTGCATTGCCGCTTCTCGAGCGCGGCGACGCGCCGGTTTTGGGCCGTTGGCAGGTTTAGCGTTTTGTTGGGTCATGCTCAGCCTCGTGCAGGTTGGGGTTTGTCGCCTAAACGAATGCTGGCGTGCAGACGTGCCATTTCGACTGCGCAACGTGCGCAGTCGGCGCCTTTGTCGTGCATGCGCACGAGCGCCTGATCATCATTCTCTGTGGTGAGAATGCCGTTAGCGATAGGGATACCGGTAGCGAGTTGCACTTCCATAACGGCGCGGCAGCTATCGTTGCTGACCACTTCGAAGTGATAGGTTTCACCACGCACTACAGCGCCGAGCGCAATCAGTGCATCGTAAGGCGAGTCTTCTGCATTGGCCAGGCTTTGCAGCACAAGCGGAATTTCAAGTGCGCCCGGTACGCTGCACACGGTAATATCTTCAGCGCTAACGCCCAGTTCATGCAATTGATTGATAGCGCCGGAGAGCAAGCCATCGCAGATATCCTGGTTGAAGCGGGCGACAGCAATGCCAATGCGCAGGCCGGCGCCGTTTTCATTGCTGGGGTATTCCTGATAGCGGGTCATTACGAATCCTTGCGTTATTACAGACCGGTACGGCTGCCATCGGGCAGTTGGAAACCGGTAATTTCGAGATCAAAGCCAGTCATGGCCGGAATGCGTTGTGGGCTAGAAAGCAGACGCATCTTGTGCACACCCAGGTCGCGCAGAATCTGTGCGCCAATGCCGTGCAAGAGCGGATCCCATTTACGGGGAGCTGTCTGGTCTGGTGAACGGGTCAAGCCCTGGAGCAGTTCTTGTCCGCTAAGTGGTTTGTGCAGCATCACCAGAACACCCTGATCAGCGGCACCAATAGCCGCCATGGCATCGTCCAGCATGATGCTGTGTCCGGTACCTTCTGGCGCCAGAAAATCAAGAATCGATACCGGCACATGCACGCGCACCAGCGTTTCGCTTTGCGGTGTGGGTTTGCCTTTCACCAGTGCCAGGTGCACTTCGTCCGAAGTTTTATCGGCATAGGTGTGTAGCGTAAACGTCCCGTGGCGGTTGGTCAGTTCGCGTGAACCGGCGCGAGCTACTAGGGTTTCGTGCTGGCTGCGGTAATGAATCAGATCAGCAATCGTGCCAATCTTCAGGCCGTGTTCTGCGGCAAATTCTCGCAGCTCTGGCAGGCGTGCCATGGAGCCGTCTTCGCTCATAATTTCGCAAATCACGGACGCAGGGCTCAGGCCGGCCAGCGTTGCCAGGTCACAACCGGCTTCGGTATGGCCAGCACGAACCAGTACGCCACCGGGGCGCGCCATGATCGGGAAGATGTGGCCTGGCTGAACAATATCCGAAGGCTTGGCATCAGCGGCCACGGCTGCCTGAATGGTGCGGGCGCGGTCATGGGCCGAGATGCCGGTTGTAACACCTTCGGCTGCTTCGATAGAAACCGTGAAGGCCGTGCCGAATTGCGCTTTGTTGTCACGCGCCATCTGGTTCAGTCCCAGTTGGCGACAGCGTTGTTCAGTGAGTGTGAGGCAGATCAGGCCGCGACCAAAGCGGGCCATGAAGTTAATCGCTTCCGGTGTGACGTGGTCCGCTGCTAACACCAGATCACCTTCGTTTTCGCGATCTTCCTCATCCACCAGAACCACCATGCGACCAGCGCGCAGCTCGGCAACAATTTCCTGTGTCGGTGAAATGCGCGGCAAGGTGTGTTCAGCGGTCATGATTGGGTATAGCTCAGCAGTCGTTCACAGTAACGGGCGATTACGTCGATTTCAAGATTTACCGGGGCGTTCACGGTCAGGGTGTGCAACATCGTATTCTGTAGCGTGTGCGGAATCAGGTTGATGGAGAACTGTCGACCGTCAACTTCATTCACGGTCAGGCTTGTGCCGTTGACCGTTATAGAACCCTTGCGGGCAATAAATGGTGCAAGCGCTTCCGGCGCTTCAATGGTGAGCAACCAATCACCCTGAGCATCGGCCGTAGTGGGTGCAAAGTGATGCACCGAGCCGATACCATCCACATGGCCTGTTACCAGGTGGCCTCCGAGGCGGTCTGCCAGACGCAGTGCCTTTTCCAGATTAAGAGGCGCGTCGGCAACAAGACCGGTTGTGCAACGTAGCGTTTCGTCCGAAACGTCTACGATAAAAGCGGTTGGCTTGTCAGCCGGAACCAGTTCAACCACGGTCAGGCATACGCCGTTACAGGCAATCGAATCACCCAGAATGACGTCGCTGAGATCCAGACCGCCGGCGTCAACGGTTAGTCGCACGCCGCTGGTTCGCGGGGCGACGTCACGGACTGTTCCGACTGCGGCAATAATTCCTGAAAACATGGTTTCTACAGGGGGTTGGCAAGGGGGCTAATTCTAACATGCACAACCGCCTGAAACCGCGCTGGCTTGGGGTTTTCTGCCTTTAGGGCGTGGCTTTGCTCGCCAGTGTGCGCACGTGATTCAGCTGTTTGAGAAATGCTTCCGGGCCAACGTAGCCCGCCAGGGTGGCGTCGTGCAGCAAGCGACCGCCTGGGGCGTAGAAAACCATGCCCGGCGGGCCGTAGAGGCCAAAGCGTTTAAGTAGGCTGCGCGCCGAGTCATCGCTGGCGGTAACGTCCACCCGGATAAGCGTAAATGCTTCCAGGGCCTGGCGAACGGCCGGATCGCTGAGGGTGTCTCGTTCAAATTCTTTGCAGCTGACACACCAGTCGGCATACACATCAATGAAGG
>JBJTFJ010000190.1:0-27509 GCA_046093345.1 Fluviibacter sp. | reverse complement strand
CTTGAAGGTGGCACCCGCTCGCGTCGGAATGGTCTCGTTGGGAGAAAGTGTTGGAGAAAAGTACATACCGGGCTGGCCGCTAGCCCACGCGCATTTCAGCGACCGGCTACCGCTACGCTTGAAGCTTGCGTTGGTGTTGTGGCTGTACTGGTTAGTAACTGAGGCGTTTGCGAGCCGCTCCGCATCCCTCGCGGCACTCTCGAAGCCAGGGTCGGGGATCAGGTTGGTGCCCGAAGCAATGTAATCGACAGCTTTACCGGCAGCAGTGTTCGCCGTATTAGCCGTAGCCTGAGCATCGTAAGCCTCAGTCACATCGACTATGCGAACATCATCCCAGTAGAACACGTCGCCAGTCGAGCAAGCGGCATCAGTACGCAAATACGCATACCAAGAAACAGCGTCAGTGTACGAAGTGAAATCCAGTGTGCCGGAAACCTTATTCCAAGCACCCTTTGTTAGCGTGCTTAGCGTGATGTTGATACCAGGATAGGCGTAAGTTGTGCTGGCCCCGGTAACTTGCGTGACCTCAGAGTGCAGCGAAATATATCCTGCAAGATGCTGATTCGCAGAAGCCGGATACACCCACGCCTCGTAGTAATACTTCTTGCCACCGCTCGTCGGCCAGTTTGACGTAGTCCTATCGTTGTTCACATACAGCCGATATGTGTTAACAGAGCCAGAACAGGTGTGCTTCCAACTGTATGCGCCAGTTCTTTTCTGCTCGGTCGAGCGTGCGCCCGAAGCCCATGATGTAGGGCTTGCTTGCACAACCAGATTCTCGAAACCGCCGTCGAACACCAGATTCGGGCCGCTAGCCAACGCCGACTTCAACGCATCCTGCGCGTTAGTTGCCGTGGTCTGAGCGTTACTCGCCGCCGTCTGCGCGTTGGAGCCAGCAGTGGTCTCCCGCACAACCACATCATCCAGATAAAACACCTGACCCGAAGCAACATCAGACTTGATAACGAAAAACGGTGTCCACTCGTAAGCCCCGGCGGGAATCGTCAAACTGCCAGACAGCTTCGTCCAATCATTGCCCGCCGTCGTATTCGTCGGTGCCTTACATGCAGCAGGAGTGATCGTGCTACCGATAACCACATTCGACGTAGTAGGGGCCGCGCTGCTACCCGAACGGATCAGCGAATTAAGCTGAATAGACCCAGTAGTCGCAGTGTTACTTGAAGCACCCTTAACCCATGCCTCAACATAGAACACGTCGCCAGGGGTACACGGGACATACGCCTCGGAATCATTGTCGGTCAGGAAGTATGAAGCCCGATTGTTGGTGCCGTTGGTGGTGAACTTCAACGAGTAGATTCCGTTACGCACATACTTGTTGTCGGTGCTGTGTCGAGAAGCCCCTTCCGATGCGTACAAGTAAAAATTACTGTTCTCAAAGCCAGGGTCGGGAACCAGATTGGAGCCGGAAGCCACCACCGACTTCGTAAGCGACTTAGCCTGAGTGGCAGAGTTATTAGCCGCACCGGCATCCAAGATGCCCTGATCCGCGTTGTTTCGCGTCAGCAAAGCAACGGTGAAAACGTCACCAGGAATCTTATCTAGAGTGCCGATAACACCGTTCTTGTTCAGGCCATACCAGATGTTCGACCAAGCCTTTTTGAGGTTGGACACAACAGTCCCCGGCGTGCCCGACCCCGTGCCACCATTGACACCCTGATGAACCCCATCAGCCGTCGTCTGAATGTCGTTCTTGGTCTGCGTCAGATCGGCTGGCAGCCCAGTAACCTTGTCCTGCGGCAACGCACCCACCGAATCGGCTTTGACAACGCGACGGATCACAATGTTGTCGATCCACACCGCACCGGCCCCCCCAACCGGAAGGCCGATAAACCGGAAAAACACCCCTGTCGTACCATCATCCGGCACATCGAACGTAGCCGTGCGCTTCACCCAGGTATCGGCAGCTAAATCCGACGGCGCGAAATACAAGCTCCCGAACACCGTGCCAGTGTTACGGTACGCAGCCAACCGGTACGCAGTCTGGGTCGCATCAGCAGTCGTACACGCCGCCGAACGCCGCGCCCAAAACTCCACATAGAACTGGTCGGTCGGCTTAACCTCAGTCACATCATCGTTGTTGAGCTTCGCCGCCGCCAACGCAGCACCACTCACATTCTTCAAACTGTTAGAACCGGCCTGCTTCTGATCCGAAGCCAACGCCCACCCGTCCTGCAAAGTCCACGGCTGCGAAGCACCCTCGAAATCAGAGCCAGCAGCGAGGTTGGAAAAATCCTTCGCTTTACGGTCAAGATTGGTCTGCGCCAACGTCGCCTTACCGTCAGCCGTACCAGCATTCAGAAACGCATCGTTGGCCTTATTGCGAGTACCCAAACCAACTTGGTGAACATCAGCAGGCAGCTTGTCCTCGGTCGTGATCGACCCGTCGCCATTCAGGCCATGCCAGATACCAGACCAAGCCTTTTTGAGATTGGTCTTAACGGTGGCTGGGGCATTGTTGGTCTGCGTGCCGCCAACCGTCGCCTGATGAACACCGTCAACCGTGCTTTGCAAGTTGACCTTAGCCGCATCAGCAGTCTGGTTCGCCGTCGAGGCCGACACCGTAGCGGTCTGCGCCACCGTGATCTCGCGCACTACAACATCGTCAAAGTAGTACGCATTCAACGCTGTAACAGCCGCAGTTACCTGCAACTTGATTAACAGCGACTTCGCCCCCGTGGGCATCGTTGCATACCCGGTGAGCTTCACCCAATCGGTGTTCAGCCCGCTACTTGCAGGCGCGGAAATGATCGTCGTGTCCAACGCCAACCCGGCACCCGACAACGGCTGAAACACCATCTGCACCGCATCGAAGCCGCCAGAGGAATTGCTGTTACCCGACTTGCCGCGAACCCACACCTCGGCCTGGAAGATATCGCCAGCCGCCGTCGAAATCAGCTTCGGCGTAGTCCCATCCGACAACAACGTGTACGGCACAGGAGTCAAACCATTAGCAACGATCTTCAGAGACTTGCTTCCGCTGTGCGCCTGCTCCGTCGAGAAACTAGAGCCAAGCTGAGCGAACCGCCCGGTCTCAAAACCTGGGTTCTTAATCAGGTTCGTTCCGGCCTCGACAACCTCGCCCGCATATGTTTGGGCATCCGTCGCATTCGCGTTAGCGGAATTAGCGGCGGTCTGCGCCGTCCCGGCGGCGGCGTTGGCCGCGCTCGCCAACGTCACTTCCCGCACGATCACATCATCGAAATAGTATTTCTCCCCCAACTCCACAGCCGGGGTCAACTCAAGCTTGATCGTCAGATACTTGGCTGTCGGCGGCATCGTCACATAGCCAGCCAACTGCTCCCAATTATCGTTAATCGCCGTCGAGGCGGCAATGGTGAACACCGAAGGGTCGAGTGCCTGATTGGTGCCCGAATACGGTTGGAACACCATACGGATACCACCGGCACCGTTCTGAGTCTGGGTGTTCGACGGGGCACCCCGAACCCACACCTCGGCATAGAAAATTTCGCCAGGAGCAACAGTCAGGTTGCGGGGGGTGGAATCGGTAGACAGCAGCGTATAAGCGGCAGTGAATGAACCGTTACCGATAATCCGCAGCGACTTCGTGCCGCTGTGCGCCTGCTCCGTCACAAACGATCCGACAGCCTGATCGAACAGATTGTTCTCAAAGCCGGGGTTCTTTATCAGATTGGAACCGGACTTGATGATCTCGTACTGGAAGTCGGTGGCATCCTGGGCGTTGTAGTAAGCCTCACCACTCAAATCCGATAGTGCGCTCAAGGCCGCTACCGCATCATCGACGCCCTTACCGGTTCCCTGCTGCTTGGTGATCGCCTTCCAGGCTTCGTTAAGAAAATGACCAAAAGTGCGCTGGTTATCCATCTTGACGTTTTGCATTGACCCGATAAGCGAACTTGGGTCATGCTGAAGGTCATAGAAAAAAGCATCAAACCAAGTTTGAAGCGCGCTAAGCGCATCTTGTATGTTTTGGATAGAACCGATAGAAGCTCTCATGACAGACTGGGCAACAGCCTTAACAAGAGCTACCGGGAATGGAAGAGTGCTATCCAAAGTGCCGTTGCCAAACAAGATGCTTGACGCCGAGCCCCAGCCCTGGCTGTCTTGCACTTGTTTTTTTAAAGCGTATTCGACATTACTGCGCGTGCGAGTTGATAACAGGCTTAAATCAGTTCCTACAAGGCCCCAATCGCCATTATCAAAAATTGCTTTATTGGTTACTCGTAACGTACCTGGAGAGGTTTGATTTCCAGTTGCTGATGAATTGAAGGTAACGCTGTACGGGTACTCGTCTGAAACATCATCAACAATCCAGTTTCCATTATATGAAGATGGTGATACGCCGGAAATTGTAACAGTTTCACCAATAGCAACATTTGGGTTGGTTGCAAGAAATACTGTTGCTGAAGTTCCGTTTCCCGTTACTTCGGTTGTAGCAATTGAACTGCTGTAATTAGCTGCGTAAGCCGTACCGGATTGAGTTTGCGAACCGGTCGCCAAAGATTTAAACGAAACAGAATAAGGAGCAACATTAGATACAGCAGTGATAACATGTCTACCGTTGTATGCGATCGGAACAACACCTCTGATGAAAACTGTGTCACCAACAGAAAGACCGATAGGCTGACTAAGCCCAACCGTGGCTGTCGTTCCAGTTCTAGACGTTGAGGTTGTAGATGCCGATTTTACCTTTGGTATTCCAGCCAAGGGTCACATCTCTTTCCGCAACGTCGAAATAAGACTTTGAAGGTCTTTAAAATTCTTTTCCAATTTGGAAAGCAGTTCTTTCTTCCCGCTATCGTCGGAATTATTGATCGAGGCGAGTAGTTCCGGATTGTTTTCCATCAAAAAATCCCAAGCGGCGGTCATCAAATCTTCGCCAGATTCAGCAGGTTTATCGTCAGATAATTTCGCCACCGTGCCTAAACCTGCGCTGCCCTCAATCCACTTGGTTTGCAAATCGGCATGCCAGCGGAAGCCGAAATCCCACAAAAGCCGGGAGACACTCTCAACCAGCATCGGTCCTATCAATGGGATAGGGACGGGGCGGACAGGGGACGGATCGGGGATACCTGCCGCCCAGCACCACGCCGCATGTTGTGCAGGATTATTGGGGTCGCAATCCCTTTGTAAAGGGTGCATAAAAACCGCCTCTTCAAACAGTTTAGCATAGCTAACTAGCCAGAAATTAGGTTCACACCAAGATTGTTTAGTGTCGTAATGGCCTTCTGCATAGCGCGGGCAGACCGCTCCCCCGCACTCATCGCTGCCTTGTTCTTGCCAACCTGAACAGTAAAGTCCAAGCCACCGTCTCCGGTATGATCCCAAGTGGCGTCAATGCCCTCGACCTGATTGACAAAGATGAAATTTGGGTATTCGCGGACTGTGGAGCCAACCCTTGACCCCACCTGAAAATGCAAACCGGGAAGAATCCAGCGGGTGCCCTTCAAAGAGACGGTGTGTGACGTTTCAGAACGGGTAGCGAGGAATCCGCCCCTCAACGCCGCCATAGCAGACAAACTCCACGCATTCGCCTCTGCGCCGGTCTGATAAATTTCCCACAAGTGAACCCAGCCGAGATTATGGGCTCGGGTATAGTTTTTATGATGAACCCAAGCGGCGATGGTGCCGCGAAGGAAGGGCATAATTATGTCCGCCCAAATAGTTCCAGCCGACGAGAAACCGCCCATGAGGAAATAGCCAAGAAGGTTTCCAACAGTTTCAATAATCAATTGGGCGATAGCATCGGCGGCAGGGTTATCACCGCCCACAACAACAGCAACAGCGGTAGCCGGACTCCACGTTAACTCCGTGGTACTTATCATTGTCCAACTGTTATCGCGGATTACCAGCCAGGGAGCCGCCGCCAACGTTGACAAAAACCCTGGGCCCCAATACTCATCCGGATACAAAGTCTCATTATCCGCAATTTGAGCAACACTGTCCTCAATGTAGCCGCCCGCATACACCGCGACCGACCGCACAAATCCATCGGCGACGGTTCCCTCAAGGAAAGTTCCCGTTAACGGGCTTCGGTAACCCGAGTCGTCAACAAGTTCAAAAACTAGCGCACCATTAGCGGGGGAATCCACAAACAGAATGCCATCTGTGGTTTCTCCAAGATCGCTGAACACCCTTCTATAGCGCAAAGTTAGGCCACTATCCTCTAAAGCATCGGAAATCACCGCGTCTGTTGGGTTCATTCTTGATGCAAGCAAAACCCACAAACTACTGTCATCCAGCAGGAACGGATTGCATTTGATATGGACTTGCCAAGTATTCCAATTGATACCGCTTCCCCAATTCTCGGCTACAAACGGGTCGTCGGGAATGTTGTACATGTTCCCCTCCACCCTCAAAAGATTGACAAGAATCATCACCGAGATAGCCCATTTTGCTGGCCCCACCAGCGTAAACACGCGGGGAAACTGAAAGACGTTGATTGGCAGTGCCGGGTTAGGCGGGCATAGCAGGAATTGAAGGAACTGCATGTCGTCGTTCCACGTTATTTCGTGGTAACGCAGACCATCTTCACTGACCTTAATAGAGTGATTATTAAGCAGGCCACTCCATCTGAGTTCACCGCCGTAAAAATCCACGGTTATGACAAGGTTCTTCTTTTCCTCCGGCGTAGTAACCATGTCACGAATAAACTTCGACATGTAATGGTCAACACGAAGTTCGATGACGCCTTGGGTAGCTTCATTTTTCCGGAATGGGAAAGACGCCCTAATCGTATCGTCATAGTGTATTCGACCGACATATTCCAGGCCCGAGGTTCCATCCTGGCGGTTTTTCCAAATCCTGATGTACGGTTTAACTTTTCTTTTTGTGAGAAGTTGTTCCCGCCATACTTCGCAGTCATTAGCAATAAGGTCTAAAAGCTGCCTGTTCTCTGATGAGATAGCGATTGTCATGGAAGCGGCCTGCTCCACGGTCGCGTGTACCACTTCGGTATCTCAAGCCGCAAGGCTGCACCGCCAGTTGCCCCTTTGACTTCGATGGGGATGCTCTCGCTAACCCCGGGCGCAATTGGATAAAGCAGATCGTTTCCTTTCCATCGTCCTTGCACGTTCGCCATGTTCGATGACAGGATTGTTTGTTTTCGGGGGTCGGAATCAACAACTACATTTTCAAACTCGGTTAGCGTCGGCAGTTCAACTACGCGTCCACCGTCTTCTAGTGCTCTGCCGTATTCGTCGGACCCCCAGCTAAAGTCCGGAAGTGTCCATGTTGCTCCACCGGTAAGTGTCCACCGGGGCCAAACGGGGACGTCGGAATCGTTAGTGATGGTGATTTGGAAAAATTCATTGCCGAGTGTGCCAGCCGCTAGTTCCCACTCGTAAATGTCTGTTTCGCCAACATAGAACGGCAGTTCTGCGGCGACTGTCATGACGATAGTTGATTCGCAGATGAGGAACGGCGACTTGCCCTGTTCAGCTTCGCCTTCGTAGCTTTTGGGTTCTTCTAAGAGTCTGACGTTGATCCATCTGGCACCGGCAGATGTGGTGTATAGGATTTTAGTTTCTTTGGTGTAGTCGAATGCGTTGCGCCAGTCGGAGTCAACCGTCAACCATGTTTCTGGGTCTTGGGCGAATGTTTGGACTGCGAAAATTATGTCGCGGCGTTGCCAGCGGTATCCCTGGGCTTCTTGTCCGAAGGCTCCTGGTAGCCAGAGCGTTTTTACTGGTGCGTCGATAGCTCCGGTAACTTTGGGGTTTAGGGTTACTCCTTCTTCTTCAGGTTTGTCTGGTCCGCTGATGTACCAGTACGATCCGTCGCATCCGAAGATTTCTATTTTGTTGGCGTATTCGCCTGCGTGTAGCAGCATTAGGCATTCACCCTGTTGAAGAACGGTGCGGCTCGCTGTGCGTCCTTGCGGTCTTTGAGTCGGCTGTACTCGTCCAAGTTGTTAGTAACAATGTTTCCGTTGTGGATTGATTGGAAATTACTGATTGGTGTTTGGGGAGACTGTGGCGTTAATGGTGCCCCGTATCCCTGACCGGTGTTTGATGGTGTTGCCGTTCCTACGAGGAAAGATGACAGGATATTTAGGGCTCCGTTGGCGACCTGACCGGCCATCTGCGCCCCAGCGGCGATGACCTGTGAGGCAGCCGCCCCTGCTACTGATCCTGCGCCTGGTGCGACACCGTTGATCGCACCCAGTCCTGCCGCCGCCGCCGATCCCGCTAGTGCGCCAATGGTGCTGAACGCGCCCGAGACAGTTGCCGATAGGGCCGGGTTATTGTGGTCGCCGCTTGTCGGTGCTTGACCCATGATGGAGCGCGGGTCTTTTGATTGTGATTGTCCGGCGCTCGCGGAGACTCCACCGCTACCGCCCTTGGGCGCGAGGGCTGTTGATAGCAGCGAACCGCCAGAGCTTATTACTTCTTTTCCGGCGTTATATGCCGCTTCTCCAAGCCCCGGGCTGTCGATGGTGGAAAGGTCTTGGAATGCTTGCGGATCGGCTGATCCGGTAGCCGGTGGCGGAGTTATTGGGGGAATGACTGGTGGGATTACCGGTCCGCCAGGAGCAAACTTCTGAATGCTGTTCATCGCGTTGAGTCGGTTGACACCCCAATGATCGACAGCCTTTTTGGACATGACATATTCGCCATTGGAAAGCATCGCCGGAATAGAGTCTGATGTTCCCGACCCCGGGCCCCTAATGTGACCACCGCTTGCTTTTTTCACCGGCCCGGGAGCAGCGCCGGAGCCGTTATGGGCGATATCACCGGGGGCGCGGCGAGCCTGGTAGTCCTTCGCCATTTGGCGGAACTGACCTTCCATCACAAAATCGCCGGAAGCCCGAGCTTCATCGGCCATCTGGTTAAGTTGCTTAACCATTTCCGGATCGGCACCAGGATCAACATTAGGATCAGGAACGTCAGCGTTCTTAGTTCCCATACCGGCAAAGCCGCCGACCACTCCGTTGATAATGCCGACAATTCCCGAAATGTCGATGCCGAAGAAACCAAAGATAGCTTGTAGAATTGCCATTCCAATAGACTTGAGGAAATCAAACGGCTGTAATGGAATGGGTCCGAACGGGCCGGGGATGGGGGCATTAATACCGGGGATGCTGGCCGGTCCGGAAGCAATAGGCGGGGCCGTCGCTGGGCCTGGAACGCCGCCTGGCGCACCAGCAGGCGCGGGGTTAGGTATTCCCCCCGGCTGACCGCCAGAGGGACCGCCAAGGCCACTTAGGTTCTTGAAAGCATCCGGATCGGAACTGCCCGAACCGCCCGGCGTCGGACCGCCAACCGAAACGGGAAGCGGAAGATTAGCAACCGCAGGCCCATTGTTTTTGACAAGGCTTGCCGGGAGGTGCATCACGTTGGGGAAATTCATCCCCCCAGTTGTTCCACCCAAAATAATTCCGTCTTGAGCATTCGCTGCTTCAAGGTTTCTTCCATCAGGAAGCGTCATCGCCGTGTGTGAATCACTCCAGCCAATGATTAAATCGCCCGGTCCACCCGGGCCGGGGAGGAAACCTCTAGCAGCAAGAGATTCGCCTTGATTTAGAGTAGTGAAAACTTGGTAGTCGATGGGTAACCCGGCTGCAGTATTCGCCACATATGATGCCAGACTTGAGCAGTCAAATCCATTGATAAACGGTTTGTCAGAACCTGGCGCGTAACCTGGGTGACCGCCACCGTAGACGTAGGGCAGAGAGTCGGCAACAGAGGCGAGTTGTCCAATTGTCATTGGCACTTGCGGGGATTGCGATGCTGGCGAACCGCCAGGCGGCTTAAGGCCGGGAACCGGTCCGCCCGAAGGCAAGGGGCCTTTACCGCCAAAATACCCGGCTTTCCCGCCCGCGTTTTTAATCCCGGCCTTATCCAAACCAGTAAGAATCGTTCCCGGGGCAGTCAAACGCGGATCGGTAATGTCCTGCTTTGGAGGTACATAAGCCGGTCCGGTCTGCGGGGCAGGAGCAGCAACAGCCGGAGAAGATGGAGCAGCCGCGCTACTACTGCCGCCCAAAACAATCGGAGGGACGAATGGTGAAGAAGGAATGTTTACCGGAAATAAGGCTACCGGAGTTTTAGCAGGCGGCTTAGCAACAGACTGACCGGCGACAACACCATTAGTCGGCACACTGCCATACTTCGCCCCACTGCCATGACCCCCCGGCAAAATCGGAGGTTTCGGCGGTTTCACAGGACCGCCAGGAGCGAACTTCTGAATGCTGTTCATCGCATTCAAACGATCATGACCAATGATCGACGCCGACTTCGCATTAATGACAAACTCGCCATTAGACAGCATAGCCGGAATAGAATCCGACGTTGCAGAACCAGCACCCCACACCGAACCGCCGCGAGCAAACCCGGCATACGGAGAATTAGGAGCAATGACAATCGCATAGCGCGATGTTCCATCGCCATTATCCGCAAGCGGCGTCAGCGACTGGACAGCAGAATTTGGTACAAGTTCGTCGCCATTCTGCAAAGCCTCAACCTGCTGGCGAGTCAAACGATCTACATTGAAAGCAATGCTGCCATCGGGTTGTTTATTAATATCAGTCGCCGAAGGGAACCTAGCTTTACCGGCAGCCGACAAATTGGCCTGCGTTTGCCGCTGCTTAAATTTGTTTCCGGCATCCGCATTAATGTTAAGGTTCTCGCGGGTTGTCTGACCAACAGAAATGCCCGGGGTTGTCTGGTAAAGATTCTCGGCACCGGTACCAAGATCGGGGAGGATGCCTGGCAACGCCGTAGACATGGGAAGCAGACCACCCAAAGAACCAGGGTTTCTCTTCCAAAGACCCTTAACATATTCCTCAAACTTCTTTACAGAAGCCTGATCGCCGTTAAGGGCTTTAGCGTAAACCTCATCAGTGATGCCCTGGTTCCGCGCATCTTCCTTGATGCGCTCCCACTGCTCATCTTTGCCGCCGCGCACGGCTGACAAGGTATTCGCATCAGCCTTATTCAGAACTTCATTAGTTGCGGCGATCTGGGTGGGGTCAAATGACGAGCCCATCCTTTGCGGGGTAATCCCCAACTTCTTCGCATCATCAAGAGCATTAACCGTAAGTGTCTTGTTGCCCTTGCCGGTAATCTCTGTTTCCTGAGCCATGCCCAAGGATTGCTGGATTCCTTCAGCGGTAACAGCGCCCGTTGTCGGATCAATTGCGTTCTTGAGGGCCGTCAATTTGTCAAGGTGATATTGGGCCCGGTCGGCAGCCTTCTGCTGGGCGGCAGACAACCTATCCAGGGCAACGACCAGGCCGATGGTTCCCAGGCCGCCGATCGCACCGGCCACTACCCCGCCCATAGCCGATGCTAGACCGCCAAGAATGCCGACTAGTCCGCCGCGCCCCTTGGAACCAATGGCCCTAGACAAACTTCCGAAACTTTTGTTAGTGAGCGTTCCGATTGAGCCGATAAGACGCTCAAACATGCCCACCAAGCCACCGCTACCGCGACTTCCAATAGACTTGGCGACTTTGCCGAACCCGGTGTTCCCAGCCAATTTATCTTGAGCGGTAGTAAGACGTCTTGTAATGTCTTTACCGAGTTCCTGGGAAACGTTTAATTTCCGCTGTGACGCGATAACAACATCAGATGCGGCTGCTACCCGCTGGGCGGCAGCAACCTGATTAGCTGCCCCCTGAGCGGTGATACCATCAAACAGACCGCGTAACCGAGCAACTTCGCGTTTTTGTTTATCAACTTTACTGCGCTGTTTGGCAATGTCGTCAAAGTAAACTACAGGATTAGAAGCATCAGCAATAATAGCTTTTGATAGCTTTTTCCCACTTTTGGAAAGTTTATTTTCAGCTTTTGATAACTTTTCATAAGCTTTGGTGCGATTCAACTGACTAATTAAATTAGCCCGCTCAAGGTCGTTAACGGCCCGACGCTGCGCCCACAAATCACGCATATACTGCGCTTGATGGCCTTTTTGTTTCTGAGCAAGAATTGCTTGCTCATTCCTCAAATCCTCAACAGCCTGCTTAGCAGAGACAATTGAAGAACGATAATTAGTCCAGCCCTCTTTACCTTTTCGGATGACTTTGAAAAAGTTCTCCCAAATAGGTTTAACAGTCTTGATCCCAGCCCAAGCAGTGACCAAAGCTCTAATCAAAGGAACGTGAGTAGACATAAAGTTACCGATACCGGACAAGATCGGCATGGTAATAGCGGCAAAAGCCCGTAACCCATCAGCGAAACCCTGGATCAAATTCAAGATGCCAGGAAGAGCTTCCTTAAGCCGGTCCATAAACTCCCCGGCATACTTAATGTAGCCGCGCAGCCGCGCCTGACCGGCAGGAGAGGCCAACGTCTCAGCCCACTTCGCCAACGTCTTTTCCAACGTTGAAGCAAAACCGCCAAAGTTCCCGGTAGCCGACTCGTAAGCCTTTGTGATCGACCCCATGATCGAACCCAAAGAACCTAAAGAATTAAACAAACTGTTGATAGTATCAATACCGCGATTGATCCACCGCTCAAGCGAACCGTCCGCATCAGCACGGTTGATAAACGCATCGAAACGCTTACCCAAAGTGTCAAAGGCTTGCGCGAAACGCGGCAAGAACCTAGACCCAACCTCCGACAAATGCAAAAACGCAGTAACAAAAGAATCAAGACCCGGCTTCGCCGCCGACAAAGCCTTAGCAGTGCGATCAAAAATCTTAGAAATGCTACTAGCGTTCTTTTCAGAACCAACCGTAGCAATCAACTGTTTGAAATCGCCATTCAAGCTAGTGGCAATTTCCCCCATCCGCCGCTTGAGCATCGGCAGTTGAGCGTTAGATAGATCAGTAATGCTCCTGCCCAGGCCATCGAACAGGTTGTCTTGCACCAAATTTGTCAGGCCACGCCACTCATCCTTCAGGCCGACAAGTTCCCGAACGAACATCTGGGCTTTCGGAGAGAGGTTGTCCATCGCTTCGATGAACTTCTCCGACATACCGGCAGCTTGAAGTTGCGCTTTTGTATATGCGTCAAGGCTGTTATTCAGTTGGTCAACAGAATTCTTGAACGTGTCCGACTGCGTAGCACCCTTGACGGTGTTGTCGTAGTAGTCCTGAATGTCACGCTTGTTCTGTTTCAGCGTCTGAGCCAAATCGAAATTTGCTTGCTTGACGTCAAGGACTGCCTGACGCCAGTCCGACATGGACTTGAAGCCACCCTGAGCAAGCCGCTCATTAGCGCGCTGAACATTAATCTGAGCCTGCTCGGCACTCAATGCGCCGGACTGCAGTTTGTCTTTCTGATCTTCAATCTCGCGGTTGGCATCCTTCAACGCCTTAACCACGTCGCGCTGGGCCCGCTCTAAAGCCCGAGTGGCCTTCTCGTACTCACGCGCATACTGGCGATTATTTTTCATGCCATCGCCGGAAGCTTTCAGCGCATCGCCAACACCACGAAACCCGGCTGCCATCGTGCCCACCGCAGCAGTAACGGACGCAAAGACCCCAGGAAGCACCAAAGCCACCCGCGACAACTGGGTTATAGCTGTCGTGAGTGACAAAATTCCTTGCGCCGTAGCGGGCAACGCGGCAGCACCAACCACCGCGATCTGAATGCGGATCGCTTTACGGGCCGAAGAAACTTTATAAATATGATCGACTTCCCGGCGCAACGACTGCACATCGCGCATACCGGCGCGATCAACACGCACACGCATGTTGATCGCGTTAGCCTCTTGCCGCTTACGCTCCAAAGCAAGCTCGCGGCGCAGCCGACTAAGATCGGCATGTACCGGGACGTTAAGACTAGGAGAATTGGCCTTAGTTTGGGCCTTGAATTCGTTCCAGAAATTCTTAGCCGATGGGCCAACACCGACTTTGATGTTTCCTGCTAGAGACAAAGTTTCAGTCCGATCCGATGATTCTGCTGACAGTGCCCCGCAATTTCTCGTCCGCCCGCCGCAACTTCTCCCGTCTACCGGGTATCACTGGACGGGGAACGAACTTCGTTCCGCCTCTGGAAGCAATCATCTGATCTTGCAAGTCACGCAGCGCAGATAAAGTTGCTGTCCAGCCAAAAAGTGAAGGGTTATTCGATGATTTTTCGGGCTCCCCCGCCGACGCCATCGCCTCAACCACATCAGGATCATTGAGGTATGCATCCAACACAGCCGATCCTTCGACTTTCAAAAGTCGATCAAAGAATCGCAGAAACTGTGACCAGGGGCGGGTATCCCTGAAATAGTCGTAGGCATCAACACTGAGAAGGTGTTGGAAATCCCACTCAATCGCTTCCCAGAAGCGATTTACAAGCTCTACTACCCGCTCTGGGTAGGGAAAAAATGTGCGACGTAAGCTTTATTGAACTCAGCCCACAACTGCGGGGCTTCCGGCCCAAACAACTCATTCAATTTATGAAAGTTGTCCTCACCCAAAAGGATTTTGTTAGACTCAACCTCGTCATCGGCCTTCTGTGACAGATCAAGCTTGTCCTTAGTCGGGCATTCAAGAACAATTTCTTCGGTAACACGAAGCGGATCGGGAACCTTCACCTCGCGGCGAAGCCTCTCAAAGAGAGTTTCCTCTCCGTCTTTGCGTGCTGCAGCCATAGTCCTCTCCTATGTTTGTTTTCTTTTGTGAGAGCGATTCCCTGGGGGTAGATGGGATCGCCACCTACCCCCAGGGAAATGCTTAGCTGACGGTGACCGTCACCGTTCCGGTGACCGGAACCGACTCGCCAGCAGGCAGGTACGAAGCGGTGATAACCGAGGTACCCGCAGCCACACCAGTGACCAGGCCAGTCGAGGACACGGTGGCCTTTGCCGGGGTGGCCGAACTGTAGGTGACACCCTCGACCGGGGTGTAGTTGATGCCGTTGTTGCCGGTGACCTTCAACTGTGTGGTATGAGCCGACCCGGCAGCAGCGGTCAGCGAACTGACAGCGGTCTGGCCCGAGGCGGCGGCGACAGTCAGCGCGGTCGGGGCGGCGACGAAACCGGCACGCGAAACAAGGTGCGTCCAGCCGGGGCCGGTAAAGCCCTGCGCCACCGAGAAACCGGCAACCGCGTCCTTGAAGGCGCGGAATGTCAGGTTGTAGGACACCGCGTTGTCGTCCTTCATGCCCTGGTTGTCAACCTTTTCCAGCTTGACTCGCGGCATGATCCAGTACGGGTACAGCGGATCGCCGTCAACATCATCCTGGCCGAGCAGAATGCAGCGGTAGTAGATGTTCTTGGGAAGCGACGGGGTTTCCAGAACCACACCGCCGAAGCTCGACGGAACGACGCCAGAGTAATCGGTTCCCCAGAAGTGTTCCAGAGTGGTGATGTTGGTTTCCAGGTAAGTCGCCTGGAAAGTGGTGGTCCGCTTGTTGATGATGGTGCGGACGGGCTCGGCATCGCCGTAAGCCTCAATCTCGTTGTTCGACGTATCGACGCCAAGATCGACACCAGCACCTTTTTCGATCAGACCAGCAGACCGGTAATTCGGCAGAGACACCAGATCGCCAGTGGTGGGGTTTTCCAGGGTGGTGATCGGTGTGGTAGACATAGGGGCGAAAAGCACCGCAAGGCGCAGGCTGGCAAGAACCAGTTCGTTCTTCGCATCCCTGTAGGTTTCAAAGTTAGCCATAACTCTTTCCTAAGATGGGAGATTGTTCATGATCTGGCGGTAGTAGTCAGGCGATTCTCGCCGTGGTTCACGCACCAGAATTCGGTAGTTAACGGAGACGAATTTGTCGTCTACGAATTCGTCAAGAGCTTGAACGGGACCGACCCATTCCTCCACAGAATTAATCTGTGTCTTTGTTCCATCTTGTCTAGGAACCTTGAAACCGCCTGAACATGCAGCCATTACATGACGCACAAAACTGATGAGTTCCCACGAATCCTGTCGGCTCCGCGACAACACACCGATCTGCACGACGGCGTGATCGAATGGCATTCCATCAACTGCCCTACCCGTTGCGCGGTGAACCCTGATTACCGGCCTCGGATTTAGGTAATAGTCCTCTACTAACCATGTTACTACAGGAATATCATTCCCGAGCAGCCAAGAGAACAAATCGCAGATCAGTTCTTCAACGTCAACAAAGCCGCCTTTGAACCAATCCGGCAAATTCACAGACACTTACTTGGTGTCCTTCAATGGATTTCTAATAAACTTCCCGCCCGGTCCCTGAAGCGTGGAACCGCGGCCCTTGGGGTTGTACCGCAGGCCGGGAATAGCCATAGCTCCGGCAGAAATATCCCCGGTCACAGCAGCAACAGCGTTTTCTAGCTGATGCTGACCAGGCATTTTCCGAGTACCGCCCTCAATGTAACGCGGATAAGGTTTCCCCTTTTGACCACGATACGAGACAGCACGGTTACCGACAATACCAAAATAGCGGTCTTTCTCGGCCCCCCAGCCGCCCAACTGAACGTCCCAATATGCACCCCTCTTGAGATTGCCCTCGCGTACTGGAACAGTATTTTGGTAGATGGAGAAAATTTCCTGAGCTATCTCGGAAACAGCAGCGCGGCACTCGGGTCCGCGAAGCCATTCCGCTAAAGCTGGATTTGGAATCGGAATCGAATACTCAACAAATTTATCTGACATTTAAGAAACCATTTCCACTTGCATCATGTAATGCGAGTACACAGTTCCTGTAACCGGATTATTGCCGTACCATTCGGGATCGCCAACAACCTGGAATGTTCTGTTATTCAAAACAATTCTGTCTCGCGCCTGCAGCGTGATCGCAGCGTCACGCGGACAAAAAAGCACCGCTGAAATGCTTGAGGTTTCCTGCATGGAGTCCGTGGAATGAAAACGCAAAGCCGAGGACGAGGCCGACGCCCACTGCACAATCACATGACCGATGGTGCCGATGGACGAAAAAGCGCGATCACCGAAACGGTCTGCCCCATCGGAACGAAACACTTCGATGGTGTCGCCACCGGAAATTCTCACCCTGGGATAGTCCCATCGAACCCTGGTTCGCCGTAATTCAGATAAGGGATCGGATCGTCAGAAAGGTCCGCCCGCATGTGCAGGTAACCGACTCCCCAAGCATCTTCTTCTCGCCTGGTCGAAATCGTGTACAAGCTGCCCGATTTTTTGCGGGCCAGAATGCGAAGCTCACCAGGGGTGAAAAAATTGTCCGGAGGGGGTGCCCATGTAACTGAAACTGGGCCTAGAGCCTCACTGATAACCCTATTGGGGTTAGTCATTTCGCGGCGCGAAGCCGACAGAATAACGCCCGCCACATCGTCTGGCGGAAGGTTATCAGTGAGGTTCCAGTTGACCATTCCCGCCGAACGAGCCCACGCGCTCACCACCTGAAGGATCAGGTAAGCCTGCTCTTCTTCAGATGGTGAGAACGTGGTCCGCATGAACGCAGACAAAGTATCCACGTCCACTAACGGCGGGGCGAGGGCCATTTAGCTGACCGTCAGTGCCCAGGTGGCCGTAACGCCGTCCTTGGTGGCGGTGATGTTGGTCGCGCCAGCGGCCACACCAGTCACCAGACCAGTCGAGGAAACGGTGGCCTTACCGGCAACCGAGGACTCCCACACAGTCTCTGCATCGGCGGCAACGCTGTCGCCGTTGGAGTCAACCAGGGTCAACTGGCGGGTGTGGTTGGCACCGGAAGCGGCGGTGACCGTGCCGGTGTTGCCGATGGTCAGGCTGGTGGCCTTCAGGTGCAGGCGAACACCACGAACGAACCCATCAACCGGATCGACAACCGCCTGGTAGCCCACGAAGGTGTCCACCAGCGAACGATCAGTGGTCGAAGAGTAGTCGTAGTCCATCAGCCAGCGTGCAGCCAGACCGGCAGCCGAAGCGGCAGCGGTGAAGCTCGCGCCACGCGGCGCAGCCGGGGGCCGAGTCGCCATGACGAACGCGGTCGGGTGGAACATGTAGGCATCGCCGTGCGGCAGGGCGTCGGAAACGACAACCTGCAGGCCAGCCACGTCACCGATCTGAGCCTGGCGCAGTGCGCTGTTAGGCGTGTCGCCGGTCGAATCGTAGCGGTTGAACACCGACGACTTGAGGAACGCGGCCTCAATGGCAGAGCCAACAACGAGAACGCGACCGTTGCGATCGACGTACTTGTCGTTGAGCTTGCGGCGGGCATCCACAACGGCGTTGAAGATGTTGGCGGCACCGTCGATATCGACCCGGTTGCCGTTCTGCGCGTAGTTCGCGCCGACAATCTCCGCAGCCAAACCGTTTTCCAGTTCCTCGGCAACGGCGCGAATCTGACGATTCAGAACCTGCGAGGCGAAATCGGTAATGTCGAGGGTCAATTCCTCATCGGTGAGAGCGGCGGCGTGGTACACGTCATGGTCGAGCGTGACCGGGATGGCGTTCTCGGTGAGGTCGGAGGTGACGAGGTTGCGAGCCGATCCGGTGCCACGGAACGAACGGGTGTTCGCGGTGGTGCGGGCGGGAACGCGGATGGTGATGGTGTCCTGGTACTTGCCAGCGAAATCACCGATACCGTTGAGCCAAACCAGTTGGGGCAGAACAATCTCGCGCTGAAGCAGCTTGATTGCAGTATCCACCACAACTGTAGGCTTGATAAAGCTGTTAGCCATAGTTGTAAGTCAATCCTTACTTGTAAGAGCGGGGTCTTTCTACCCGAATTTGGGGCCCGCGAGGGATTCTTGCGACAATTGCATCGGTGTCCGGTTCAGGGTCTTCGGTAACACCGCCGCCGCCATACACCGCAGCCTTACGGCCAGCAGGTTTCGGCGTTGTCTTGCCTTCTCCCGGGGTCACATCAAGACCCAGGTCTTTAATGATGGAATCCATATCCTCGGCAATTTCCTCTTCGGTGCTGCCTTGGACTCGTTTCCAAAAGCTTTTCGGTAAACCCCTCTCGCTGGCAAGGTCTGCGATCAGGTTGGACCGTTCAAGCGTTGTGAGCTTCTCGTCTCGCTCTTTCAGCAAGGCGTTGAGCTTTTCACGTTCTTTCTCCCAACGCTCGGCGTCGGTAGCTTTCTCGTCTTGAAGTTTTCTAAATGCCTCAGAATCTGAGACGCGCTGTTCATAGTCGGAATACTTTTTGAGTAGCTGATCTTCTTGACGCTTCAAGCGTTTCTGAAGAATCCTGTCCAATTCCCGTTGGGAAATGAACTTCTCGTCCGACTCGTCAACCGGCTCCGCAGACACCTCTGAAACATCAGAAACATCTACAACAGCCTGGGTGTCTTCAGTGTCTTCGATTTCGTTTTGCATTTTTCCTTCCGCACTTTTCCGTAGGGTTGTGCGTTCACCCGCCGCCACTTATGGCGTTAAGTCTTAGTCGTCGCTTTTATCGTCTTCGGCGTCGTTGTCGTATTTGAGTACTTTTGCTACCCACGAACGGGCCGGGTCGCCGCCCCATGCTGCCCAGGCAACCCGACCCGGGCTGGGGTATCCTTCGCTTCCCGGTGACCATCCCTTGCCTTTTTTGTCAACGGCGTGGCGGGACAAGTAGGACGCGATGCGGCCAATGGTTTCCCGGGACACTGCGGCACCCCGAGCCAGGTCGGAAGCACGTTTGCGACCGGTGTCGGTAAATCCTCTACCGGCATGGCCTTCTTTGATCCACTGCAATGCTCGTCGGGCTTCGGCCTGGACGGATTGGGGCGGTTTGTAGTCCATTACAACACTTTCAGTGTTTGCAATTTAGATAAAGGGCATCTAATTGCATAGTTGCTCTAACTATTAGAATATCACTATTTCTGCTGGTAATTAAAAAATTGGTTTAACACTGCAGAGACAGTGGTCATGACCAACCGCAACGGCGTCAAGCTGTTTCGGTGTATGGACCCCCTTGAACAATGGGGTTTCCGCTAAGAATCGGCAACTCTTGCAGGCGTCATCTTCGGCTACGCTTTGCACACCCTTGATGCTGTCGTCGGCCTCTGCCAGCATTCGGACCATGCCGCGCCCGCCGTTGAGGGCAAGTCTGACTGCTGCTCCGGAAGATTTATTTAGCCCGTTTTGCATCAATTCGTGGATTTGGATTTTGCTCATCCCTGGTTTGCTGTCGTTGGCTACCGTAACCGGGCCGGTAACCTTCATTGAAACGGCTATTCGGAGTTGCGTCTTTCTGTCCGATTGAACGTGAAAACCGAACGCCCCCAATGGATTTGGTATTTCTACCGTAAGGTCTGGCGCCCCTGGTAGTGCGGCATTGTGCGAGGCTTTGACAAACTCCGCAGCTACATACTGAGAAGTCAGATACCCGCGTTCGACTACCGGGCGAACAGATTTCAGCCATGATGCAGTGGTCCCTTTCAGATCATGCGGGTCGAGAATGTGCCATAGATGCCCGAGTTCTTCGACCACAGCTTTGGCAATACTTTTCTGCGCTTCGTGATGGCCCATCGAAAGCATCTACATCACCTCCCAAAAGAACTTTCAATAACTCAGAACCAATATATTGCGTGTAAGCGGGAGGAATTGCTTGAGAAATTTCAGGACGAGTTTCCATCCAATAAACGTCCATCGCCTCGCGCCACGCCTCAATGGTTCCCTTGCCGCCACCGTGACCGTAAACAGCTAGATAGGGGCCTTCATACATTTTTCCGTGACGCCACCCGGCGACCGGGCCGCGATGAGGGATATGGCGAGGCTGCTGCAAATTCCAATTGGTTTCAAAAATTCTGTGCCTGATAACATCAAGGCCGTACATTTCTCCGCAGAGAGTTACCGGATTGTCCAGCGGTGCGGCGGGCACGTTTTCAATAACGTAGGGAAGACCAGTTTGAACTAGCAGATGGCGGACGTAGGCAATAACGTCGGGATAGTCCTCAATTCTATTGAATCCCCTGGTGAGAGAAGACCATCGCTGGCACGGCGGGGAAGCGTGGATAGCGTCAAATCCTTTCCAGCCACCCCGCTCAATAAATTCAAACGCATCTTCCTGAATTAATTCAAACGGATAACGCGGCTGTGGTTCGATATCGACACCAACCACGTCAAATCCGGCGCGGTTATAGCCGACCCCGGCACCCCCGGCACCACAGAAAAGATCAAGAATTATCATTTAGGCAGACTCTGAAACCGGACCTGGACTGGGAACCGCAGGATCATTAACTGGCTGATCGGCTGGTTGCTGCTGTTTCTGGCCGAACTCGTCACGCAGATATTTGGTGAGAGGATCGTTGTCCAACGCCATGTCCCGCATTTCCTGAACATCTGTTGCGTCGAAGCCAGGAATGAACCGCCACAGGAATTCTTTGGGAACGCCGAGTTGCTGGGCTACCTTGCCGTAAGCATCTGCCGCCTGGGCCAGTGAACGGACCTCGACGTCCTGCCACGAAACCCTGGCCGCGAAATCGGTGGAAGCCCTGGTATCCCCGGCGATACCAGCAGCCAAACGCAACAGACGGGCATGGGAAACCCCCATTGACGTCTGCTTCTCCAACAACTTCTGCGTAGTCATAGCCCGCGAAGCGGCTAGGGCTTCAGCAGAAACATTGATGACTTTCCCGGTAAATAGGTGAGAGGGAAGCTGCTCCATTGATGCCAGGGACTCAACATCGGATTCATGTGCCGCAATGAACGGGGCCAGGTTGGTTTCGGGAAGCGAACCGAACGTCACGTTGGGATCAGAAGACACCAGCATGTCATCTTGAGCCAGCTTCCGCTTGTCCGCCGTGCGGTCAGCATCTGAATCAGCCTGCTCCAAGCCAGTCGCAGTACGAACTTTCCAAGAGTTGTAGTGCTGAACCAGTAGACGGTCATAGTCGGTCTTGTCGATACGGGCAGCTACGGCAATGACCGGCTCAACATCACCGATGCAACGGCCATCTAAATCTTGCTGATTGACATAGCGCACGATCGGGCAGACACCAAGATTGTGTTCGACCGTGCGTTTGTAGGTGAACTTTCCCCCGAGCGACTCGCATTCATATTCGTGCCATACCTCGTCGTCATACCAACGCCAAGTCTTATTATCTGACATTAACTCAAGGGCAGTTTCTGGGAAATCATCGGCTACCGGATCGTCATACATGGCGAACATGCGCTTAGCTGATACCCCACGCATAATCGGCAGAGGATTACCCATGTAGTCCTCGCCGGGTAGGCATCGGACAAAAGAATATCCGTAGCCGATAGCTGAGCGGTGAACAGAAATCTGATGAGCCGAGAAATTATTTCCCACCCAAATGTCCCAGGGCGATGCGTTCGTGCGGCTTTCCGAAGACGGCGAACGGTATCCGTCAACATACATAGCCTGCGCGTATATCGAAACCGATAAGCCAAGCCACGGCGAACGCGAAAGCTCCAAAAGGGCCCGCTTTTCCATATCTCGCGGGCCAACCTTCACGCAATATGGCTGCTTGCCGTCCATCCACAAGCCGATGCGGTCGAGGCGCTCCTTCTCCTGCTGCCATCGGGGAAAAACTTGATCCCCAATGTATTCCTCTAGTGCCTTACCCGACTCCGATGGCGGGGCCTCAAGAGGATACAACTGCTGATTAACCCCGTAAGGGTTTCTATTTGACCCCGCTGGCCCATAGGGAGGGGGTGTGATGATCTGCGGCACTTACCAAATCCTCCCGCCAATAGGGGCACCTTTATGCGCCCCGACCGGCTTGCGGGCCTCTTCAACTGCCCTGTCGGCGTTCAATTTACTCATTCCATAAAATGCGTAACAGCACGCCACAAGCGGCGTAATGTCAGCAGCGGATATGTCTTTACGGGCAAATCCCCACGAAGGAGACTCTGATCCGCCTTCTTTAGAACCGATGCTGTAGCGGGTGGCATTACTCAATGCCAAACCCAGCACCGGATCACCCAAATGAACCAGCGATCTATCCCGAACCGAATCGTGAAACTCACCAGTAGCCCGAGCAATATCCGCAGTCCCTAGTACGGTCAACTCGACCCCCTCCTGCATGAGAGGGGCTATCAGCGAACCCGGCGCACCGCCGCCCTGAATAGCGACTTTGGCTGGCGGATTAGATGACATGTACAGCTTGCGAATAAAATCAACCACCCAATCGGTGCCCTTACCGGTTTCTACAACCTCGACCTGGCGGCGACCGTTCGACGCATACCCGCACACCGCGACGGAAGCTGAATCTCGGAACGGAGACACATCGACAGCAGCAACAATGTCCTCACCAACCACTAAAGATTCAAGATCGGCGCAGGCTTCCCACCATTCCTTCGGAAGAACGTCACGCTGGCTCGTATCGGCCCACAATCCAAGCCTTTCCCGGCAGAACTGTTTACCCCAATCCAGGGCATGACCCTCAGACTCGATGAATTCCTCTTCGATTCTGATACCCAAGGCCGGAATAGCCTTGTACCACTCTTCTCTGTCTCTCGGGTCACACCCTGGGGTGGCCGAGAACTCAAAAAAAGCTAGCCGGGGAGCGCGTTCCACGCCGCGCTCACGCACGCGAAAAAGAAATTCCGAATCCTCCATACCGGTGGATGAGCAGTACCACAGTTGGGGATTCGGACGTGCGGATAGCGTCATCATTGATGCCGCAATCACCTCGGCGGTGAGCCCGTAAGCTTCGTCGTAGACCACAAGGTCAGCCGAAAACCCACGGGACGGGTCATTCCCCCGCGCCTGGTACATCAGACGCGAACCGTTCTTCAATTCAATGGAAACGTTGTCGTTTCCGGTGCGGAACTTATGAACCATATCCATCAGATCGGGACAGCGACGGATACGGGCAACCTGTCGAAGAAAGCTTTCCTTCGCCGTCCCAAACAACTGAGCGGAATGAATCTGTAGCTGTTCACCAAATACGAAGAGCCCCACCAACTCTCGCAACTCGGCAATCACCGTTTTGCCGCATTGGCGGGGCACAACCAAGCCGACCTCGGTGGCCGACCATTTAGGAGGTCCGCCGCCCTTGCGATCCGACGTGTTTAACGATGACCGCAAGATATGTTCCTGCCAAGGGTCCAAGTCAATACCGACCAAAGCAAGAAATTCCACAGCTTCGTCGCCGCGAGCAGTCGAATCGTGAATCGGAATAGTGTTGATATTCGGTATCTGGTTACCGACCCGCCGACCATTGATGACATTGGGCCGCATTTCCACCGGCTCCATCGGCTTTCGCGTTACGGTCTTAGCCACTACGCGACTCCAGCCACGACTGCAACGCCGACTTCTCCCTCGAAGCCTTCTCCGTGGCCTTACCCAAACCAAGCTGCGCTAACACCGTCTTCAACGCCAACTGCTGCTGACGGCCCTCCGAAAGAAGCCCATCGACAACAACTTTGACGGCGATCTTCCCGCGACCGATATCTTCAATATCGTCACCAAGCTTCAGCCAATCCCTACCGGAACCGTTCAAAGCCGAAGCTAGACGATCCAAACGGTCAATGATTCTGCACGCCTCACCCAACAAAATGTGTCCAGAAGCATCCAGTTCGACCGCCCCAGTTACTTCCATCCAAAACTGGGTTCCACGGTCCCTCAAATCAGAGGGCGGCTGCATCACTCAACCACAACCGGCTCTAAAGGGGCATCGACCAGCAACTCCGCAACGTGGTCTTCCCACAACTCCCCATACCAGCCGCAAACACAGGAACCCCACAGGAAGTGGTGTCCCGCCAAACGATCACTCATCGGTAGAGTCTCCTGAATAGATATCCAACAGCCGGTTGACCGCCGCTTCCCACACCCTCTCCGACAAGGAATCCCCCAGAGCCCTAGCCGCCACCAATTCGCGTTGCGCGTTCAAAATAAGATCGGTGATAGCAGTAATAGAGGCCCCCTTACAAAGTCCTCATTCTTAATCGTAACATTTATTTAGCCAATCAAAGCATCACCAACCAGCAGGAACTTGACCCCACCAGCGACCACAAGGACAATGAAGTAACCTCCTATTACTTCCGGCAATCCCCAACGAAAGGAAACACAATGGCTACCCAAACAGTCCTCATAGATGACATGGACGGCGGAAAAGCCGACGTGACCATAGCTTTTGTCGTTCAAGGCACCAGATACAGCCTCGACCTGTCCAACAAAAACGCCAAGAAGTTCTGGGACGCGATCAACCCATTCATCGAAGCCGCAACCAACCTCGACGGCCAACGCGAAGAAGCCATCGAAGCAGAAGCTGTCGCCGTCGAACAACGAACAATCATCCGCGAATGGGCCAGGAAAAAGGTTTTGAGGTATCCGATCGGGGCCGCATACCGCAATCAGTCGAAGAAGCCTACAAAGCAGCCCACAAAAAGTGATAAGTGATAGCTCAAGAGAACGTTAACCTCACTTACGTCTCTTCGCGGCCATCAATCCTGGGTGCAGCAAGGCATAACCCTGCTCAGGGCGAGTTGTTTAGCGGCTAAACGCTGCACTGACGTCCCCGGTGGTCGAATCTCACTGCCCGCAGTGGCCGGGGGGAGGTGCAGAGGCATTCACCGCCCTCTCCGCTCAGCATATCAAACAATCGTTCGACTCACCCACAAACTATTACCGTAATAGTTCCGCTTTGTTGTAGTATCGGACTCATGATCCAAGGCACAACCGATCTGATCGCAGCAGTCATCAGAAACCACGTCGAGTGGTATCAAAAAATTGAAGCTGCCAGCCTGGCCGCTGAAATCTTTGAAGCCGTCTACGCCAAACCCTGCCCCGCTGCCGACCTAGACGACAGCGACATAGAAGCCGTCCGGCGCATCGTGTTCCCCACCCAAACCCACCCCGAAGATATTGAATGGGGATGCGAAACCGTCGAATCGTGCGTGCGTACAGCCGAAATACTCAGGCACCGCAAATGACAACGGCCATCATCGCCGCCACCATCGCGGCAGGGGCCTGGCTATTCATCCGCCTATCAGAAGCCTCACGCCAAATCGACGGAATCATCGAAACAGTCCTATCCACCCCACTGGACTACGACGACGACTGCGACTGCGAAAAAATCGGCCAATGAACGACTGCCCCTGCATCAGCACCACATGGCTATGGGGGGACTTCATCGCCTGCATCGACTGCGGAAAACGCTACATATCCCCCGCCGAAGCAATGGAACTCAGAAAAGAAGCCAATGGCGAGTAAGCGCAGCCGACACCCCGGCCTCAGAGAAGCCGTAGCCGAGGCAATCCGCCGAGCAGCATCGCAAAACCCCTACTGCTCCATCATCCCCGGCCCAATCACCGCCGCCATCTACGCCGACGCCGCAATCGCCACCATCACCGCATACGACCAAAAAATCGAACCCTGGCATGGGAAGGCAAAAACAAACTCATGAACTTCACCATCTGCGGAACGCCACACCCCCATCGCCCCGGCGTCGTATGCACCAAAGAAAACGGCCACCCCGGGCGACACGGACGACGAGAAATCCCTATGCGGTGCGCTTTCTGGAACAAACGACCGGAACCAGGAAAAAGATGACCACCGTACTAACCATCAGCGCCCTCGACGTCGGGCTCGACAAAACCGTCAACTACATGAAACGGGTCTGCAAAGGATTCGCCGTTGCAGACGGGCGAACCCAAATCCAAGTCAAATACCCCGCCACCCTCGACCCCACCGGCACCGGCTCCATCGCCACCGGGGCCGAAAAACTCAACACACTCATCCGCATCACTTCCGGCCCCAAAATAGTTCTCGGATATAGCCAAGGCGCACAAGTAGCCGGAGCATGGCTACGCAAATACGCCTACACACCAAACTCGCCCAACCCCGACGAACTTTCATTCATCCTCATCGGAAACCCCGAAAGAAAATACGGCCAACAACCCTGGACGAAAAAGACCACACCAGACGACACCAGATACAAAATCCGCGACGTCGCCAGACGCGGAGACAACTGGTCAGACTGGCAAAACACCACCGACAACCGATTCGCCGCCATGTTTGGCAGCACCCACCTCAACTACTGGAACGTAGATATCTACGACCCCAAAGCTGAAACCAGAAAAATTGTCGGCAACACAACCTATGTGGTGGTCCCATGAGCGAGCTACGCGACAGAATCGCCGTCGCCATCAAAGAGTCCTACGACAGCCACTGCAACTGGCCCTACATCTTCGTGGACAACACCATATCCGAGTGGATGGCCGACGCAGTTGTGGACGTCATCATCGACATGGCCGTAAAGGGAAAGTTGACAAGAACAACTCATGACGAACCAATCTGACGAAGAACTCCGCGACCGACTCGCAGGCGTAATCCACGACGCATTACCAGAGTGGGACAAAAAATACGTCATCGACGCCAGGGTAGAACCAAAGTTCCACAACCGTCCTGACCTTAAAAAACACCTTTACGTCTACCGCATAGCTGACGCAGTAATCAAAGACCTCCGGCTCAAACGACAAGAAAAAACCTACGGATGCCTCGGGGTAAACGACACCGAAGTCACCGTCCATCGCTACATCACCGATTGGCGCGTTGAAGGCCGGGCGGATGCATAATGACTAGTGATAGCCCCTTTATCGAATACATCTATCACACCTCCACCGTTAAAAGAATGGCCGCTGCTGCCAAAGCTATACGAGAATCGAAAGAACAATTCGCCAAACTGCCGCCGGAACGGCAGAAGCAATTACGGGCGGCGTTTCAGATGGCACAACGCGAAGCGCAGTTCCAGTTGGATTATGAGAGGCCGGAATGACTGAC
>JBJTFJ010000189.1:0-2628 GCA_046093345.1 Fluviibacter sp. | reverse complement strand
GAAAAAGGCTTCGTCCCGGATCAAGCCATACTTGATCACTTCCGACATTCCAGCAGCCACTTCGCGCGGCGGCAACGTATCCAGCGTATCCAGATCGGCCAGCACCAACTTGGGTTGGTAAAACGCACCAATCATGTTCTTGCCTAAGGGATGATTAATTGCTGTTTTGCCACCCACCGAAGAATCTACCTGCGACAACAATGTCGTTGGCACCTGAATAAACGGCGCACCACGCTGATAGCAGGCCGCCGCAAACCCAACCAGATCACCAATGACCCCGCCACCCAGCGCAATCAAAGTAGTGCCGCGTTCACAGCGATTTTCTAGCAACGCATCAAAGACCGTATTCAGCGTTTCCCAGGATTTATATTCCTCACCATCAGGAAGCACGACCGAGAATGCCGGACAACCCAATTCAGCCAAAGTAGCCAGCACCTTATCCAGGTATAGCGGTGCTACGGTGGTATTTGTAATGACCACGGCACCCATCTTAGGATTGAGGTGCGGCGCCCAAAGCGCGGCATTGCCCAATAGGCCACAGCCAATGTGGATGGGGTAGCTGCGCTCATCCAGCGCAACGGTCAAGGTCTGATGCGTTGTAGTCATAAGCGTTATTTTATGCCGCCCTAGCGGTCTATGCGGCTAATTTCACCCAGAATTGCCTGAACAACCTGTTGCGGGGCGCCTCGGCCAGTTTCTACAACCGCGTGAGCGACCTCCCGATAAAGCGGGTCGCGCACCGCAAACAACTCACGCAAACGCGTCAGCGGGTCTTCTACATTAAGCAATGGCCGGGTGCGATCATGCTTGGTGCGCTCAGCCAGCAATTCCGGGCGAGCGTTCAAATAAACCACAAAACCATCGTTACGCAGGACTTCACGGTTTTCTGGCTTCAGCACAATTCCGCCACCGGTACTGAGCACTAAATCTTTCTCCTGCGCCAAGTCTGCCAGCACTTCCTGCTCTCTGCGGCGAAACCCCTCTTCGCCCTCGATCTCAAAAATCACCGGGATCGTTACCCCATTTCGCTTTTCTATTTCGTGATCGGTATCAACAAAGCGCTTCCCCAAGCGTCGCGCCAGAATCCGCCCTACCGTGGATTTACCAGCGCCCATCAGGCCTACGAGAAAGATGTTTTCAGGGAGTGCGATTGTCATGGGTCAAGTATAAATTCTTTTGCTAGGCTAAAAGTGAGCAATTGCTATATCAGATCAGACTTTGTACCTATTGAATATAATGAAGCATATCCAACTAAGAAATCTCAAACTCATGAGCCTACAAACCAGCACTCGCAAGGGCATCATCCTGGCCGGCGGCTCTGGCACACGTCTTTACCCAGCAACGCTGTCCGTTTCCAAGCAGCTCTTGCCGGTCTACGACAAGCCGATGATCTATTACCCGCTAACTAGCCTAATGATGGCCGGTATGCGGGATATTCTGGTGATCTCGACACCGCAGGACACGCCTCGCTTTGAGCAACTGCTCGGCGACGGCTCGCAGTGGGGCATTAACCTCTCGTATTGTGTTCAACCTTCACCAGACGGCCTAGCGCAGGCCTTTATTCTGGGTGAACAGTTTGTCGGCAATAGCCCCAGCGCACTGATCCTAGGCGACAACCTCTATTACGGTCATGACTTTGCATCGATTCTCAAGCGGGCAGATGCTCAGACCTCGGGTGCTTCGGTCTTTGCCTATCATGTAAATGACCCAGAGCGTTATGGGGTGGTTGAGTTCGATGCTGCGGGCAAAGCCCTTTCTATTGAAGAGAAGCCCGCTAAACCCAAGAGCAAATACGCAGTCACCGGTCTCTACTTCTACGACAATCAGGTGGTGGATATCGCCAAGTCGATTAAGCCTTCGGCACGGGGCGAGCTTGAGATCACCACGGTGAATGAAACCTACCTCAAGCAGGAACAGCTCAATGTCGAGATCATGGGTCGTGGCTATGCCTGGCTCGACACTGGAACCCACGATTCTCTGATTGAAGCGGCACAGTTCATTCAGACCATTGAACACCGCCAAGGTCTTAAAGTGGCATGCCCTGAAGAGATTGCCTTCCGTAATGGCTGGGTCAGCGCTGAGAAACTAGAGCAACTGGCACAGCCTTATCTGAAAACGGGGTACGGCCAGTATCTGATGAATCTGCTGGTGGAAGACATTCGATGAAAGCAACACCCACGAAAATCCCTGATGTCTTAGTAATTGAACCGCGTGTCTTCGGGGATGAGCGTGGGTTCTTCTTCGAAAGCTTCAATGAGAACGCATTTCGCATGGCCACGGGTACCAATGTAACCTTCGTCCAGGATAACCACTCCAAGTCTACCCAGGGTGTCCTGCGTGGGCTGCACTACCAGCTACCGCCCAAAGCACAAGGCAAACTGGTACGCGTGGTGCAGGGTGAAGTCTTTGACGTGGCCGTGGACATCCGAAAAGACTCACCGACCTATGGTCAGTGGGTGGCTGAGATCCTGTCCGCCGATAACAAGAAGCAGCTGTGGATTCCGCCGGGATTTGCCCATGGCTTTCTGACACTCTCAGCAACGGCAGAGTTTCTGTACAAGACCACTGACTATTGGTCACCGGAACACGAACGGGCGATCCAATGGGACGATGAGACGCTGAATATCC
>JBJTFJ010000188.1:0-10091 GCA_046093345.1 Fluviibacter sp. | reverse complement strand
GAGATGTTGGCGTTAACGTCACCACCAACGCCCTTGGCGGCAGTGAACTGTGTGATGGCATCTTCATTCTTGAAGATGATGATCTGATACTGCTTCTGGAAACCTGCGCCAGCACCTTCGCCGGCTTTACGTTCCATCATGAAAAAAGGTTTCTTGCCGGGCTGAAATAGTGCGCCATCGCCGTTGGATAGCACGACCAAGACAATGTTAACGTTCGTGGCATTGAAGACGGCATAACCGGCGCTTTTACGAATTTCTTCAGATACCTTTGGGTTTTGGCGAATTAGGTCATCTAGACCCGTGCGCGACATTTTGAGAATCGCTTCCCGTTTTTCAACCACCTGCTGTGGCGTGAGCGGTTGCCCAGTACTGTTGGTTGTCTGGCAGGCATTAAGCGTCAATAAGGCGGCCAGAGTGCTGAGGGCTAGAATGAGTTTGCGCATGATGGTAAAAACGGGCGGGTTGTTATTGCGGAGCGTCAATTATACAAACTTTGACTTTCCGGGACTTACAAGGCGTGAAAGCACAAAATTGGCGCGTCATTCGTTATCATCGTCGTATGAACTTAAAATCATTTTCTGAATGGCATCCGGGTGCGCGGGTGGTTGCTTCCCCGAATTTTGATGTTCGTCCTAATGCTGTACCAGTAGAGTTGATTGTCATTCACTCGATCAGCCTGCCTCCCGGAATATACGGTGGATTAGGGGTGGAGCAACTGTTCACGAATCAGCTGGATCCGGCGGCACATCCTTATTATGCGCAGATTGCTGATTTGAAAGTGTCCTCGCACTTTTTTATCCGGCGCGATGGCGAATTGGTGCAATTTGTTCCCGTTGCGCTGCGGGCGTGGCATGCCGGTGTGTCGAATTGGCAGGGTCGAGAGCGTTGCAATGATTTCTCGATAGGTATCGAGCTAGAGGGAGATGACGACACACCCTTTGAAGATGCTCAGTATGCAACGCTGCAGGACTTATTAAAGTCTCTGGTTGAACGTTGGCCAATCAAGGCCATTACGAGTCATGCGTACATTGCACCGGTACGTAAGACGGATCCGGGGCCCTGCTTTGATTGGACTCGAGTAGATGGTGTCTGCCCAACGATTGAAGTTGTGCGTTAAGAGTTTGCTTAGAAGGCCACGTTGGCACGCAGGCCGACAATCGTTGCGTTCGGGATGGCCTGGTTAGGGTTGTTTGGCATTGGTGCTCTGCCTCCCGGGTTGACGGCGTATTGAAGAAATGGCTGTAGCGTTAACCAGGGGTTGATGGGGGCCTGGTAGGTGAGCTCGATCAGACTTTCCGGTTTGACTAATGGCATTTGCGTGCCGTTTGTGCTGTTCTGCGCTGCGATGGGTCCATTCAGGTAAGGGGTGAATTTGGCCCAGCCAAAGCCTAGGCCGAGGATATCTTCAGGCCGACCGTCAAAAAGACCGACATAGGCAAGCCCCGCATCAAAATACCAGGTCACCAGATTGCGATCTGTTTGCGGGTTGTATGTGACTCGGGTGAATGCGCTGAGCCCTTGGGTTTCAGTGCCGGCCTCGCGCCAGATCGTTTGATCCACTAGGCCGTAAATGGCATATTGCCCACGGTAACTGGTGTTGATTGGATTAGCAAAGGTGCGGCCGCTGCTGGATTGTGTGACGTTGTCGACGATCGCAGAGTTATACCAGCCGCCCAGTTTGTAGTTGCCGGGCAACGTTGTATCGCCAAACCGAAGCTCGGGTGTATAGGCGGCTTCGGCCCATGAGAGGACGCCATCACCTACTGGGAAATCCGTGCCGTAGGAGGTTGATGAGGTTGATGGACCCACTGGTGAGCCGTTCATGACGGAAGCAGTGAGTTTCCAGTCATCATTGAATTCAAAGCTGGCAAGCCCTCCCGGCGCTGCGTTCGGGAAACCCGGGCCGCCGCCGGGCATGTTGGCTTCCCAGCTATCCGGAAAGCCAAAAGTGGAATTAACGAATACGGTCGCGGTGGGGCTCATCATGTAATAGCGGTCGGCTTCCAGTAAGCCACCGCGTAAGCGTAGCCGGTTATCCATCAATCGCTGCTCTAGCCAGAACTCGCCAATTTTAGCCAGGGAGGGTTGCGACTCGACATTGCTGACGGTCATCAGGTTGCCGATGTTCTGCGTGGAGAGATCCTGCCCCTGAATACCGTAACCGGTGAGGTGAATTTTTCCGCCGCGCCAGCCCATTAATTTGTTGAGGTCGATGTCTAGCTCGAGGTCGAGCAGGCCGTCGTAAACAAAGCCCTGTTTGATGCCGCCGCTGGTGTTGCCCAGATAGTCACTCGTCTGGTTCAGTGTGAAGCTGACTCCGTAGCTATCCAGGAGGGGACGTAATCCACCCCAGTCGCCGAATAGCGTGGTTGCAGTTGTTACATCAGATTTTGTGGGTAGCATTTCCTCGGGTGTTAGCCGGGGAAGCGACCCGGACGTCTGTGCCCATGCTGTTTGTCCGCCGGTAGCAATGACCATAACGCCTGCTGATAGCAGGATTGTCATGATTGCTTTAATGGATCGCATGGGGCGCTATGGAGCAGACTAAAACAAAAGCCACCCGTAGGTGGCCTTTGTCTCAGAGCAGCCTAAGCTTAGGCAACTTGTTTATTGGCTTCAGCCATCGAAAGGGTGCTGAGCTGACGAATCAACTCAAGTTCCTGTGGCAGACGGTCAGCCAGTTTGTCGAACCATTCCTTATGCGATTCAAGTTCCTTCTCCCAACCTGCAGCATCCAGTTTGGTGAGCTTGTTGAACTCTTCGCGGGTCATGTCCAGACCAGTCCAGTCGATGTCTTCGTAGTTAGGTGTCCAGCCCAGAGCAGTTTCCTTGGCGTTAACACGACCCTTAACACGATCAACGATCCACTTCAGGACACGCATGTTGTCACCAAAACCTGGCCACATGAACTTGCCATCTTCATCAACACGGAACCAGTTGACGCAGAAGATGCCCGGTGGGTTGTCGACGGTGTTGCCCATCTTCAACCAGTGACGGAAGTAGTCGCCCATGTTGTAGCCACAGAACGGCAGCATGGCGAATGGGTCACGGCGAACAACGCCTTGGGCACCGAATGCAGCGGCAGTCGTTTCCGAACCCAGTGTCGATGCCAGGTAGACGCCATAGTTCCAGTTGAAGGCTTCGTAAACGAGTGGCACTGTCGTTGCACGACGGCCACCGAAGATGAATGCCGAGATTGGTACGCCAGCAGGATCTTCCCAGGCGCTATCAACCGACGGACACTGGTTGGCAGGTGCCGTGAAGCGTGAATTCGGGTGAGCAGCCTTGCGACCCGATTCCTTGGCCATTTCTGGCGTCCAGTCTTTGCCTTGCCAGTCGATCAGGTGTGCGGGTGCTTCTTTGGTCAAACCTTCCCACCAGACGTCACCATCGTCAGTCAGCGCGACGTTGGTGAAGATGATGTTTTCTTTCAGTGTTGCCAGCGCGTTGTAGTTGGTTTTTTCACTGGTGCCCGGTGCAACGCCAAAGAAGCCGGCTTCCGGATTGATGGCATAGAAACGGGTAACGCCATCTTTGTCTTTGCGTGGCTTGATCCAGGCGATGTCATCACCAATGGTAGTGATCTTCCAGCCGTTAAAACTTTGTGGCGGAATCAGCATGGCAAAGTTGGTCTTGCCGCAAGCCGATGGGAATGCTGCTGCAACGTAAGACTTTTCGCCTTCTGGTGATTCAACACCAAGAATCAGCATGTGTTCGGCCAGCCAGCCTTCGTCACGCGCCATGCTCGAAGCGATACGCAGGGCAAAACATTTCTTGCCGAGCAGTGCGTTGCCGCCGTAGCCCGAACCGTAAGACCAGATTTCACGGGTTTCAGGGTAGTGAACGATGTACTTGGTGTCTGGGTTGCATGGCCAGGCGGAATCTTTTTCGCCGTGTGCTAGTGGTGCGCCGACAGTATGAACACAAGGCACGAATTCGCCATCGGTGCCAAGCAGCTCAACAACGGCCTTGCCCATACGGGTCATGGTGCGCATGTTGGTAACGACGTAAGGCGAATCAGAAATCTCGATGCCGATATGAGCAATCGGCGAACCCAGGGGACCCATTGAGAACGGAATCACATACATCGTGCGGCCATGCATACAGCCCTTGAAAAGGCCGTTCAGGGTGGCACGCATCTTGGCGGGCTCTTCCCAATTGTTGGTTGGGCCGGCATCAATCTGCTTTTCCGAGCAGATGTAAGTGCGGTCTTCAACGCGGGCAACGTCTGACGGGTCAGAGAACGCTAGGTAAGAGTTTGGGCGCTTGGCTTCATTCAGCTTGATCAGCGTGCCCGAAGCGACCATTTGTGCGCAAAGGCGGTCATACTCTTCTTGCGAGCCATCACACCAGACAACCTGATCAGGCTCTGTCAGTTGAGCAATTTCTTCAACCCAGGCCTTGAGGCGGGTGTTCTTAACGTATTCAGGGGCGTTGATGGCGACCATGGTTTCTCCTGTATGTCCTTGATGCTGTCCGCTGGATTGCGTTGGCTGAAGCGAGCCGACCAGTCTTTTTGTGGTGAATGTCCGGTGCGCAAAGGCGCATCTCTCATATAAGAGTGTAATTATCGCACTTCATGCACAGCTAAGAAAGTCGGCGTATGCTTTCACCAAAGAATAAATCCCGAGGAGATGGTGCGGTGAGCGAAAAAATCGATAAAAAACAAACTGATAGCAGCGATTCTGCAAAAAACAACACACAACGGCTCCGCGAATCGGCGCTTTACTACCATCGCTTTCCCAAGCCCGGCAAGATTGCGGTAACCCCCACTAAGCAATTGACCAACCAATATGATCTCTCTATGGCCTATTCGCCCGGTGTGGCGGCGGCTTGCGAGGAGATCGTTGTCAAGCCGGAAGAGGTTGCTACGCTCACCTCGAGAGCAAATCTTGTTGGTGTGATTACCAATGGTACTGCGGTGCTCGGTTTAGGCAATATCGGACCACTGGCGGCAAAGCCAGTGATGGAAGGAAAGGGCGTTCTATTCAAGAAATTTGCCAATATCGATGTGTTCGATCTCGAAGTCAGCGAAAACGACCCGGACAAGCTGGTCGAAATCATCGCGAGCCTGGAACCTACTTTCGGCGGGATTAACCTCGAAGACATTAAGGCGCCGGAGTGCTTCTATATCGAGAAGAAGCTGCGTGAACGCATGAAGATCCCGGTCTTCCATGATGATCAGCACGGCACGGCTATCGTGGTGGGTGCCGCGTTGTTGAATGGTTTGCACCTATTGGGTAAAGATTTGAAGCAGGTGAAGCTCGTCACCTCAGGTGCGGGCGCCGCGGCACTGGCGTGCTTGGGGTTGTTGGTACAACTTGGTGTGCCCGTTGAAAACATCTGGGTGACAGATATTCATGGCGTGGTGTACGAAGGTCGTCCCGAAGACATGGATGAAATCAAGGCACGCTATGCAAAGAAAACCGATGCCCGTAAGTTGGCAGAAGTGATTGAAGGTGCCGATGTGTTCTTGGGGCTTTCGGCAGGTGGTGTACTGAAGCCGGAGATGGTGGCCAAGATGGCCAAGGATCCTTTGATTCTGGCGCTGGCTAACCCGACCCCAGAAATTCTGCCGCATGAAGTGAAAGCCGTACGTGACGATGCCATCATTGCGACCGGTCGTTCGGATTATCCGAATCAGGTAAACAATGTGCTGTGCTTCCCGTTTATTTTCCGCGGTGCGCTGGATGTGGGCGCTTCGACCATTACGGAAGAAATGAAACTGGCCGCGGTTAAAGCGATTGCAGATCTGGCGCGCGCCGAGCAATCGGATGTCGTTGCATCGGCTTACGGAGAGAAGGTGAGTGGATTTGGTCACGAATACCTGATTCCTAAACCATTTGATCCGCGGCTAATCGTGAAGATTGCACCAGCAGTGGCAAAAGCTGCCATGGATTCCGGTGTTGCAACCCGTCCGATTCGTGACTGGGATTCCTATCTGCAAAGCCTTAACGACTTTGTTTACCACTCTGGCATGATCATGAAGCCGGTGTTTGCCCAGGCCAAGCTCTCACCCAAGCGCATTGTTTTTGCAGAAGGGGAAGAAGAGCGCGTGCTGCGTGCGGTTCAGGTCATCTGTGATGAAGCGATTGCTAAACCGCTGTTGATTGGCCGTCCAGCGGAAATTGCCCGCAAGATTGAAGCGGCCGGTTTGAGGATCCGCCCTGGCGTTGATTTCGAGATCATTTACAACGATGGAGAGTTCTTCGAAGCGCATTACGATGAGTTCTGGCAGGAATATCATCGACTCACCGAACGTAAGGGCGTAGGTGCAGAGTATGCCAAGCGCGAGATTCGTCGTCGTGCCACGCTGTATGCTGCATTGATGGTTCGCCTGGGCTATGCCGATGGTCTGGTTTGTGGCACGTTCGGCCGTTATGAGTTGCATCTGACACACGTTGAAAACATTATCGGCAATGCCGAGGGTGTGGATCGCTTGTCAGCCATGAACCTCTTGATGCTGCCGGGTCGTACGGTGTTTATTGCAGATACCTATGTGAACTATGACCCGACCGTAGAAGAGCTAGTGACTACAACGCTGCTGGCAGCTGAAGAAATTCGTCGTTTCGGTATTGCGCCGAAAGTGGCGTTGCTTTCGCATTCTTCGTTCGGCAGTCTGGATACGCCAACCGCTCAGAAGATGCGTGCGCTATTGGCGCGTCTGCACGAAGTGGCGCCATCGCTTGAAGTAGAAGGTGAGATGCATGGTGATGCGGCGCTGGATGAAGTGATTCGTTCGCAGGTCTTCCCGAATAGTCGGTTGAAGGGGCCTGCCAATCTGCTGGTGATGCCAAATCTGGATGCGGCTAATATCGCGTTTAATTTGCTTAAGGTGGCAGCAGGAGACAATCTGACCGTCGGTCCGATTTTGCTGGGCTCGCGTAAACCAGCGCATATCCTGACGCCAACGGCAACGGTAAGGCGTATCGTAAATGTGACGGCACTCGCCGTGGTTGATGCGTTGATGGACGAGCAGCAACGAAGCTGAAAGATTGCTTAAGAGAGATCGGCTATCTTGTTAATTTGATTGGTTTTGCACCCGGATTTTCTTTGGAAAATCCGGGTGTTTACGCTAGAATATAGCCATTGAATATGATCTAGGTTCCACCGGCCTTAATTGGTGGGGCTTTTTGCTTGAGTGGTGCATGTCTATGGCTTTGAATAAACGTTCTCTTTCTCTGAAGTTATTGGCAGCGCTCGTTGCGAGTGGTCTGCTTTCTGCATCTGTTGGGTACGCCGCACCGTCCGACAACAAACAGAGCAGCAAAACGAAGGCTGCCACCACAAAGAACAAGCATACGGCCAAGCCTGTGAAGTCACAGGCCATGAAAACAACCCCTAAAACGGTTGCGGCTCAGGGTGCAGCACGAGATACAGTTGTCAGCGCGACATCTAAGAAGCCTAGTCGTTTGCTCGCCAGTAAAAAGCCGCGCGATAACCCGCCCAAAAACTGGGGTGAGTGGAGTGGCCCGGTAGGCAGTTCGCCTGGCTTGCATTCGCATGCAGCATTGCTGCTCGATATGCAGAACGGCGAGGCGGTGTATCAGAAGAATGCAACGCAGATCGTACCGATTGCATCGATCACCAAGTTGATGACTGCGATGGTGATGCTCGATGCCCATCTGCCGATGAACGAAGAGTTTTATATTACCGATGATGATGTGGATACCCTTAAGGGAAGCCGCTCACGTTTGGCAGTGGGCACACAACTAACGCGACAGGAAGCGCTATTGCTGGCGCTGATGTCATCGGAAAATCGTGCCGCGCATGCGTTAGGTCGCAACTATCCTGGCGGTATACCTGCCTTTGTGGCTGCAATGAATCGTAAGGCGCAAGAACTAGGCATGACCAATTCACGCTTTCTTGACCCGACGGGTTTGAACTCGGGTAACGTTTCTACGGCGCGTGATTTGGCAAAGATGGTCACAGCCGCTTCAAAGTATTCACAGATTCGCGAAGCATCGACCACCTCAGAAGCCAAGTTTGATGTGCGTGGCCGTATGCAGGAATATCGCAACACCAATCCCTTAGTACGTTCCGATGGTTGGGATATCGGCGTGACTAAAACGGGGTTTATCCGCGAAGCAGGTAAATGTCTGGTAATGCAGGCAAAAGTAAACAACCGTCCGATGGTCTTTGTACTCCTTGATTCGGAAGGTTCGATGACCCGCGTGGGCGATGCCAATCGCCTCAAGAAGTGGGCTGAAGCACAAAGTTAATTGTTTTAGAGACGCGCGCCTAGTGCGCGCGATATTTCGTCTGCACAATCTTTGATCGCAGGCACCCAGATCGCTTCGTGTTCACAAAAACGGTCGCTCGGTGAAGAGACTGAAACAGCGGCAACCAATAGACCTTGATCATCGCGCACGGGTGCGGCGACACAGCGTAAGCCGAGCTCGGCTTCTTCATTGTCAAAAGCAACGCCTGCATGCTGTACTTCAGCAAGGGCTTTAGTTAAAGCCGACGGATCGGTCAGAGAGTATTCGGTATTGCCCGGTAGGCCTGTACGTTTGGCATAGGCCTCGACTTGAGCGGTATTTTCTTCAGCCAGAAAGAGTTTGCCTAATGACGTTAGGTGTAACGGGGCGCGAGAACCGACGCGATAGAAAACGCGCACGCGGGCTGCATTTGCAGCAGCGCGGTCCAGGTAAATAATTTCGTCGCCGTCTCGGATCGCCAGATTGACCGGCTCACCAATCTGCTCGTGCAGTTGTTCGATAAAGGGGCGCGCGACATCACGGATCTGTAGGCGCTCACGAACCAGATTGCCATACTCTAGCCAGCGCAGGCCCAGTCGATAAAAGCCGCCGGGCTGATGCTCAACCAGGCCGATGCTAGCCAACGCACCCAGAATACGGTGTACGGTGGAAATATTGAGACCGGTTTCGCCGGCCAAAAGCTTTAATCCCACGGGCGAAGCCTGGTTGGCCAGAAGGTCAAGCAGCAGGTCTGCGCGTTCGAACACCTGGATCCCATTGTTAGTGGCGCGCTTTGTTTGGGGGCTAGAAGTCATTGGTCAGACAGGTGGCGTGTAGAAAAGATAGAATGCGAGCAGATACATTTCAGAGACTAGACCGTATTTTACTATGTGAAAACAGGTCTTGATGCAGGGATCACAAATGACAGGATGTTGCACTTTGCCGCCGCGTGAAGCGCCGGCGATTCCGTTGTGGATTAATGGACGACCAGTGTTGGCGATGCCACAGGAGTTTAACGAGATTCGCGAGTCGGCCACGCAGCGTTTAATTCGTCGGGTGCCTATGGTGGATCACGCGTTGGCAGCGAGCGCTATTGTTTGTGCGAATCAGTCACAGCGATTAGCGTCGCCATCGGTTTCGGAGTTTCTGAGATCTTTACTAGAGGCTCTTGAAGAGCTGGAAGAACATTTTGCCGGGCTCAGTGCGGTGGAGAGCCGCACCCATCTTGAGTCAGGAAAGGCCGATGTGGCGAATTCGATTGCCATCGTCCTGGAACTTTTGGCGAGGCCGCATTCGGCGCATGGATTAAACGAGTCTGTGCTGGCTTTAGCAGGTCCGGGGATGCCACTTTCGGCGGCGGTTAAACTGGTGCTGCCCGTAGTGGTTAATGGGAGTGCCGTTACGCTGGTGCCCGATGCGGATGCGCCTTCTTGTGCGTTAGCGCTGACCGAATTGTGTGGACAATGTGGATTGCCGGATGGGTTGTTTAATGTGGTTTATGTCCGCGATCCTGTCGCGTTGGAGCTGGTTAATGAACCGGGAGTTACACGGGTACGGTTGTTTGGACCAAGTGCCTGGGCGCAGCGTTGGCAGGCTACCGCGCTGAACTGGAAGACGCCCTGCGAGCTGGTGCTGGCCTAAATGGAGAATGACCAATTGAGCCTATTTTATTAACGGCTTGATTCGTTAGAAAGACAGACGGCACCCGCAGGTGCCGTCTTGGTTGCCAGCGAGGCAGGTTAGGCCATGGCTTCGTACAACGGCAAAGTCAGGAACTCAGGGTATTCCGGGGTCAGTGACATTTTGTCGAAAATAACCGCGGCTTGGTCATACGTCGCAGTATCTTCACCCTGGGCGGTGACGGTGGCTTTAACCTTGACCAGCTCTTCA
>JBJTFJ010000187.1:0-6030 GCA_046093345.1 Fluviibacter sp. | reverse complement strand
CGGCGCTTATGCGGAGGCTCAGGCTGTGCGGGCGCTGGCATCAAGCAGTCATCAACCGCGGATTGGTCGTGTGTTGCATCCGAGTCCGGCATCGCCTGCGGCCAATCGCGGTTGGGCGGAGGCCGCAACGCGACAAATGATCGAGCAGGGAATCTGGCGCGCCGAGGTTTAGGCCAGAGAGTTAAGCAAGTAAGGGCCCAAGCTTCTGACGTATAAACCGTAAGGTTCGCCAGCCAAGCAAACCTTTGCTCGCCAGCTTGAGTGCGCCTTTGGGTCGCCAGAGCACCAGCACAAATAGCCCCACGCCCACGGCGATCGGGTTTTTACCGATCCAGCGCCGTGTGCGTTCGGCGCCTTCAACAACATGATCTGCAGCATTCAAGGCATCGGCGATCGGCGCACAGCTTGCCGCTAGGGCGCTGCGCTGCTGGCTAATGCGTTCCAACAGTCGCCCGCGTTTTATAGCACGATCAGTCAGCGCTGACATGTTGATCCTGAGCTGGCGGCCTGAGCGCAGCACGATCGGTTTGCAGTGCCTGCAAACTATCTGAAAAAATATCAGCACCAGCTTTTGCGTGCGTGCTGGCACGCCAGATGGCGAGTAGGGCAAATAGAGCAAACAAGCCCGTGGCGCTACCCAGAATGACTAATCGCTGTTCCCAATAGGCAACGACCAGCCAGGCGAGCAGCGTAACAACGGTAACGCCTGAGAAAAACACGGCGACCGCCGTAAAAGCAAAGAGCGCGACCAGATGATCGCGTGCGTCAGCAAGTTCAAGACCCAGCAACTCGAGGCGGGTTTGCACAACCCCGAGTAGCTGGCGAAGCTGATCGCGTGCTGCGTCGAGCAGTTTCATGAACGACTTAGTGGCAATTAACGGCGGCCAATCAACACACCGAGTGCCAAGCCTAGTGCCGCAGCAATGCCCACAGCTTTCCATGGTTCAGTTTGTACAAAGTCATCTGCAGCGTGTGCAGCCGCTTTGGCTTTTTCGGTTGCATAGGCCTGCGCATCGGCAAGCGATACTCTAGCTTCTTGCAAACGCTTCTCCAGACGACCGCGCAATTCGGTCACCTTTTCGCCAGCCTGACCAGCGGTCGCGCGCAGCAACTCTTCGGTGTCAGCAACGACCAGTTTCAGGTCGGCAACGAGTTTTTCTTTGGAGGCTGTGGTGTTCGACATGTGAATCCTTTCAAAATGTGTCTTCACGAATGCTTATGATGCATCCGCAAACTTAGCCTACGCTTAACGCGCAGCGCTTGCAATGAATGTTTGATTAAAGCGTTAAGTCGTAATCAATCACGAGCGGCGCATGGTCCGAGAACTTCTGATCTTTATAGACTGATGCGCTGCGTGCCTTGGCTGCGATGCCCGGTGTGGCGATCTGGTAATCGATACGCCAACCAACGTTGTTGGCATAAGCCTGGCCGCGATTGCTCCACCACGTGTAGCAATCACTGGTGGTCTCCGGATGCACTGCGCGGTAGACATCAACCCAGCCCAGCTCATCAAGCAGTTGAGTCATCCAGGCACGCTCTTCAGGCAGAAAGCCAGAGTTTTTCTGGTTGGACTTCCAGTTTTTAAGGTCTTGTTCTTTATGAGCGATATTCCAGTCGCCGCAAACAATCACTTCGCGGCCGGAATCCTTAAGCGCCTTCATGCGGGGTAGAAATTCATCCATGAAGTGAAATTTGGCAATCTGGCGTTCGGGCGAGCTGGAACCAGAAGGGAGATAAAGTGAAACAACAGTCACTTTACCCAGATCGAGTTCCAGATAGCGGCCTTCGGCATCAAAGTCGGGGTGGCCAATGCCTTGCGTTATGTGTTGTGGGGTGTGCGGCGTCCAGATGCCAACACCGCTATAGCCCGGGCGCTCGGCGAGATGCCAGTAGCCGGTGAGCCCGCAGGGGTTTTCCATGGTGCCGTCTTTGGCCATGTCTTTAAGTGTCGCCCGTACTTCCTGGGTGCAGACAGCATCTGCTTCTTGTGTAGCGAGCCATTCGGCAAAGCCTTTTTTCCAGGCAGAGCGGATGCCATTGAGGTTGGCAGAAATAATGCGCATGTTCAGTAGGTCGCAGTCTGTGAGAAACTGAGAAGCATTATCCTTGAAGTTTTCCTCAGTTAGTCACGGCAGTGGTTAACAAGTTCATCAGGAGCGGTTATGCGCGTAGGTTTTGTTGGTTTGGGCATCATGGGGCGCCCGATGGCGCTCAATCTCCTGAAGGCTGGCCATGACGTTGTTGTCTGGGCGCGTCGCAAGGAGTCGATGGCGCCGCTGATCGAAGCCGGTGCGCAAGGTGCTGAAAGCCCAGCCGGCGTTGCCGCTGCCGCCGATATTGTATTTTCCATGGTGGCCGATGCGCCGGATGTGCGTGAAGTCATGCTGGGCAGTCGGGGTGTTGTGCAGAGCAAGCGCTCAGGATTGATCGCAGTTGATATGAGCACGATTCCCCCCGCCGCAGCTAAAAGTATCGGGGCGGATCTGGCGGCTCAAGGCGTCACATTTCTAGATGCACCGGTATCCGGTGGCGAAGTTGGTGCCGTAGCGGGCACGTTGTCGATTATGGTCGGCGGTGATAAAACCGCTTTCGATAAGGTGGCACCGCTATTTGCCTGTATGGGCAAGAATGTCGTGCACATCGGGGTTTCGGGGGCTGGCCAGGTGGCGAAAGCCGCCAATCAGATTCTGACGGGCGTTGGCGTGCTGGCCGTAGCCGAGGCGATGGCGTTCGCTAAGAAGAACGACACGGATCCGGCAAAAGTGCGTGAGGCGCTAATGGGCGGCTTTGCCGGTTCCAAGATCCTTGAAAACCACGGGCAGCGCATGATTGACCGGAATTTCAAGCCAGGTTTCAAGAGCTGGATGCATGAGAAAGATATGAACATCGTGATGCAGACGGCACATGATCTCGGTCTGTATCTACCCGCATCTGCTGCCACGGCGCAGATGTTCAAGGCAATGGTGGGGTCTGGTCATGGCGAACAGGACTCGATCGCTGTACTTAAGCTACTTGAGCAATTGTCAGGTCAAAGCGAATAAACGGCGACAAACAATGGCGATGATTCCAAGAGTTCCCAATATTCAAGGCCTGTTGGCTTTCGAGGCATTGGCACGGCACAGAAACGTTACGCAGGTGGCGGACGAGTTACACATCACGCCCAGTGCCATTAGCCACCGGATTCGCCAGATTGAGACCCAGCTCAAGTTCAAACTTTTTGTGCGTAAGGATTTCAGTCTGACGCCCGAGGGTGAGGCTTATCTCAAACGGGTGCGCGAAGCGCTTGCGATTCTGCAAGTCGCGGAACCTGCCGCCACCCAGGATGCCCGAACCCAATTGCGCATTGCCGTAACCCCTACCTTTTCCAGACAGGTGCTGATGCCGCGCCTGCCATTGTTTCGCTATGCCTACCCGGAAATCGATCTGGTCTTGCAGGTATCGATCCCATTATTTAATGTGGTTTCGCAGGAGACTGATCTGGAAGTCCGCTTTGGTATCGGCCCTTTTGCAGATCGCGAATCAGTACATCTGTTGTCAGATCATGCGACACCGGTTTGTAGCCCGAACTACCTGAATGAAGTCGGTAGCCTCGGAGGTTTTGATAATGAAGAACAGGTGGCGAGAGCCTTGCTGATCCATAGTGAACTGGAGCCCTGGGAAACCTGGTTTGACAGCTGCAAACTGGACAAGACGCGATTGCAAACCACGGCGAAGTTTAATGATCTCGGCATGCTCTATGATGCATCCGCCGCCGGATTGGGGGTTTGCCTGGCGCGCACCACGCTGGGCGCTGCCTGGTTAGACACTGGGCGCCTTGTCCGGCTGTCGGATCGAACGGTTGCGGCGCCGAACCATCACTATCTCTGCTGGAAGCCCGGTGTAGCGGAGCGCTGGGAGTGCGCAGCATTTATTGAATGGCTGGTTGATTCTTTGGGTCAGTCAGCTGAATAAAACTCATGCACTAGAAGAAAAACTTTCATATTGCAGTGCCGGAGACTTTTTATAATCTTGTAAAAGCCTCGGCGTGGGGCTTACCCATTCAGCGATAAAGGGGCGTCATGAGCGCTAATCAGCAGAATTTGGTTGAGGCTTTACAGAAAGTGCTGCCAGCGGCCAATCTGCTTTGGCAGAAGGAAGATACCGCCCCTTACGAGTGCGATGGCCTCGCGGCCTATCGCACCCTGCCGTTGGCGGTGGCTTTGCCTGAGAACGAAGCACAGGTTCAAGCGGTGTTGAAAGTATGTAAAGAGTTCGGCGTGCCGGTCGTGCCGCGTGGTGCGGGTACCGGTTTATCCGGCGGTGCCATGCCTATTAAAGAAGGCATTGTGTTGTCGACCGCCAAAATGAATCAGATTCTGGATATTGATCCGCTGAGTCGCAGAGCGACCTTGCAGCCGGGTGTGCGCAATCTCGCCATCTCTGACGCAGCGGCGCCCTATGGGCTTTATTACGCACCAGACCCTTCCAGCCAGATCGCCTGTTCAATCGGTGGCAATGTTGCCGAGAACTCGGGCGGTGTGCATTGCCTAAAGTATGGGCTCACCATAAACAATGTGATTCAGGTGCGCGCAGTCTTGATGGATGGTGAGGTCGTTGAATTCGGTACCGAAGCGCTGGATGCGCCTGGGCTGGATCTGCTCGCCGTGATGATCGGTAGCGAAGGCATGTTGGCCGTAGTGACCGAAGTGCTGGTGCGCCTGGTGCCGAAGCCACCGGTAGCCCGTGTCATCATGGCCAGCTTTGATGACATGACCAAGGCCGGTAATGCAGTGGCTGATGTCATTGCCGCCGGGTTAATCCCCGCCGGACTGGAAATGATGGACAAAGCCGCCACACGCGCGGTGGAAGAATTTGTGCACGCCGGTTACGACCTGGATGCAGAAGCCATTCTGCTTTGCGAGTCAGACGGTACCGAAGAAGAAGTTGCCGAAGAAATTGAGCGCATGAGCGCTGTATTGCGCCAGTCAGGTGCCATTCGCATCCAGGTATCGCAAAGCGAAGCCGAGCGCATGGTGTTCTGGAGCGGGCGCAAGAATGCCTTCCCCGCAGCTGGCCGTATTTCGCCTGACTACTACTGCATGGATGGCACCATCCCCAAGAAAGCCATTGCGACCCTGCTCAACCAGATCAAAGAAATGGAAGATCGCTACGGCTTGCGCTGTATGAACGTGTTCCATGCGGGCGATGGCAACATGCACCCGCTGATTCTGTTTGATGGCTCAGACGAAGACCAGTGGCATCGTGCAGAAGATTTCGGGAATGAAATTCTCGAAGCGTGCGTTGCACTGGGCGGCACTGTAACCGGCGAGCATGGCGTGGGCATCGAAAAGATCAATACCATGTGTGTGCAGTTTGAAGAGAAAGAGCGGGATGCCTTCTTTGGCGTTAAGGCAGCTTTTGATCCGGCAAAACTGCTGAATCCAGACAAGGTGATTCCAACGCTGCACCGTTGTGCTGAATATGGCCGTATGCATGTGCATCGTGGTCAGTTGCCGCATGCCGATCTGCCCCGCTTCTAGAGATTGATATGGCTGATTTAACCAACGAATTTGTCGCGAAAATCCGCGAAGCAGTGGCGCAAAAACAACTGCTGACTATTGAAGGCGGCGGGAGCAAGCGCTGGTATGGCAATGCCGCTGAGGTGCAGCAACGTCTTTGCACTTCTGGCCATACCGGCATACTGGATTATGACCCGGCGGAACTGGTGCTGACGGCACGTGCTGGTACGACGATTGCCGATCTGGAAAAAGCCCTAGCTGAGCGAGGACAGATGTTGCCTTTCGAGCCGCCTCGCTATGCAATCGATTCAACCCTGGGCGGCGTAATTGCCGCGGGCCTTTCCGGCCCGGCCCGGCCTTATGCCGGTGGTGTGCGTGATTTTGTGCTCGGCCTGCATATGATTGACGGCAAAGGCGATGTACTGAAGTTCGGTGGCCAGGTGATGAAGAATGTTGCCGGCTATGACGTATCGCGCTTGATGGTGGGCTCGCTCGGTGTGCTTGGGCTAATCACACAGGTGTCGCTGAAGGT
>JBJTFJ010000186.1:0-6316 GCA_046093345.1 Fluviibacter sp. | reverse complement strand
ACTTGCCCATTGCGAATTCTTGCGGCAAACTGCACACGTTTGGTAAGTTTGAATGAACAACTGCCCAAAACGACCATTTCAATCACTTCATTATTCATTTGAGGCAATGCGCTATGAGCGAACATATTGTCCACGTCACTGACAGCTCTTTCGCCGACGACGTTACCAATTCGAACGTACCTGTTCTGCTCGACTTCTGGGCTGAATGGTGCGGTCCCTGCAAAATGATTGCGCCGATCCTGGACGATATCGCCAAGGACTACGTCGGCAAGGTCAAAGTTGCCAAGATTAATATCGACGAAAACCAGCAAACGCCTGCACAATTCGGCGTTCGCGGTATCCCAACGCTGATGCTGTTTAAAAACGGCAGCGTTGAGGCCACTAAAGTGGGCGCGCTCTCGAAATCTCAGCTGGTTGCCTTCCTAGACGGCCACCTGTAAGATTAATGGGGTGGAATGCGTTCCACCCCGTGTATCACCCTAGTAATTGAGGCAATATCTTGAACAGAGCAATTCTGTTCAAATCAGCACAAGATACGGTTGAACTGTTGAAACTGCTCTCCGTAGATCTTTTGCAAACCGCTTGATCACAAGCTCCCAGTCCTAGCGTAAATAACCGAAGTGCACCCAGTGTGTACCTTTGCGCGCAGGCAATAACTACCCCGCTTTTTCGCGACCCACATATGCATCTTTCCGAACTCAAATCCAAGCACGTTAGCCAACTTATCGAGATGGCCACGACTGCCGGTATCGAACACGCTAATCGCCTGCGTAAACAGGAACTGATTTTTGCGCTACTTAAAGAGCACGCCAAAACAGGTGAAACCATTTACGGTGATGGCTGCCTTGAGGTAATGCAAGAGGGCTACGGCTTTCTGCGTGCTGCAGAATCCTCCTATCTGGCCAGCTCGGATGACATTTACGTCTCCCCATCCCAGATGCGTCGCTACAACCTGCGCAATGGCGACACGATTGACGGCGAAATCCGTATGCCACGCGAAGGTGAACGCTATTTCGCACTCACCAAAGTGGATCGCATCAATGGTGAAGCCCCGGATGCCTGCAAGAATAAGATCCTGTTTGAAAACCTGACGCCACTGCACCCGAATGAGCCACTGCGTCTGGAACGTGACAGCAAAACCGAAGAAAACCTCACCTCGCGCATCATCGACATGGTGGCCCCGATTGGTAAAGGTCAGCGTGGCCTGCTGGTTGCCTCGCCTAAGTCGGGTAAAACGGTCATGCTGCAGAACATCGCACACGCCATTACGGCCAGCCACCCGGATGTTGTGCTGATCGTGCTGCTGATCGATGAGCGTCCGGAAGAAGTGACCGAAATGCAACGCTCGGTTCGTGGAGAAGTCATTGCCTCGACCTTCGATGAACCCCCGGTTCGTCACGTACAAGTGGCCGAAATGGTCATCGAAAAGGCCAAGCGCCTGGTTGAACACAAGAAAGACGTGGTGATTCTTCTCGATTCAATCACCCGCCTTGCCCGCGCCTATAACACCGTACAGCCGGCCTCCGGCAAGGTTCTATCGGGTGGTGTCGACGCCAATGCCCTGCAAAAACCAAAGCGCTTCTTCGGTGCAGCCCGTAACATCGAAGAGGGCGGTTCGCTGACCATCATCGCTACGGCGCTGATCGATACCGGCAGCCGTATGGATGACGTGATCTACGAAGAATTCAAGGGCACCGGCAACATGGAGATCCATCTGGATCGCAAGATGTCGGAAAAACGCCTCTACCCATCGATCAACGTCAACCGATCGGGTACCCGACGTGAAGAACTGCTTATTCCGCAGGAAATCCTGCAGAAGATCTGGGTTCTACGCAAACTGCTTTACCCGATGGACGACCTGGAAGCCATGGAATTCCTGCTCGACAAGGTCCGCTCCACCAAGAACAATGCCGAATTCTTCGACGCCATGCGTCGTGGTTAATACGTCGTTATTCGAAATCGTTGCAATTGCTTGAAAATTCAGCGATAATTAAAAGCTTAAGTGATCCCGCCACAATCGCCGGATCGGTGTAACTAAAACTAGGATTCTTTCAAATGAAGTCTGGCATCCACCCCGAATACAACGAAATCGAAGTCACCTGCTCCTGCGGTGAAAAGTTCATCACCAAGTCGACCATGAACAAGGCGCTGCACGTTGAAGTTTGCTCCAACTGCCACCCGTTCTACACCGGCAAGCAGAAGATCGTGGATACGGCCGGTCGCGTCGAGAAGTTCCGTCAGAAGTTTGGCGGCCTGCGCAAGTCTGCCTAAGATTTCGCACGATCGAACGATCAAAGGGCAGCCTAGGCTGCCCTTTTGCATTATTAGCCATACAATCGGCAAACTATGTCCTTTCTTGATCTGAGACCTACCCCACCTTCGGCCAAAGCAGATGCGCCTGTGCGCTGGAGCACTTACTCCCGGCAGCCCCTGCTCATGGGGTGGCCAGTGGCGCTTTGTCTCGCGCTGATACTCCTGCTGCCTGGTTTGATTGGACGCGATCCATGGCGGGGGGACGATGCAGAACATTTCGGCATCATTGCCAGCCTAGTTAGCGACAGTAGTTGGCTGGTGCCTACATTTCAGGGCGACACCTGGAATCAATCACCCCTCTACTATTGGGTTAATGCGCTTATCGCCTGGCCATTCAGTTTTTTTCTCTCTCTCCCTGATGCTGCACGCATCGGCAATCTGTTCTGGGTCGGCACAACGATCTATGCGCTTTACCAGACGGCGCGCAGTGCACTCAATGCCGAAGACGCACAAGTTCTTCCATTCCTGGCTTTAAGTGCGCCGGGACTGATGCTCAGTGTCCACGAAACACAACCTGACCTGGCAATCATGGCGGGCTATGCCCTATTTTTCTGGGGTAACAGCAGAATCTGTTTTGAGCGTGTTATGCCAGGCTCAACCTTGGCCGCCCTTGGCCTGGGCGTGACAATGCTATCGGGTGGTCTCTGCATTGCACTGCCGCTCATTGTCGTGCTGCTGGGCAGCTTCCTGTTCAAACCCAAGCTCAGACTGAACAGCCTGGTTGCCCTTATGCTGGGCTTACTGATCGGCTTTTCCTGGTTTATTCACGCGGCAGCTTTTGGCAACCCCGATCCATCTGCACTTCTCGAAGCCATCTGGCCGGTTTCTGCACTACGTAGTCTGGCAGATATACCTTCGCACACGATGAACTTCATCAAACTCATCGCCTGGGCTACTTGGCCGGCTTGGCCGATTGCTGCCTGGACGCTCTGGCGACGACGCCTCACTTTCTGGCGCCAGGAAACCATTGTGCCGCTGGTTGTGATGCTGATAGCCCTCGTAGTACAGATTTGTCTGAGCGCAGCACGCCCATCCAAGAGTCTTGTTCTACTCGTCCCCATCCTACTGTTGGCCACAGCATCGGCAACGCACCTGCGGCGTGGAGCAGCCAACATGCTTGACGCATTTACCCTCACCCTCTTCACCCTTGCCGCTGGTTTTGTATGGCTAGGTTGGGGCGCCATTCACTTTGGCTGGCCGGAACAGTTGGCACAAACCGTAACGCGTCTTGAACCCGGCTTTACAACCCCCCTCACCATCATTCAACCAGCAGTCGCCTTCCTGCTGACGATTGGCTGGTTTGTACTGATGCGAAACATCCCACGCTCACCCGTACGCGGGATTCAACACTGGTTCGCGGGCATTACCCTAATCTGGGCGCTGGTTGTTGCACTGTGGTTTCCGTGGCTGGATCACGGCATGAGCTTCAACAAACTGGCCAACCAGTTAAACAGGCACCTAGATGGGCCAGGCTGCATCGCCACCTTTAAAGTCTCAGATGACGCACGCTCGGCCATTGGCTATGCACTTAACCGGTCCATGCCACGCACCGCGATTAGCGCTGCAAAAAACTGCACTTGGCTACTTATTGAAACACCGGGCAATCAGTCTGAAATTAAACTACCTAAAACCTGGGAAAGCGCTGAAAAGGTCTGGTCTGGCCACCGCCGGGGCAATCGCGCAGAACGCTACACGCTTTATGTTAAAACAGACGTGACGCCTATTCAGCCTTAATAAAGTGTGTGCGATAAAAACGAAGCTCTTCGATCGATTCATGAATATCGGCCAGCGCGGTATGCGCACCCGTCTTGTTCACTTGAGCAGATAAGTCTGGGCGCCATCTGCGGCAAAGCTCTTTGAGTGTACTGACATCCAGATTGCGATAATGGAACCAGCTCACAAGCTCTGGCATATAACGCGCCATGAATCGGCGATCCTGACAGATCGAGTTACCGCACATCGGGCTAATCCCTTTACCCACCCACTCCTGCATGAATGTAATGGCAGCCAATTCAACAGCACGCATATCTAGAAGGGATGTGCGCACCCGTTCAGTTAAGCCCGAAGCGCCGTGGGTTTTAGTGTTCCAATCGTCCATACCCGCCAGAACGGCATCCGGCTGACGCACAGCCCATGACTCAGACTCGGCGACCACATTCAGATCGGCATCCGTGACAACCATGGCAAGCTCAAGAATGGTATCCGATTCCGGATTCAAGCCCGTCATTTCCATATCCAGCCATACCAAACGTCTCTGATCAATTGCCATATTTCCACTACCTTCTGCGTCATGCTTTAAGATGCGACATTGTGTCATAGTCATTCGCCCTCGCTCACGGATCCATGTCTGATATTTCTCTAATCTTTCTCGCACTTGTTGCCCTTAATCTACTTGTCAAACTCTGGCTCAATCATCGTCAGGCAACCAATGTCCGGCGTTACGAGGCCGAAGTCCCTGCAGCATTTACATCCGTCATCAGCCTTGAAGAACACCAGAAAGCAGCTGCCTACACGTGTGCCAAAATCAATTTAAGCCAGTGGAGCCTGGTCGTTGATACATTATGGTTGCTGGCATTAACGATAGGTGGTGGCATTAATACACTCTACACGCTTGCAGTGGATGTCTCGGGCAACGCGTCGACACTTATCATCGGACTGGTTTTTCTGATGGTTCTTGGTGTGTTATCCAGTCTCATTGACTTGCCCTTGAGTCTTTACCGGCAGTTTAGTCTTGAGGCACGTTTTGGTTTCAATCGCATGACTCTGGTGCTGTTTATTACCGATCTACTGCGCAACGCACTAGTCAGCCTGATCATTGCCCTGCCATTGCTTTCACTGATCCTATGGCTTCTGGAACTGGCAACGTCCATGAGCTGGCTATGGGCTTGGCTGGGTTGGATGACTTTTAATGCACTATTGCTCTTTATTTATCCGGTCGTCATTGCCCCGCTGTTCAATAAGTTCAGCCCTATGCCGGATAGCGCTCATAAAGAAAAGCTGGATGCCCTGCTGCAACGCTGCGGCTTCAGTACTGCGGGCCTATTCGTTATGGATGGCTCCAAACGCTCTGCGCATGCCAATGCCTACTTCACAGGCTTTGGCAAAAACCGACGCATTGTGCTTTTTGATACCTTGATCAATCAGTTATCACCAAGCCAGCTTGAAGCCGTGCTCGCCCACGAAATTGGTCATTACCAGTGTAAGCACCTGCAAAAGCGACTGATACTTATGGCTGGCGTTTCGCTGATATTGCTCTGGACTTTATTCCAACTGTTGCACGCTAGCTGGTTTTACAACGCCTTGGGTGTTGATATCGCGAATCCGGCAACGGCCCTCGCCCTTTTTAGTCTGGCCATGCCTTTGTGCCTGCTTCCACTTACACCATTGAGCAACGCCCTTTCTCGTAAGCATGAATATGAAGCAGACGCCTATGCAGCCAAGAACAGCAGCGCCCCAGAGCTTATCAATGCGCTGACCACCATGTATCGGGAAAACGCCGCAACCCTCACCCCGGATGCACTTTATTCCCTGTTTCATGACAGCCATCCTCCGGCTACATTGCGTATCTCGCACTTATTGGCTCAACCAGGTCACAACGCATGAGCAAAAGCTTCATCGGACGCATAATCGCCAGCCATGGCAGGCACTATGTTGCCCGCGATGATGCAGGTGCCCTATGGCACTGCATCGCCCGCGGCAAAAAGCATGAAGTTGCCGTAAACGATCTGGTTAAACTCGCCGACCTTGGTAACTCGGGTGATGTCACGCAACCACAGGCGGTGATTGAGCAAACCGAGCCGAGACAGAATCTATTCCGGCGCTCAGATCAGTTCAAAGATAAAGCGATTGCCGCAAATGTAGATCAGGTCTGGTTTGTCGTTGCTACCGAACCCTCCTTTGATCCGGAACTGCTCTCCCGCTGTCAGGTGGCCTGCGCTGCCGAAGAAATCAGGTTTACGATATTGCTCAACAAATCAGACCTGACTGATCTGCTACCGCGAGC
>JBJTFJ010000185.1:0-3166 GCA_046093345.1 Fluviibacter sp. | reverse complement strand
GGTAGGTGGCCAAGGAATACTGATGGGGCAGGCGTAAAACCCTGCCCTATTTCTTTACAGAAAACCCATGCCAGGCTTCATCCCTGTTGGCGCGAAAAGCATTGCAGAACGCGTTCAGGAACTCACTTACCAAGCAGGGCCTGCTCGGTGAGCTTAGCAAGCGCAGCGGTTTGATCGCCAAATTGTGACTCACGCCAAATCGGGTCGTGATAGGTATTCAGATACCGTGTGCCGCTGTCGCAGAGTAAAGAAACAATAGAACCTGTCTCGCCAGACAATCGCATCTGATTAGCTACCGCAAGCATTGCGGCGAAATTCGTCCCCGTTGACGGCCCCACCAGGCGCCCCAGCAAAGACTCAAGTAGCAACATGCCTGCCATCGATTCTGTATTGGGTACTTCGCATACTGCATCAATGAGGCTCGGCAAAAAACTGGGGACAGTTTGCGGACGGCCGATGCCCTCGATCTTCGAGCCCGACGCGCTGAGCTGAGCGTCACGGGTTTGCCAATATTTTGCAAAGATGGAGCCTTCAGGATCCGCCACGCAGAGTCGTGTATCAAAGTGCTCGTAGTGCATATAGCGGCCAATTGTTGCGCTTGTTCCGCCCGTTCCCGCACCGACCACAATCCATTTAGGCACCGGGAAACGTTCGCGTGCCATTTGCATGTAAATACTTTGCGCAATGTTGTTGTTGCCTCGCCAGTCGGTGGCACGCTCGGCATAGGTGAATTGATCCATATAGTGACCACTAATGCTTGCCGCAAGCGCTTTTGCCGCTGAATATACTTCGTTTGCGCTATCCACAAAATGACACTGCCCACCGTAAAACTCAACCTGCGCAATCTTTTCTTGAGAGGTGGTTTTGGTCATGACGGCATAGAACGGCAACCCAAGCAATCGAGCGAAGTACGCCTCACTCACAGCCGTTGACCCACTGGAGGCTTCAACCACCGGCTTTCCTTCAGCGAGCCAACCGTTGCATAGCGCATACAAGAATAGTGACCTTGCCAGGCGGTGCTTTAAGCTACCCGTAGGATGCGTGGATTCATCTTTGAGGTACAGATCGATACCGACCTCTTTGAGTTTAGGCAGAGGGAGTGGCAACAGGTGCGTGTCTGCACTGCGACAGTAGTCGGCCTCGATCACATTGATGGCCCAGTTAATCCATTGAGATTCCTGGGTTGAAGTCGGATGCATAGTTAAATTGGCCATTCGGTCACTACGTATAAACATGAGGCTCGATCTTAGAGGCCTTTGAGCACCAACGCCACATAAGACTTGCGAAATAAACGATACGGCGCCGTACAAAACAGCAGACACCGGTATTTCATGCGATTAGAATGTCGGGCACAAGCATTATCTAAAAAACCACTTGTTAGGAACCCCCATGAAAAAACAAGCCATCTACCTGGCACTGCTCGCAGCTATTGGCCTGAGCGCCTGCGCCAGTAAACCAGCTCCAACACCCGCTCCTGCTGTTGAAAAACCAGCCGCCCAGAAGATTGAACCCGTTGCCGCTCAAGTAACTGTATTCACAGCTACGGTTGACTCGGTAGACCTGAAGAACCGCACAGTCGTTCTGAAGGATGCTCAGGGCAATACCGCGCCAATGAAGGTTGCGAAGTCGGTCGCTAACCTGCAAAACGTTCAAAAAGGCGATGTATTTCTTATCGAATACGCACAAGCAGTTGCTGTAAGCCTGGTTAAAGCACCGAAGGGCGCAACTCCTGGCATTTCTGAATCGCACAGCGTCTCTGTTGCTGGCCAGAAGCCTAACGCTGAGCCATTTGCTGAAGAAACCGACACGGTCTACGCTACTGCCAAGATCGTAAATATCAACGCCAAGAATCAAACGGCTGTTCTGGCCACACCAGACGGCAAGAAGATCAAAGTTAAAGTTGATAAGCGCGTTACTGGCCTGAAGAAATTTAAGGTTGGCAACGAAGTGCTCGTTGAGTACGTACAAGACCTGGCAGTTGGTTTCGTCCGTCCTTCGAAGTAAGCTCTACCCGCACCATCAAATGGCAGCCTTCGGGCTGCCATTTTTATTTACCCTTATCTGGTACAAATTTAAGCACATTGCCGTTAATGCAATAACGCTTGTGCGTCGGCGGTGGACCATCATCAAAGACATGGCCAAGGTGGATACCTGAACTGGCACTACGCACCTCGATCCGCGTCATCCCATGCGCTGTGTCTTCATGCAAGGTAATCGAACCCGGCACGGGATTGAAGAAACTTGGCCACCCTGTCCCGCTGTTGAATTTAGTATCACTTCGGAACAAAGGGGCGCCAGTAATCGGATCAACAAAAGTACCCGGCCTTTTCTCATCCAAATGCGAGCCCGTTCCCGGATACTCCGTTCCCTGTTCGAAGGCAATTTTTCTCTGCTCCGGTGTAAGCAACTGAAAGCCCAGCCAGTGCCAGAAACGTTTTAGGTCGCCGTTATAGCCGGTATAGCGAGATACCTCTTTGCCCTGCTCGAACAACACAATCGTGGGTGTCGCAAACAACGGCTTTTCCAGCCGCCATCCTGTGGGCGGATTCGGATTTGTGGTTCGCACAACCGGAACATCCGAGCGCCAATGATCTAGCACTTCTTTTTTGAATTGTTTACAGTAGGCGCATTCGTCCGCTTCAAACACAACCAGTTGCCGTTGGGCATTAAGGGACTTTCCCTCCAACTGTTTGCTTTCACCAGCCTGCACCTTCACGCCATTAGCAGCACGATCACTTGACCCCGGGTAAGCAACCCCCGTTCCGCCTAGCCCACAATACCCATTAGGATTTTTCTTCAAGTAATCTTGGTGATAATCCTCCGCTGGGTAATACACGGTTAATGGCGCAATCTCGGTAGTGATCTTGCCTTTGCTCGCCGCAGTCAATGCCTGCTGATAAATCTCTTTAGTTTTTAAAGCAGTATGTAATTGCGTGTCGTTCTGGATATAAATTGCACTACGATAGTTTGAGCCGATATCGTTGCCCTGCCGATCCCCCTGGGTAGGATCGTGGCTTTCCCAGAATCGCGCCAAAACTTCACTCAAATTCACACGAACAGGATCGAAAGTAACTTTAACGACTTCCGCGTGATTGCGTCCCTGCGCTCTGCCGTAATGGAGCGCCCGCTCATGCGCCAGCACGGCTTCATAGTTACCGGGGATATC
>JBJTFJ010000184.1:0-2398 GCA_046093345.1 Fluviibacter sp. | reverse complement strand
ATCACATAGGTGGGGAGTCTAGCACAGGCTTTCAAGCAGGTCGTGCAGATCTTTTGGGGTGCGCACAATGTAGTGTGCGTTCCATTGTTCGATCGGCGGCCCATCACCAAGATAACCCCAGCGTACGGCAACGCTGGTCATTCCGGCGGCATGAGCGGCCTGGACATCGCGCAGATCATCGCCCACATAGATGCAAGCATCGGGCGCTACGTTGATGGCTTTGGCGGCGTGGAGCAGCGGATCCGGTGCTGGTTTAGCGTTGGGCGTCGTATCGCCACCCACAGTGATCGCGCAGCGCTCATCGAGGCCGAGCTTTTGCATCAGGGGCTGGGCGAAGAATTCCACCTTGTTGGTGACAATCCCCCAGGGTAGGCCGCGGGCTTCAATGCCATCAAGCAATTGCGGAATGCCAGGGAAAAGGCGGGTGTGAACGCAGAGGTTATTCTCGTAGAAAGACAGAAAACGCAAACGTGCGTGTTCAAAGCCCGGATCATCCGGTGTGAGGCCTACCGCTTCTTTCAGTAAGCCGCGCGCGCCTTGCGAGGCGAGTGGGCGGAGTATTTCTACCGGCAGAGGCGGTACGCCATCGGCTAGACGTAGGCTGTTGGCGGCATAAGCCAGGTCGGGCGCGGTATCTGCTACCGTGCCGTCAAGATCAAAGAGCACCGCCTTGATTTGAGACATTAGGCGCTACGACGTAGGTGGATCATGTAATTGACGCTGGTGTCGTTGCCCAGGCTGTATACCTTGGTGAGCGGGTTATAGCTCATGCCGATCATGCTCACCAGATCTAGCCCCGCGTGGCGTGCCATACGAACCAGTTCGGCCGGTTTGATGAATTTAGCGTAGTCGTGGGTGCCTTTGGGCAGCATGTTAAGGATGTACTCAGCGCCGATGATGGCAAAGAGATAGGCCTTGGGATTGCGGTTCAGTGTTGATAGAAAGACATCGCCACCGCCTTTCACCAGTTTGGCGCAGGCATCAATGGTTTGTTGCGGGTCTGGCACATGTTCCAGCATTTCCAGGCAGGTGACCGCATCAAAAGCCCCCGGGTGTTCGGCAGCCATGGTTTCAGCAGCAATATGCCGGTAGTCGACTTTGACACCGCTTTCGAGCAAGTGGAGCTTGGCAACCCCGAGTGCTTTGTCCGATAGGTCAATACCGGTGACTTCAGCACCGTGTGTAGCCATTGCTTCCGAGAGCAGCCCGCCACCACAGCCAATATCAATGATTTTTTTACCTGAGAGGCCAATTGCCTGATCGATCCAGCGCGTACGTAGCGGGTTAATCTCATGCAGCGGTTTGAACTCGCTGTTTGGATCCCACCAACGGTGAGCAAGATCAGAAAACTTTTGTACTTCGGCCGGATCGGCGTTGGTGCTTTGTTGTAGCGGGGCGTTCATAGGGTTACAGAGTGCTTGGTAGGTAATGCAATAATTATAAAGCCAGGGGAGGGGCTCTGCCTTTATTCATAAAGCTGAGGGCATGAAAAAAGCCACCCGAAGGTGGCTTTTTTTCGTGCAACGAAATTCGGCGATTACTTGGTGCCGATGATTTCGAGAACTGCACGGCGGTCTGGCTGCAGGCAGTCGACCAGCTTCTTGTTGCTACCGTTCTGTGCGCCACCGATCTTGTCGCAGGTCTTGCCTGTAACTGGATTGGCCTTGCCCTTACCTTCGGTGTAAACCTTGTCAGCTGGGATACCCTTCGAAACCAGGTATGCCTTAACCGAGTTAGCACGATGCTGCGACAGCTTCAGGTTGTAAGCGTCAGAACCGATACGGTCGGTGTAACCAACAGCAACGATCACTTCAACCTTCAGAGCCTTAGCTTGGTCAACAACGTTGTCCAGAGCCTTCTTACCTTCAGGCTTCAGGTCAGCCTTGTTGAAGGCGAACAGCGTGTCAGCAGCCAGGGTGATTTTGGCGCCAGCTGGAGCAGCCTTGTCAGCAGCACCACCTTCGCACTCGGCGATGGCGTTTGCTGGAGTCCAGTAGCCGTCGCGCCAGCACAGGCCAGCACCGCTCTTGACTACGTTGAAATCTTTGTCGACCAGATAGGCAACAGTGCCGTTAGGGTCGATACCTGGGGTAGCAGCGTGCGCAACGGTAGCACCCACGCCCAGGCCGGCAACGATTGCAGCCAGGACGGCTTGCTTAGCAGAAATACGCATGGTCATTCCTCATTCGTGTTGTAGATAATTAACAGCAGGAACGGGCACTCCTTGTGAGCACACCTAACCTCTGAAGCGATTCTCCCACGTTTTGGCCTTGGCGTATATCTCTCCGTGAGAAATTTTCTCTAAGTGTTTCTTTTTTACAACACACTCGCCGTTCACCCAAACATGGGTGACATGTTCTCTGCCTGCGGCATGGATGACATGTGATACCGGGTCGAA
>JBJTFJ010000183.1:0-2834 GCA_046093345.1 Fluviibacter sp. | reverse complement strand
GGAAATGGCAAGCCCGTCAAACTTTGGTTCACAGGCGTAAGCAATGGGCGGCGCGTTGTCTGGCAGCCCCAGCGTTTCTCGGCATCGCCGATCAAAAGCCTCGACTTCCTCAGCACTGAATGCATTATTAATCGACAACATCGGTGTCTGATGTGTCACTGCTTCAAACGAAGCGAGGGGTTTAGCACCGACACGCTGAGTCGGTGACTCGGCCACCACTAAGGCCGGATTGGCCGCCTCAAGATTTTCGAGCTCACGAAAGAGACGGTCATATTCCGCGTCAGGCACTTCTGGTGCGTCACAAACGTAATACGCGTGCGCATAACGCTCGAGCAGCCTTCTCAACTCATCAATACGATGAGCTACATCCTTCAAGGATGCTATCGTTCCCGTAGCTTCAGGAACATTAAAATCAAACGCGTCCTGCACCGAACCAATCAGGAAAAGAGTCGATGGGCCAATGCCGAACCGGGTTCTATACCCTGAGCTTGAAGCATGGCGTTCAAACGGATGACCTGATTAACCAGTAGTGCCATTCCCTCTTCACTCATAGCGCGTCCGGCATCATCGACAACTTCTGCATCGAGTGCCGATGAAAGTGTACGGGCCAGATCCAGCATTTCAGACACAACGGCGTCAGGCCGCTGAACATGTGGGAAGTCCATCACCAGACTAATCAATGATGCATTCTGATCTACCTGAAGCTGGAAATCGATTTCTCCCGCAGCATTCAGCCGTGCATAGTTAGGAAACTCACCTACCAGGGCCGAACCAGATGCGCTCGTCGACAACTTATCGATAGTGGTTGTCATATCCTGACGCGGTTTCAGATTCAGGCTAATGAGTGCATCGACGCGCACACAGAAGGCATCAAGATTAGCCGCACGATCAATCAATGTTGCCTCGGACTCCACCGAAAGTCCGGCAGACAGCATTTGCGCCAGGCTTTCCAGAGAACGCATCCATTCATGGAGGCTATCCGGTGAAACCGGGCCACGTCTGGATGCTAGCTGCATACGCGCGCGCAAATTACTGACAATTGCTGCATCAGGCAGCGTTTCGGCACGATGCCAACCATCACCCGAGTAAAACTCCACACGCTCAAAACGCTCCGCGCCCATTTGAGACAGAGTGTCACGAATGGATCCCGCCGTACGCGGCTCGTAGAAACGGAGTGAGGCAATTGCATCAACCCACGACTCGACCTCTGTTAACGCAGCAATAGGTTCAACTGACGTTGACGATTCCGTCATGGTCGGCTCGGTGGGTAGATCAACAGCGGATTGACCCATGTCCACTTCTCCATGATCCCAAACCGGCTCCTGTCGGTCAGAAGACGATTCGTCTGCAACAGCTTCAGCAACAACTTCAGCCGGTGGTGGCGCGTTCAACTTACGATGCTTATGCTCGACCCAACGGTTATAGATCACCACAAGGATGATAGCCAGTACACCTAGGCCGAGGAGACTCAGTTGCAATTCATTCATAATCAACCTACTGTCGTTTCGCGCATTTGCAGCGCTTCTTCCATATCGACTTCTACAATACGCGACACACCGAATTCCTGCATGGTCACGCCCACTAACTGATTACCCATCTCCATTGCGATCTTATTGTGACTAATGAAGAGGAACTGGGTCTTATCCGACATCCGTTTTACCATCTCGCAGAAACGGACCGTATTGGCATCATCCAGTGGTGCATCCACTTCATCCAGCAAGCAGAAAGGTGCCGGATTCAACTGGAACAACGAGAACACCAGTGCAATAGCCGTGAGCGTTTTCTCACCGCCCGACAGCAGATGAATCGTCGAATTCTTCTTGCCCGGTGGTTGCGCCATTACCTGAACACCGGCATCCAGAATTTCATCACCCGTCATGATCAGACGCGCTTCCCCGCCACCAAACAGGCTCGGGAACAAGGTTCCGAAATGCTGATTGACTGCATCAAAGGTTGTCTGCAATAGCGTCCGGGTTTCACGGTCAATACGACGGATCGCATTTTCCAGCGTTTCCATAGCCAGTAACAGATCTTCGGACTGCGCATCGAGATAGGTTTTACGCTCAAGTGCTGAATTCAACTCAACCAGGGCCGCCAGGTTAACGGGACCCATCGCTTCGATTTCACGTTGGACGCGAGTAATCGTCGATTGCAGCGGCCCCGCCTTAACCTCACCAATGCCTGCTACTAGCACTTCAATCTGCTCGGGTGTGCAACCGGCTTCAATCAATAGCCCTTCGTACTGGGCGGCAGCCAACACGGCAGCTTGATGCTTCAATTGATGGTCATTGATGCGTGTACGTACCGGTTCCAGCTGCTGCTCCATGCGCATCCGGCTTTCTTCCTGAGTGCGCAATTCGCTTGCTTTGCTTTCTGCCGCATCCCGGATCTCGGCCAAAGCTTGCTCTTTCTCGGTACGCAACCCCAGTGCAGTTTCCAGTTTTTCACGCAACTCATCGCCATCGGCACCTTCAAGCTCAGACTTGGCCTGCACGGTGCTATCTTCAATACGACGACACTCGTCAACCGAGAGACGCGCCTGGTTTCTTAGATCATCTAGACGGCTCTGGCATTCACGGCACGAAAACTCGGCCTCCTGAACGTCACGTTCAACCTTAACCATGGCATCACGCGCATCTCGCAAAGCCCGACTAGCCGTTTCTCGCACAGAAAGACGCTCACTCAAGGAGCTCTGGGCAACGGCGACTGCAGACTCCAGGTTTTGCAGCAAAGCACTCTGCTCTTCCAGACGCTGTTGCTCTGCCTGCAACTCGGACTGTTGTTCGTCACGTCCAGCATTCAGTGAACGCACACGTTCTTCGTAGTGACGTACG
>JBJTFJ010000182.1:0-5006 GCA_046093345.1 Fluviibacter sp. | reverse complement strand
GCGATCAGGGCGCTGGGCTGAAGCTCTGTGTCACCATCCAGGTGCGGCGCACTAACAATAACCTCCGGCGCGCTGCGGAGCAGCCGCCGCTGGATGCGTTGTGCGAAATCGAGCTGGACATTCGCGCAGGAATTTGGCGCCTGCTGTTGGCGTTGTGCGACTACCGAAAGCAATGGGTTTGGGTGAGCTGCGGGTGGCCAATTGATTTCAGTTAAACCGGCAAACCAGAGCGCATCAAAATCGATCCCTGTTGATTCTAGTACCCCTAGAATTTGAATAGGCGGATTTCCAGAGGTTTTGGGTTGGAAAAGCCGATCATTACAGAGTTGGTTGAGCAGTTTAAGCGTGCTGCCGAAAGAGAGCTTTCCCGTGATCTGATCAATCCGAGACAATTCGTCGAGCGTTTCGGTAAAAGCCTGACGCGTTTGGAACTCGATGCTGTTGAGTTTGCCTTCAGCCAGCCATCCTGTTTTGGCAAGAAGCGATTCCAGAATGCGCCGCCATCCGGAGGGTAAGCGGCTGCTTTGGGACTCCTTCGCTGCTTGAGCCAGGGCGTGCAAGTGTTGACGCAATGCCGGTGCCAGCAATTGATGTTCGTCCAGAAACCAGGCGGCGAAGTTGTTGTAGCGGCTAATTGGTGCTTTTAGTGAAACGCTGGCTCTAAAAGCAGAGTCGAGGCGTGCGCGCGCATCAGATTCTGCGCTGGTGCTTGGATGAGACCAGTATGGGCTGTGTAACAGTGATGCAATACGCGATTGATCCACATCTTGCCGTGCCCCGATCAGCTGTAATAGCGTGAGGGCACACTGTACGATGGGCGTGTTGGATAAAGATTGTCCCAGGCTAATATTGAACGGTCGTGGTTGTTGCGTGTTGCGCGCAAAGATGTGCTCGGGGGTGAGCATGTCTTCGAGCGCATCTTGTAAGGGCTGTTGATAGGTTTCAAGATCGGGTGCCACAATTCCAAGACGTGCTTGTGGGTTGCTGTCCAGATGTTGTTTTGCCCATGAGGCTATCGCAAGGCACTCTTGGCCGATATCTGCGGGAGCAATGCGGGTGATCTGCCCCTTGGGGGCTAATTGATCAATCGTTTGTACCTTGGTGCCGCGAGCATTGAGCTGTGCATGTAGTTTTTTTTCTAGTGCGGTGTAGTGGTCAAACCCGGCAAAACATAGTTGCCCTGGCAGCAATGCGACATCTATCTCTGAGAGATGGTCGATAAGCTGTGCGTGGAGGCTGGCGGTATCAACGAGGCCCCTCTCCTGGCAGTAAGTTCTGAACGCAATCTGCCATTGTTGAAACTGTTGTTGCTCTTCGCTGCAGTGGTTTCCACCATCAACGGGGATGTTCCATTCAATAGATAGTTTATGCGCTTGGGCAGCGCTAGTGGCCAGCGCTGGTAGATCGAAAAGTGATTCGGTAGACGTATCGATTTGGGCACGGATAACAGCTTCCCAGGCGATCTGTTCCTGAAAAGTGTTCAATACACGCAGATTGCTCAGGCCAGCGGGTGTTTTGCCACGCAGCGTAAGCGCATCATGTAAAGCGCTTAGCCATTGCCCAAGTGTCATTGTCTTCAGGGTTCGCCACCCCGAGCCAGACTGTTTTAGCTCATCGTTCTTGCGAGACAGGGTTTGCCCTAGGCGTAGGGTAGCGCAGATAATCGGCGTATCAGCCGATATGTCCGTCATTGCAACGGGCGGTAGGGTATATAAATCGAGTTCTGTCATGACCGTGTGGTATCCGGTTAACATACTAGCTGAAGCAGACTAAGCTTGCTTTAAAAGCGCGTGAGGAAACTACTAATGCATATTGTGGATTTGATCCAGCAACGTAAAACGACGAAGGCCTTTGACCCTGCCTGCCAATTGACCCAGGAGCAAGTGGCGGCTGTGTGTGATCTGTTGCGCATGAGCCCGTCTTCAACGAATGCTCAGCCATGGCATTTCTTTTTAGCAGGCTCTGAAGCTGCCAAGGCCAAGGTGGCTGCGGGTACTTCCGGTGATTTCGCTTATAACGAGCCGAAAATTAAAAATGCATCGTTAGTTGTTGTTATGTGTGCCCGGACGCGAATGGATGAGTCCTATTTGCAGCAGGTATTGGATCAGGAAACACAAGACGGTCGCCTGGCCACAGAAGATGCGCGGATAAACCAGCATAAGGTGCGCTCTGGTTATGTGAAAAAGCATGAGCAAAGTGCTGTGGGGCTATTGCAGTGGTCGGCGCGGCAAGTGTATATCGCGTTGGGCTTTCTGCTGCTGGGAGCGGCAGAAATGGGTCTTGATGCCTGCCCGATAGAGGGATTTGATGCGGCCGCTATGGATAAGGCGCTTGATCTGGAAGCACAGGATTTAGCCAGCCAGGTCATAGTGGCATTGGGGCGTAAATCAGATCAGGATTTCAATGCGGCTTTGCCAAAATCCCGACTGGCGGAAGCTGCTGTAATTACTGTGCTGTGAGTTTAATATGAAGCCATTACTCTCTTCGCTGCGGGGTGATCTTGGCATCATAACGATGAACAATGATGCCCGGCGCAACGTGCTGAGTGAAGCGTTCTTCCAGCAGCTGACAGAACTTCTTGATGGATACGCAGAAAGCCGTGTGCGCGCGGTGATTTTAAGAGCAAATCCAGGCGCACACGTTTGGTCGGCGGGTCACGACGTTAATGAGTTACCGCCGGCAGGGCAGGATCCTCTGTGTTGGGCGGAGATACTGCCAAGCATGACGCGGGCCCTGCACAACTTTCCCGCGCCGGTGATCGCCATGATTGAGGGAACTGTCTGGGGTGGTGCGTGTGAACTGGCTCTGGCTTGCGACATTGTGGTGGCTGCAACTGGGACAACCTTTGCGTTAACGCCCGCCCGCCTAGGGGTGCCGTACAACATCAATGGGTTATCAACCTTTACCCGATCATTGACGCCGCAGCTGCTTAAAGAACTCCTTTTTACAGCGGCACCGATGCCGGCAGAACGTTTAGCCAGTGCCGGTGCGATTAATCATGTAGTGCCAACGGCAGCGCTTGAATCATTTTGTATTAGCCTCGCTGAACAGATACAAGGCAATGCACCACTAACGATTCGCGCTACGAAAGAAATGATTAATGTCCTACTAAGCGCTAGAGAGATGTCAGCTTCTGAATTCGAGCGATTGGAAGAGCTTCGTAAAGAGGTCTATTCGAGTGCGGATTATGCAGAAGGGCTCGATGCGTTACTTAATAAGCGGCCACCCAAGTTTACAGGTGCTTAAGGTTTGCTCGAGCGATCTTCATCGCGCGGGCGATGATAGTGTAGCCAGCCCCAAACAGCGAGCACCAATAATAAAGCGATGCCTAGCTCGAGAAACACGAAGATAGGCATGGTTACTCTTTAGAAGTGCGCGCTACAAGGCGATAAAGCAGTACGGCGAGCAGAATCTCGAAGACAAAATTAAATCCGGGCGCCAGCTCCATACCGGCAAGCTCTTGCTGATTCCCCAGTTGATAAGCCCAGGGTGTGATTGCCAGTACGGCAATGCACACCAATAGGTTTCTTTGTCGACTGAGGGCAAGTCGTTTCGAGAGTGGCAGTGTAAAGCAGCCAATCAGCAACGCAACGGCAGCCGTGGTGCCATTTTCCAGGGTCAGATCACGAAACACAGGCGAGACCACTACGCCATAAACAAAAGCGACCAAGCCTAAAGAGACTAGAAAGGTCGCCACGCCCAGCGCCAGTCGTTTTAAAAGCTGCTGCGACTTGTGGCGCTTGGGTGCCGTGCGTTTTGGCTGAGACCGCCCGTATTCGATGTTGCCTGAGGGCAGACGGAATCGTTGATTGCTTTTGTCGACCGAGCCGTTGTCAGCTTCGGATGGGGGCATCATCAGCCTTGCAGCACAACTTTCATAGCCTTGTTACGAGCCTCAAGGTGTTTTGTGCCAGCATCAGAGAGCACCAAAGACTTGGCACGACCATCCGTTGCCGAACGCTTGATGTCGATCAGGCCACGGCTTTGTAGCTCGGTTACTTTGCGATGGACAGTAGGTCCGGTGCCAAACTGCAGACTTTGCACCAGGTCGGTAATTTTTACGACTTTGCCCATGGCATTGGCTTCTTGCATATAGGCCATCACTTCTTCGCAACCACTGAATCCACTGTCTTCAGTGTTCGAAATGCGCATAAAGTTAAGCAGGCGTACGTAAGAGTTTTTTGATTTCATTGTTAGTTCCATGGGGATAGCGAGTATTTAGTTTGTTATAGACAGAATCTATACCCAAATTGGTGCGTAGTCCAGAATTGCTTCGTTGCAGTTGGCAAAACCATTTAATGCCAATGGGATTGTTGCGCCATAACGAGCGATTAGTCGCAGCGTTGAATGATGCTGATCATTGAACGATCGGCAATTTCATCGGCGCGATTGGTGTAAAAGCGAACCGAAGCGCCTTCTCGGCTGGTATTGATATCTACAAAGTACATGGGGATTTTTTCGTGATCGAGTACCAGCTTCTGGTTAGACTGAAGGGTGTAGCCTGTATCAGTTTGCGTTGTTGTCAGAGCGGTGTGACCAGAAGCCACCCAACCGTTACTAATACAGGTAGTCATTGCCTGAGGGCTGATAGTACTGAAAGTGGTGAACCGGGGCACGGTATTGCGCAAATGGCTCGCAGACATGTCGAAGGAGGCACACCCAGCGATCGTCGAAATCACGGTGATATACAGAGCAAATTTCTTCATGACGCTATGCTAACCAGCTGATTGCTACAGGGCAAGATGCAGTGCAGGCAAATTCATTATGCCGTTTTTGCGGCGCGAGGGGTTTTGTAACGGTTATAGCCCCAGAGATACTGGCTGGGCATCCGGCGAATCATGGCCTCCAGGGCTTGATTCATTTCGGTTGCTGCTTGAATCGGATCTTCAGAAAGTGGGGATGTCATTGGTACGACATGAAACCGATAGCCCTGTGCATGATCAAGTCGTTCCAGACCCACGGTAAAAATGGGTGTCTGGCGTAGCGACTGCATGCGCTGTACTAGA
>JBJTFJ010000181.1:0-19925 GCA_046093345.1 Fluviibacter sp. | reverse complement strand
TCCGCGATGGTATTTCTAGCGATTTCGCCGAGCTTTAACGACACCACATCGTCATGCGTGCCATGTGCCATAAAAAGTGGCGTATCCCGGCTTGCTTTAGTGGCCAACTGCATAGCCTGAGCCGGGCTAGGAATATAGGTGGATAGAGCAATAATCCCGGCGAGCCGTTCGGTGTAGGACAAGCCCGTCAAATAGGCCACCGCACCACCTTGGGAAAAGCCCGCCAGAAAGATGTGATTCGCCGGTATGCCACGAGAGACTTCCAGCTCGACCAACCCGGCGATGGTATCTCGCGATGCCACCAATCCTGCTTCATCGATTTCCCGACTGTCTGGTGCCAAAGAGATAATGTCGTACCAGGCGGGCATGACGATGTGGTGTCGTTAAAGCTCGGCGAAATCGCTAGAAATACCATCGCGGAATTAGGCTACGTCTTTGACTGGCAGACCTACCCGATGGGTCACGAAGTCTGCCTGCCAGAAATACAGGCTATTGGTGCCTGGCTGAATCAGCGGATAGAAAACATCGGCTGATCTTTGCTCATGCCTTCTGGTTAGAAGGATATGCATTAAAAATAGTTGACCCTTCGGATGGCCGCGCTATTCTTTGCAGAATACTTCTGCAGGAGAGTGCATGATGAAGCGGACGATTCTGATTAAAGCATCTATTTTGGTAGGCGCATTACTCGCATTTGGCCAAGCGTCCGCGGCGAGTTCATCGGCGCCCCCGTATTTTGCTGCTAACTGTGCCAACTGTCATGGAACAGATGGCAAGTCGGTGACGCCGATCATGCCAAAACTAGCCGGGCAGGAGCGCGAGTTTATTCTCGAGACACTTCGTGCCTACAAGGCAGGAACCCGCTCAGGGACAATCATGCCGCAGTTATCGAAGGGCTATACGGATGAAGAGTTCGTGCAGCTGGCCGATTACTTCTCGAACGTGAAATAAGGGGGCGATCATGACGCGATTTAACGAAAGCCGGCGCCGCCTGCTGCAAGGACTAGGGGCTTCCTCGACGGTGCTGATGGTGCCTGGTATGGCCGAAGCAGCCAAAGCCACCAAGCAGCCACGCGGTAAGGTGGTGATTATCGGTGCTGGTTTTGCCGGGGCCACAGCCGCCAAGTATCTGCGCAAGTGGAGTGACAAGGGTATTGAAGTTACGCTCATTGAACGCAATGCCGAGTTTATTTCGTGCCCGACTTCGAACGAAGTGCTTGGGGGTAACCGCGACTATCAAACGCTGGTGCATAGTTACGAGGGGCTGCGCAAGAACTGGGGCATTAAACTGGTGCGCGCCAGCGTAACCGGCGTTGATGTCCAGAAGAAGATTGTGCGTACTGATACAGGGGCTGCTTACAGCTATGATCGCCTGGTTGTAGCACCGGGTATCGATTTCATGTTCGACCAGATCGAAGGCTACGACGCCGCTGCCCAGAAGACGGTTCTGCACGCATGGAAGGCTGGTCCGCAAACATTGGCATTGCGTCAGCAACTGGAAGCCATGCCGGATGGCGGCGTGTTTGTGTTGTCGATTCCGAAAGCACCTTATCGCTGCCCGCCAGGCCCTTACGAGCGTGTTTGTCAGGTGGCCTGGTATTTCAAGCAGAATAAACCGAAGTCGCGCATTGTTGTTCTGGATGCAAACGACGGCATTGTGTCCAAGGGCAAACTTTTCCAGGCGGCTTGGAACTCAGAGTATTCGGGCATGATCGACTACCGTCCAAACTGGAACGTTGTCGGTCTGGATGCCGCTACAAAAACGGTGACCAGTGAAATCGGGGATACCTTCAAAGGGGATGTTCTAAACATTATTCCACCGATGCGTGCGGGTGAAGTGGCACGGCAGATCGGTCTAGTGAATGTCAACGATCGCTGGGCGGGCGTGAACTGGATCTCGCTCGAGTCGACGGCGGTGCCACAGGTGCATGTGCTGGGTGATGCAGTGTTTGCTGCACCTCAGATGCCTAAATCGGGTCATATGGCTAACCAGCATGGCAAAGCAGTGGCTGCAGCACTGGTCGAAATCTTCTCGGGCCGCGAGCCTAAGCCAACGCTGATGGCTAATACCTGTTATTCGATGTTGGACAACAAACAGGGCGTTCACGTAGCGTCGGTACACCGCTACAACCCTGAAAAGCAGGCACCATTGATCGTTGAAGGTAGCGGGGGTGTCTCGAGTGGTCCGTCACTTGAAGAGGGACGGTACGCCCACGGCTGGGCAATTCAGATCTGGGCAGATACGCTAACCTGATTGCCGGGTGACGTATGCGCACAACCTCAGCGGGTTGTGCGCGCTTCGTATGCCGGAAACCAGGTATTACCCATTCGCAAGCTGGTGGCATGCCGGATGCCATTGATGACCGCCATCGCCGTCACTTCCGCCGCCGCTGTGGCGAGCTGCATCACATCGATAGCCGCTGGGTTTTTGCCGGTGGCTAATGCAAACAGGGTATCGCCATCCATGGCCGTGTGAACCGGCCGGATGGTGCGCGCCAAGCCATCATGGCCGACTTGTGCCAGTCGTTGTGCTTGGGCCTTGGTCAAGGTGGCATCCGTGATGATCACGCCAATTGTGGTATTGCTACCGGCGTGTAGGCCATTGGTAGAAAGCCCATCGAGCTCTGCATCTACGGCGTTGATGCAGTCTAGGGATTCTGGCGTTGTGCGGGCGCCGGCAAGTATGTTGCCAGTGTGCGGATCAACGACATCGCCAACGGCATTGCAGGCAACGATAGCCGCGATGGTCGTCCCGTTCACGTTAAGCGCTGCCCAGCCCAGGCCGCCGCGCATAGCGCACTCTGGACCATTTAATTTGCCGACAGTTGCGCCCGCTCCAGCACCGATGTTGCCTTGAGCCAGAGCTGACGCCGGGTTTTGTATGGCATCGACACAGGCCGCATATCCGGCATGAGCATCGGGCGTAATGCCAGAGCCGGCCGCTTGTGAAAAATCATCAACCAGCAGGTCAAATAAAACAGCGCCCGGAACAATCGGCACACGCACGGGACCAACCTGAAGGCCGTAGTGGTGTTCGTGTAGCCAGCGCATGACACCGCTAGCGCTATCCAGGCCAAATGCGCTGCCACCACTCAGTACAACAGCGTGAACTTCGTTAACCGTGCTGGTCGGGTTGAGGAGATCGGTTTCTCGCGTGCCCGGCGCAGCACCAACAACCGCAACCCCGCCAACAACGCCGTCAGGACAAAGGACAACCGTACAGCCAGTCGGGCGTCGCGTATCAGTAAAATGGCCGATACGAATACCGGCCAGATCAGTTATTAACGCCTGTTTCATGAACTGCAGCTGCTCCCGGCTAAACCATTACGATGGCTTTCATGGTGATTGCATCTAGTGCGCGCACACGATACTCCGGATACACCTGCTTTAGCAAACGTGCGTAATTGGCGATCGCTTCCATGGTTTCTTCAACCATTTCCAGAAACACCCACTCGCCAGTCGTGGGTACCCGGATTTCTATTTTAAATTGCATGTCTCACTCCACGCCCCTTTTGGGGTCTGGAATAATTATCCTCCAATTGTCCAGTACATAACTAGTTAACCAGATATAAATTTATTGATCGGGATCAATTTCCGGTTGATTTCTATCTTTTGTATTTCAATGACATATTGTGTGAATCCAAACACAGACCCATTAAGTCTGGATAATACAAATCATAAGTAGTGACAGGGTAATCTCAAGCAGAGAGGATGAAGCATGACCACACTTTTTGACCCGATTAAAATTGGCAACATCTCACTCAATAACCGAATCGTGATGGCGCCGTTGACTCGCAACCGCGCAATTGCAGGTAATTGCCCCGGGCCGATGACCGTGGACTATTACCGCCAGCGTGCAACGGCCGGTTTGATTATTGCTGAGGCAAGCCAGATCAGCCCGATGGGTCAGGGGTATCTCGATACGCCCGGAATTTATTCTGCAGAGCAGGTTAGTGCCTGGCGCAAAGTAACGGATGCCGTGCATCAGGCAGGTGGCAAGATCGTGCTGCAACTCTGGCATGTGGGACGTATTTCACATTCGTCACTGCTGCCAGATGGTGCTGCCCCTGTGTCATCTTCAGCACAGCCTTCCAAAGCGATGACATTCACGCGTAATGGTTTTGAAGCAGTGTCGCCAGCGCGTGCTCTAAGTGACGAGGAAATTCCTGGCCTAATTGAGGATTACAGCAAAGCAGCGCGCAACGCCATGGATGCAGGGTTTGATGGCGTCGAAATTCATGCAGCCAATACCTACCTGATTGAACAGTTTCTGCGCGACAGCGTGAATGATCGCTCCGGCATTTATGGGGGTTCGATTGAGAATCGTGCCCGATTGCTACTGGAAGTGGTGCAGGCCGTGACTCAGGAAATCGGCCCAGGCCATACCGGTGTTCGTGTAAGTCCAATGACGACCTTTGGGGGTTCAACCGAACTGGATAGCAACCCGCAAGCACTCTATAGCCATGTGGTCGAGAAACTGGCACCGGTAGGGCTTGCCTATCTGCACGTCATTGAGGGTGAAACAGGTAGCTCGCGACAAACTGCCGAGACGTTTGACTACACAGCGTTACACAGCAAGTACCCGGGCGCGTGGATGGTGAATAACTGTTACACGCGTGATGAAGCGATGGCAGAAGTGGCTAATGGCAAAGCAGATCTTGTGGCGTTCGGCCGACCCTTTATCAGCACACCGGACCTGGTGCGCCGGCTTAAAGACAATCTGCCGTTTAATGAACTTAAAGCCGACAAGTTGTACGGGGGTGGCGCCGAGGGCTATATCGATTATCCGGTATTGCCGGCATAAGTAAGGGTCAAAGCGCCAATAAAAAACCCCGCTGCGACAGTGTCGTCAGCGGGGTTTTGTTTCCCGAAGGAAAGGTCAGAACTTACTTGGCCTTGGTAGCGCGAACTGCAGCAGTCGTAGCCTTGGTGATGTTGGCTTCGGTCAGTTCAGCAGCTTGCTTGGTGGCTTTGCTGAAGTTTTCGTAGGCAGTGTTGCCAGCAGCAACTGCTTGCTTTACAGCAGCCAGAGCAACGTCAGCACCAAACGGCGAAGCCTTGGCAGCGTTGACAGCAGCTTCTTGAGCAGCCTGGTTCAGTTGATCGAATTGACCTTTGATCAGGTCAGCGATTTCCTTAGCGGCACCGGTCGAAATTTCGTAAACGGTACGGGTGTAGGTCATCAGGTTTTCAGCGGCTGGTTGAACAGCTTTTGATTGCAGCGCAGCAACGTCTTGTGGTGTCTTGGCCGACAGCGCAGCGTGTGTGTGCTTCGAGGTGTTTTCCAGCGATTCGCGGGCGAAGCCCAGGTTCAGAGCGGCGAGGCTTTCAACAGCAGCCAGGGCAGTATTGGCAACCGATTGGAAGTGAGCCAGAGCGGCACTGTTAGCAGCGATCAGTTCTTCAGCGTTGAATGGTTTAGTCATTTGTGTCTCCTGTAAAAAAAGTGGTTTGTTCTGGACGCGATTGTAGTACAGATTGTGCGACGCAACATACCGGGCTAAAAATATTACAAAGGCATAAATAACGGCATAGGCAGCAGCTATTGATCGTATTTGTAAATATGATTGGACACTATCAGTGGATCAACCTACATTGGTGCCATGCATGGCGCAGCGCGATGCAACGATAAGGAGAACCGCAATGACCACAGCAGGCAAATGTCCGGTAATGCATGGCGCAATTACAGAAAGCGGTAACGCAAACAGCAACCAGGCTTGGTGGCCCAAGTCGCTTAATCTGGACATCCTGCATCAGCAGGATACGAAGACGAACCCGATGGGGGCTAGCTTCAGCTATCGCGAGGCATTAAAAGAACTCGACGTTGATGCGCTTAAAGCTGATTTGAAAAAACTGATGACAGACAGTCAGCCTTGGTGGCCGGCAGACTGGGGTCATTATGGCGGTCTCTTTATTCGCATGGCTTGGCACTCTGCAGGCACCTATCGTGTTGCTGATGGACGTGGTGGGGCAGGTACCGGCAATCAGCGCTTTGCGCCACTAAACTCCTGGCCAGACAATGGCAATCTGGATAAAGCACGCAGACTGCTTTGGCCGATCAAGAAAAAATACGGCAATAAAATTAGCTGGGCAGATCTGATGATCCTCGCCGGAAATATGGCCTACGAATCGATGGGACTTAAAACCTTCGGATTCGGGTTTGGCCGTGAAGATATCTGGCATCCGGAAAAAGATATCTATTGGGGATCAGAAAAAGAGTGGCTGCAAAAGAGTGGTGGTAGCGGCACGCGTTACTCCGGCGAACGGGATCTGGAAAACCCGCTGGCGGCCGTAATGATGGGCCTCATCTACGTTAACCCGGAAGGGGTCGATGGTCAGCCCGATCCATTGAAAACAGCGCACGACATTCGCATCACCTTTGCGCGCATGGCTATGAACGATGAAGAAACAGTTGCTCTCACCGCGGGCGGTCATACCGTTGGTAAGGCGCACGGTAATGGCAATGCGGCTAATTTGGGACCGGCACCTGAAGGTGCGCCTCTAGAAGAGCAAGGCCTAGGCTGGATGAACCACAAAACGCGTGGGATTGGTCGCGATACGGTTACCAGTGGTGTTGAGGGCGCCTGGACATCCCATCCAACGCAGTGGGATAACGGCTATTTTGATATGTTGCTCAATCATGAGTGGCGGCTCACGAAAAGCCCTGCGGGTGCGCATCAGTACGAACCGGTTAACATCCGCTCTGAAGACATGCCGGCCGATGTGGAAGATGCAAGCATTCGCTGCATGCCCATGATGACTGATGCCGATATGGCCATGAAAATGGATCCGGCATACCGGCAGATCGCAGAACGATTCCACAAAGATCCGGCCTACTTTAGCGAAGTCTTTGCCCGCGCCTGGTTCAAGCTTACCCATCGCGACATGGGGCCCAAGGCCCGCTACGTGGGGCCGGATGTGCCCAAAGAGGATCTGATCTGGCAAGATCCGGTGCCGGTTGGGCGCAAAGATTACGATGTTGCCGTAGTCAAAGGCAAAATTGCGGTCAGTGGTTTATCGATTAGCGATATGGTGAGCACCGCCTGGGACAGCGCACGGACTTACCGCGGGTCTGACAAGCGTGGTGGTGCAAACGGCGCCCGAATCCGGCTAGCGCCCCAGAAAGACTGGGAAGGGAATGAGCCTGCCCGTCTGGCACGAGTGTTAGCCGTTTATGAAAAGATCTCGGCAGAAACAGGCGCCAGTGTTGCTGACATCATCGTCCTGGCGGGCGGCGTTGGTATTGAACAGGCAGCAAAAGCAGGTGGTTTCAAAGTTGCCGTGCCTTTCTCGCCCGGTCGGGGTGATGCAACCCAGGCGCAAACCGACGTCGAATCATTCGCCGTATTGGAACCCGTAGCAGATGCTTATCGCAATTGGCAGAAGCAGCATTATGTCGTCACTCCTGAGGAACTGATGCTGGATCGTACGCAACTGATGCGTCTGACAGCCCAGGAAATGACGGTGCTGGTTGGGGGCATGCGCGTACTGGGTACCAATTATGGTGGCAGCCAACATGGTGTCTTTACTGAACGTCCGGGCGTTCTCAGCAACGACTTCTTTGTGAATCTAACCGACATGAACTACAGCTGGACACCAACAGGTCGGAATAGCTACGACATCGTTGAGCGTGCTACTGGCAATAAAAAATGGACCGCCACGCGCGTTGATCTGGTCTTCGGTTCTAATTCAGTATTGAGAGCCATTGCTGAAGTTTATGCGCAGGACGACAATCAACAGAAGTTTGTTGATGACTTTGTAGCGGCCTGGGTCAAGGTGATGAATGCAGATCGTTTTGATCTGCAGGGCGGTTAGGCTTTGCTAATCGACGAAGGAGAATGCGCGCTGCGATAGCGCGCGTTCTTAATCGCATCAACCTTGGCGCGGGTTTTTTCGGGGGGGATCTCAAGTTGCCGCATGGTCTCTTCGGCGATCCCCAGCCCGCTCTCAAAAACTTCAGGAATGACTTCAGTTGCGCCAAGGTTCATAAAACGGGTACGGAAGCTGTCGTCCGGCGCGCGCACAACAATAGGCACATCGGGACGAGTCCTGCGCAAGGCAACAAGCATACGCTCGACCGAATTAGGATCCGGAAAGCAAATCACAATAAGGCGTGCCGTGCGAAAGCCTGCCGCAGAAAGAACCTCTGGCCGTTCTGCTCGACCAAAAATAATATGGCCGTATTCATGCGTGGCCTGCTGAACGCGATTGGCATTGATATCAATGGCCACCCAGGGCAGGTTTTCGGCAGAGAGAAACTCGGCAACTACATGGCCGGTTCGGCCAAAACCGCAAATCAAAACGTGATGGTCGTACTCCAGCTGTGATACAAAACCCTGGTGCGTATGCTGCTTGAGGGTTGGGCTATTCGCGTCGGGCGCAGATTTGATGTCAACATGGCTGGCAATACGTGTTGCGGCATTAATCAGAAATGGTGCAACAAACATAGATAGCAACATCACGGCCAGCGTGGACTGGAACACCTCGTCATTGATCAGGTGCTGATTGAAAGCCAGTGTTAAAAGCACAATGCCGAACTCTCCAGCCATAGCAAGTTGAGCCGCAGTACGAATCGCAACCGGCCATGGTGCTTTAAAGATCAGGGCAATTCCCAGTGTGACGATGGCTTTGCCCGCAATAAGCAACATAAGGCCAAACAGGATAATCGGTATGTGCGAGAGTACATAACTGACATCCAGCATCATGCCGATGGAGACAAAGAAAATGCCCAGCAGCACATCACGGAATGGCCTGATATCTGCCTCAACCTCATGACGGTACAGGGTTTCTGAAACCAGTATGCCGCCAATAAACGCGCCCATCGCCTCGGATAGACCGGCGCTATTGGTCATAAACGACAAGGCAAAAACAAGCCAGAGTACGGTAAGCATAAAAAGCTCTGGCGAATGAAACCTTGCCGTTAAGGCAAATAACCGGTTCACTAATTTTCGACCTATCCAGAACATCAGCACTAGAGTCACGATACCCAGCGCCAAGCTAATTAATAGGGCGCTCCCGAGGTTGCCTTCGTTAAGCGCCAGAGCAGGGATAATTAGCAGACTGGGTACGACAGCCAGGTCCTGAAATAGCAGTACCGCCATAGTGCGTTTGCCATGACGCGAATGAAGCTCGAAGTTTTCGCTGAGCAGCTTGGCCATAATTGCTGTGGAAGACATGGCGATGGCTAAGCCAACGGCCAGCCCTGCGCGCCAGCCTTGGTCGTAACCTAACCACGTGATCAGCATGCTGCCAACCGCAGTCAGGAGCATTTGAGAAGGGCCAAGCGTAAATACCTTCTGGCGCATCTGTAGCAGACGAGCAATGCTGAATTCCAGGCCGATTGAGAACATCAGAAAGGCAATGCCAAACTCTGCGATCTCCCTGATGTCATTGTCGCCCGGGATGAGGTCAATGCCGGTTGCGCTAATGAGCAAGCCAATCGAAAGATAGGCAAGCATTGAAGGGAGTTTAAATATACGCGTTATCAAAACACCGAAGACAGCCAAAGTCAGCAATACAACAAGGCTAGCTTCGGGTGCAATGTGCGCAAAATTTAAAAAATTATCCCAAGACATTTTTTAATTATAGGCCTCTAAGCCCAGTAAAAAAGCCAACCCATTAAGGATTGGCTTTAGTGGTGCTGAGATTGGCTGACGCTACAGCCAACCTAAACCGCTTAGATGCCGGGTGGCAGGGCGATCTTCTGATCAGTGCTGAACTGGTAGTCCTTAAAGATGTGCTCTGCGCTTAGTATCTGATAGCTGCCATCGTCCAGACGGTGCGTGGTGTCTTTCAACCGATAGGTGAATTGTCCGCAGGTCCAGCAATTCATATTGCTCATGTGCGTACAGAGACAGGTCTTATCCATCACTGAGATGTTCTTGGTGTTTGGATGGTTGGCAATTTCACGGTTGTATGACGTGATGTAGGCACAGTTCCCATTACCATCGAGCAGGTAGCCATAAGATTCACAGCCCGGACGAATACCGGAGCCAATGGCCGGCGAACTCTTCAGCATACGCATTGGATAGCCGGTCGGCGAAATGTTGTTCACCTCAATATCCTGTTCGCTTGCCTTGAAGTACTCCTGTTTAACCTTGTTCGGCAGGCCGCACTCATCAGCAACTGTGAAGCGCGTGGCTACTTGAACGGCAGCAGAGCCGCTTTCAAGGAAAGACACCGCATCACTACCGGTAAAGATACCGCCGGCAGCAACCACAGGGATATCCAGTTGCTCTGCCTTCAGATACTGAACAATCTCGGCAATGATGGTCGCCAGATCATATTGTGCCCAATCTGGACCAAAGCCCAGGTGGCCACCGGCCAGTGGACCTTCGACTACAACGTAATCAGGGAGTCGGTTGAGTCGTGCGTTCTTGCGTAAAAAAATCTGCAGGGCGCGTACCGACGAAACAATGATGCCGAGCTTGGCGTCGCGGAACCGCGGGTGATCTTCGATCAGGGAAAAAGAGCCCAAGTGCAAACCGGCACTTAGAGTAATGCCATCAATGCCTGCGTCTAACGCGGATGCCATACGCACCTGCAGCGTTTCGCGCGGGGCATTCATTGTGAGCTTTTCCATGCAGTTCACAAAAACCATGCCGTCGCCACGCTTGGCTTCCATGGTTGCAGCAACATGAAGTTTGGTGGCTTCAGCCAACAGACCCAAATCAAACTTAACGGCTGATTTGTCAGAGTTAGGAATGTTCAGTTTGTAGAACTTGGTTTTATCTTTAACAAAGGTTGTGTTGAAACGCTTGTCACAGACATCGGCAACCATGGCATCAGAAATGTGTCCGATGCCGCCGAGTCGAGCGGCCTCCAGGGCGAGTGCGGCGGTGGAAATATCCACACCCATCCCGCCAATGATAATTGGGACTATTTCCTTCTTTCCGAACATCAACCGGAAATCATCAACACGTTTCATGGAGGTCTCTAGTAAAAATCTTATTGCGTGGCTCAATATACCAGTTGGCCGTAGCCAACAGAGATATCTTTGCTAAAAGGCGCTATTTTGGGGCAATTCTCGCACGAATTTCGTGCGAATCAACCCCGATAGCCGGAGGGTAATGTGCATAAAAGGAACAAGTACATCAGTACCTGATTTTGTGCCTGATCGGTTGTGCGGCACTTTAGATAATCGTTTCTGTATTCTGTTGCCGAATCCAGGTCTCGACACGGTCATTGAGGGCCTGGGCGCGTAGTCCGGGCAGAATAGGTTCGCCGATCACCACCCGAATAACGCCGGGCCCTTTGACCGAAGCGCCTTTGGGCCAGACGGTGCCGGCATTGTGCGCAACAGGAATGACAGGGGCGTTACATTTGCTTGCGAGATAAGCGCCGCCAATCTGAAAGGGGAGTCGTTCACCCGGGTCGGCTCGGGTACCCTCCGGGAAGACAACAACCGTAATGCCGGATTGGATACGGTCCAGCCCCTGCTCAGTCACTTTCTTCAGTGCCTGCTTGGAAGATTCGCGGTCGATCGCGATCATCTTGACGGCTTTAAGACCCCAACCAAAGAACGGAATTTTTAGTAATTCTTCTTTTAATACAAAGACACAAGGGGAGAACAAGGTTTGTAACCCCACGGTCTCCCAGGCCGACTGATGATTGGAAATAACAATGCAGGGCTCTTTAGGAATGTTTTCAATCCCGATCACTTCTACGCGAATGCCCAGAATATGGCGCTCAAAGAAAGTAAAGCAACAGCGCCAGCATTTGACCAGCCAGAATCTTGCCTTGAGCGGCAAGGCAAAACCGGCGATTCCGAGAATCAGGCCAAACGGAATCGTAACGAACGCAACAGCAGCGTCGAAAACGACATTTCTAACTTTCTGAACGGCTTCTGGTTTCATTGATTGCACTTGGCACAAAACATCCCAATTGTATTGTCTTTCATATCCGGTGCGCGTGGGGGGCATTTATGAAGCTAAAAGCACATTCATTGACGCCCATCAAAGATCGTTGCCCGCTATGTCAGGCAACCTACCTTGAATTCACCCTGTTTAGGAATCAATGTGGGCGAATCGATTTCGCAATGTCAGCGCTTAATTGATCAAATGCCCGACTTTGTGCCGCCACCAGTGCATCAAATCCCTGGCCTGAAACCGGTTCGGTGACGACTGCGCGGCCAGTATAAGTTGCGGGATGCGTCGGTGTGTCTGAAGTTGGTTTATGAGCGTGTTTAGATGCAGCACCCTGCTGACTAGATTTTGCGCCGGTGGGTTTAATTGTCCACAATGCGTCAACGCGCACGGAATCACCGAGTTTGCTATCGATGTTTTGAACGTCAATCAATACCTGATAGTCAAACTGAGCAAACGGGCTCTGTGTATAACTCCATACGTTTGGTGTGCCCAAGTCTCGTGACAGGTCGGAGGCAACCACGCGTTCAATATCGGATTTCAGGGAACCGCCCCAACGCTGATAGTCGTAAACAGTCACCTGATTGCTTGAATTCTTTACAACCAGCTGCGGGGTATCGACCAGAGAAGGCACAGTAACCGGGCCAACCATAATGCGAGTTTTATGCGTCATCGGGGTCGTTGCCGTCACCGGTTGTGCGCTTAACGTGTAATAAGTTGTTTTGGGCGAGCTACAGGCTGTAACAAGCGTTGCTGCGGCGAGCAGAACAAATACAGTCTTCATTACTTGGACTCCTCGGACGGCTTCCCGAAAATAATCGATTGTGGTTGCTGATCAAGCGTGTCTGCTAGTTTCTTCAAGGAGCTGGCAGCTTTGGTCAGCTCACGAAGCGTATCGCGCAGATCCATTTGTAGCGGCGAATCGCTGGACAACACGGCATCGGCACTCTTAAGTGTTTTATTCAGGTCGGGCAGAGTCTGGGTATCGAGTTTCTTGACGATGCCCACCACCGATTTTTCAATGTCTTCAAAGCTACCGGGAATGGCCGGGAACTGCAGCGGTTTTTCCTTAGGGTTAATCGTATATTTAGGAACGTCCGGGAAAAAGTCTAAAGCCACATATTGCTGCCCGGTCAGAAGATTGCCAGTGCGCAGTTGCGCACGTAAACCGCGATCGAACATCCGCTGGTAACGCTGTAAGCGTTCTTCGTCGTTCTTTGGTGCAGGGTAGGGCTTACCATTAGCCATTGAACGTAGGCGTAGGCGATCCGGATAAAGATTGATCACGACGGGTTGCACAATTGAAAAGTCTTTCGGATCCACCAAGGCACCAATACTCAATACTTCACCGATGGTGACGCCGCGGAAATCAACTGGCGCACCGATAGAAAGGCCTCTGACGGATTGCTTAAAGTTGATGACGTAGCGATCAACGCGATCATCCGGCTCCTTCATGGCCAGTTCTTTTGTCGAGAAAAGCTGGAACACGGCATCAGCGGCCGCTTCTTCAGTCTCGATTAATTGATTATTCGGATCGGTAACTTTGTCATTGGCAGCATAGCTTGGAGGTGGGCCTTCAAAGGCGATACCACCTGCCAACACCGAGATTAATGACTCTGTTTGGACATTGATGCCGGCGGCACCCACAGAGACATCAATACCACTGGCATTCCAGAACCGTGTATTGCTTCTTACATACTTGTCGTAGGGGGCGTGAATAAAGACATCAATCGATACACCCTTGCCATCTTTATCCAGATCGTAGGCGACTACTTCGCCGACCATAAGTCGGCGGAAATAGACAGGGGTGCCAATATCATGGGAGCCCAAATTGGGAGCGTGTAGCTTGAATTTTCTTCCCGGAACATCCCGGGTAAGAATCGGCGGTACTTCAAGTGCCACAAAGCTATCCCGGGTTTCTTTAGAAAGCCCCAGGTCCGCAGCAATATAGGAGCCGCCGAAGAGGGTGCTCAGTCCGGAAACCCCGCTCGCTGTAATACGTGGGCGCACAATCCAGAAGTGGGTATCTTCCCTTAAGAAGTCGGAGGCCTTTCTATCCATCTGAATCGTTGCCACAACTTCTTTGTGATCTTCAGACAGATCTACGGTCTTTACGACCCCGATAATTACATCCTTGTACTTCACATGTGTTTTGCCGGCTTCGAGCCCTTCGCCCGATTTAAACGATACTGTGATCGTCGGGCCGCGTTCCAGAAACACCTTTACGCCCAAACCAATGCCGACTACCAATGCCAAAATAGGAATGATCCAGATAAACCGAGACGACCAATTACGCGGTTTCTTTGAGATGGGTTGCGGCAAGTTATCGAAATCTTCTTCGCGATTAGCATCAGACGGCATGGTTTTCCTTGGGGCGATCTGTTGTTGTCTGTCTTTGGTCGGTTGCTTCCCAGATTAGTCTGGGGTCAAAACATTCTGCGGCAATCATAGTGAGTACTACTACGGCACCGAAAGCTATGGCACCGGCGCCGACATTAATCGACATGAGGTTGCCAAACTGTACCAGTGCTGTAAGCATGGATGCGACATAGACATCAATCATCGACCATCGCCCCACAGCTTCCAGCACCCGGTAAATCTGGGTTCGCTTTTTAGGATTCCAGGTAGAACGGCGCTGAACCGATATAAGAAGATACGTTAGGGCAAACAATTTCGATAGGGGAATTACAATACTGGCAATAAATAGTATGGCGCCTAGAACCTCGGAGCCAGATTCCCATAAATAAATGACACCACCCATGATCGTGTCGTCTTCGGTGCCGCTAAGCGTGCTCGATTTCATAACCGGCAAGAGGTTTGCCGGGATGATCAAGATGTACGAAGCAATAAGCAGTGCCCATGTGCGATTAAGGCTATCCGGCTTACGAAAATGCAAAGGCAAGCCGCAGCGCCGACAGCGCAGGTCATGTTGTGCAGGGGAGGCATGATGTGCCAGGCCGCAACCATCGCAGCCTACAACATGGGCAGTCAGCCCGGTTATTACCTGGTCCGTCATTGCAGCTTCTCGACCTGATCCCAGAATGTTCGGGGGTCAAAATTTGCGGCGGCGGCAGTTAACGCGAACATCAGGCAGACAAAAGACCACAGGGCAATTTCTGGTAGCACGGTCGCCAGCGCATTCAGTTTGCTGATGGTGATAATTAACCCCAGCATAAATACCTCAACCATGGCCCAGGGTTTGGATAAATGCATGACCCTGAAAACAGCCGCCATTCTGGGCGGTAAATACCCTAAGCGCAGCGGCAGCAGCAAATAGATCAATGCACCAATCACCAAAGCCGGCATCATAAAGGTGGTTGCAAAGACAAGAATCGCAACCAGCGTCATGTCGTCACGGAAAAGGCTGCCAACCATACCTAATAATGATGTCGAACTCACCAGGCCTTGTGATGTGAGGCCAACGATTGGAAATGCGTTTGAAATCACAAAAAGAACAGCCGCTGTCAAAGCAAATACCAGGCTGCGTTGCAAACCTTCCGGTTGGTAGTGATGTAAAACGTGACCACAGCGCGGGCAAATAGCCATTGCATTGGGGTCTAACGCCTGCTCCTCCAGGAGCAGGTCGCATTCTTCGCAAACCAGTAGAGTTTCAGCAGCCACTAAACGAGTTACTTGGAAAGTTGACGGCCAAGTGCGGCGCCGCCACCGCCACCAACCCCGGCGCCAACAATCGCACCAGTAGAGCCGCCCATGGAATTGCCAACGGCTGCACCTGCTCCGCCGCCTACAGCACCACCAACCACTGCGCCGGTTTTACCTTTGCCTTTTTTAGTGGTGACAGCCGCACCCGTAGCGCCACCAACTGCGCCACCGACAATAGCGCCAGTGCTGCCGCCAATCGCGTTGCCCAGCGCAGCACCGCCAGCGCCACCCAATGCGCCACCAAGACCACTTTTGAGGTTGCTATCTGCCAGGGCTGCGCCTGATAAGAGTACTAATGTAGAGATAATGAGTGTTGTGCGTTTCATTGTGAAGTTCCGTCTAATCTATTAACGCGCTATTTTATTATCGAGCACTGGGCTTTTCGCCTGTCGGTAATCCCGCCTCTTTCCAGGCCTTGTAGCCGCCCTCGATATGGCACACAGGGCTTAGACCCATCTCTTGTAGGGAAAGGGTGGCAAGGCTGGATCGCCAGGCAGACTGGCAGTAAAGGATGAATTCCTTGCCGCTGCTGAAAACTTCCTTGTGATACGGGCTCTCCGGATCGACCCAAAATTCAAGCATGCCACGTGGCGCGTGGAAGGCATTAGGAATCATCCCTTCCCGTTCCAGTTCACGCACGTCTCGGATATCGACAAAAACCACGTTCGGATCACCAAACTTTGCCATCGCCTCTTCGGTCGAGAGCGTTCTAATCTTCTCTCGTGCTTCAGCAATAAGCTGCTTGTAGCCTTTGGTAATGGTCATCCTGGTTCCTTACTATTGTTTCAATTTCAAGTAATCGTGATAAATCCTGCCTAGGCATAGGGTCAGATGCTTGTTCGCTTCCCGAGAGTCTAACTCGGCACCCCTAGATTAGGAATAAGCTTGGGCATATAGCAAGGTGTTTTTGCTGACCTTTGTAGCGCAGCATCAAGCTCAGTAGCTTAAAAGTGATATCCGATTCGGCCGTAGGCCGTCCACTCGAAAAGAGGTAAGTTATTAACGACCTGTTTTGATCCGCCTGCGGCAACTGACCAGTGCTTATCGAAGTAGTAGTACAAAACACCATCGATGGGCATAAACCATTGGCCGTTTATAGTGTTGTAGACCATGCCGCGCTGATCCCATATTTTGACAGACCACTTTTCATCAATTCGAAAAACAAAAGTGGGATAGATTTCAAGAGATCTTGTTAACTGGGTTGGCGGTGTGCTGACTGAGCTCACCCCGATAACATAGCGGAACCACGGCGCAAATTCTGAAAGTACTCCGTACTCGATTTTCTTGACGGTAAATCCAACCTGAGGGGCTACTGCCCATTGCGTAGAACCATAGTTCTTTTGAGTGTAGCCGGTAGGCAAGTAAAACCTAGAGCCAAAGTTGACGGTTGTATTGGGTAAAACCTCTGGAGAAATTGCCCAGATAGTAAATTTGGTAAGGCTGGGATTAAAGTCTTTGCCTGATTCGTGAGGGTATGCTGGGCCACCATTAGAAATTAGAGAGGTGTCCAGGCGCGTAATGGCCCGCCATTGCTCGTTAATAGAGAAGGGCACATACAGCCGGGGCTGAATCATGTTCGAGAAGCTGTTTTCAGTTCGAGCTGTTCTGAAATACCAGGCTTCTACCCAGGGTTTGTATTCGGCCCATGGCTTATCCGGGTTGGGTGTGTTGGTTTCATGCAGCTCAGCTACCGCTAGTTCTGAGCAGACAAGCATAAGTAAAGGAAGCAGGAATCTCCGACATCTCGAGATCATGCGGCGGCTAGCCTCTCCTTGACCTTGGCGCGAAGCAGTTCAATTGCCTGAAGCAATTCAAAATATTCAACCTCTGCACCAACAGGTACGCGCACATTAATGGCTTCTCGATTCAGATTTTTTAGCCGATCAGCAATGCGCGATAGTTCGTCTTTTGGCGGCGATTTTTCGCATAGAAATAGTTCTGTCCCCAGAAGCTCTTCATAGAGGCGTCTATGCTTGATTTGATATCGGATCTCGCGAAGTTTGAAATTTAACTTGGCGAATGGGTAGGTAAAGGCAATGATGGAAAGGATAAGAATCCACATGCGGTTTATGAATCCCGCTAGCCAGAACGGAAGGTAGCGCATTCCCGGCGGAACGCCATAATCGTAGTAATGCAAGGCTGTTGGACTGGCCTCAATAGTTGGATCCACGTAGGCGGGGAACTCTCCGCGCTTTGCGAAAAATAGATATTGCGAGGAGCGCTGCAAGTCGCGGCTTGCAAGTAGCAGCAGCATTTGTAGATCTGGGTGTAAAGTCTTGTCGACGATGACCGAGCTAGTTGTCGATATGAGGGAAACGTATTGTGGAGGGATTTTCTTCCCTATGTCGACAGCATTGACCGGGATTGATTCCGCTAAAAGATAAGGCAGGCTTTTCTGATAAGCAACTGCATCTGGAATCGATAACAAACCTACATCCGGGTCTCTCAAAAGTTTCTGAATCTTTTCGTCATGATATCCGGCCACTTTAACTAATGCATCGAGTTTGCCTGCCTGGAAATCTTCTAGATTCTGGAGATAAGAATCAAACTTTAAATTATTGAGGCTGTTTGTATCTACACCGTTGAGTTTCATTACCTCTTTAAATAGCTTTTGAGTGCCACCAAGCTTTGGCCCTACACCAAGGCGGAGCTTACTAATGTCAGTTAGTGTTTCTGGGGTTTTAGGCAGATTCTTCCGATAGAAGACCCACAAAGGTTCATAGGAGAAACTGCCTAGAGAATAGAATTTGGATGCTTCTTGTGGCTCAAGTGAACCGCCTTGTAAGAATGCGATACGAACGTTCTGGGAATTCATGGCAAGCAGCTCGGCGTTCTCCAGTGAACCAGCTGATTCAACGAGCTCGAGTTCGACACCGTTATCTTTAAAGTATTCGGATAGCTTTTCTGCGGTTTGCCAGTACGCACCATTTCGATCCCCGGCGGCAATAGAAATGCTACGCGGAGGGAATGGATTAAGGTAATAGATAAGCGCGCCGAGCAAACAGACTAAAACAATAATGAGCCAACGCTGCTCGATGAGCAGTTCCTTAATGGCTAATAGCTCTTCCTTCAGTATTAGTTTTAGGTAGGAGAACGTATTCATCAGTAACTCGGATCAATAAAAAAGGCCACCTGCAATTGCAGATGGCCTAATTTTAGCTATCTTTAGGCTGCAAACCACGCAGCAAGTCGCTTCTTCTCTTTTTGGAACCCTGGTTGAGCGAAGATGAAGTGTCCGCCTACAAAAATATCTTGTTCGAACGATGCAAACTGTTGTGGCACAGTAGATCCATACTCAACAATAGACGCCGATGGCATAACCAATACATCGCTATCACCGACCATGTTGTAAAAGTGAATGTTCTTAACGTCGCACTTGAAGTGGAATCCTTCACCGTTCTCAACCTGGGTTTTCTCGAAGGCTTCTTCAAGAAGATCCATAAACGCCGCAAAAGGAACCCAACGATCATCCATTGTCAGTTGCATCATTTCGGTCAGCGTCGTTGAACCCTCCGCTGCAAACTGATCCCAAGACCATTCCAGTAGCGACTTGCTAATGCCCTGCATCAAGTAGGCATCCAGAGTAAAAAGCGAAATCCCCGAGTCATGCATGGACTTACGGAAAGGCTTCATCTGCTTGTAGAAGTTCAGGAAGGTTTTGGCAATACCAAGATCGCGTGCGCCAAGAATAGGTGAACCATAGAAAGCGACCTTGTTGAATTTCTTCGCGAAGTTCTTATCGGCTTGCGTGTTCTTGTTGATCATATGGGCGGCCAACATGCCACCGATACAGATACCAAAAATATTCAGGCTGTCAGTTTTGTACTCTTTTAGTAGCGGGAGAACAGCCTTGTCACGAAGCGTGTCGCAAATGTCATCGACACCCCAACCGCTCAGGGTGAAGAGCGTATCTTTACCCCAATCCATGAGGTACACATCAAAGCCTTCGTGGTTGAAGTACTCCACGAAACTATCGCGATTAGATATCGTGCCGTAGGCGCGGGTCATAATCGAGTAGTTAAGGATAATTGGCTTCTCCTGACGCTTCTTTGCCTTGGTAGGAAATTTCCAAATATTGATGTACTCATCCTGATAATAAGGGATGGCGTGAGCGGCTTCGAAGTAACGTGAATCAAGCACTGTTGTCTCCTTTTGTTGATTTATTCATGCTACCCCTTTTCGATTAAATCATTTCCAGATTCGGTTGGTTCTTTGATCTGCGTCAATAAAAATTTCATTTAACTTGCTGGGTTTTGTGTGTCTGTAACTGTTGATCTACATAAAGCAAACCTCATAGCGAAGGGACGTGGATTTTCGCCTGCCGATCGATTAACTTGTTTCAACTAAAAATGCTTCGCAGTAAAAAAGCCAACCCCGAACGAGGTTGGCTTTCTTTATTAG
>JBJTFJ010000180.1:0-4382 GCA_046093345.1 Fluviibacter sp. | reverse complement strand
TGGAGACGCTCTAGTTACTCCTGGGTTTCGTTCGTCACATTAATCATCTCATTCACGGTGAACCCGAGTGATGACGCCTGCTGTTTGAGCGTGTTAATGACCTGCGGGTCGAGTGCAGGCGTACGAGCGAGTATCCATAGGTAGGAACGGTTAGGCGCACCTACCATCACCCAGCGATACTCGGGGTCTAGCGCTATGATCCAGTAATCGCCCCAGACAACCGGAATCCAGGCCAGCCAATCGGGTGCAAAGCGAACGCGCAATTGGCCGGGTTCTGCAGGGTTGGGTACTTCAGCAATGCCTTTGGCCGAGATAAACCCATCGCTAGTGGCGCAACGATTAACAACATCGATCCGTTTGTCCTCGCGAGGCGTGTAAGTAGCCGTGATATTGCCGGTACATTTACGCTCAAACCACATCGGGAGACGCGAAATCTCATACCAGCGGCCGGCGTAGCGCTCGAGATCAACCTGGGTGACGGTGGGTAACGCAGGTTCTGCTGCTAACAAGGGGCTTTGCAGTAGAGCGATGGTGCAAATTGTGGCTAGGAGTGCACGTAAATACGTATTCATCGGGAGCTCCGTTTAAACCCATGTAGATTTTGTGGCCAATTAAGGATTCCGTAATGCGCATGCGGCACAATAGCCGCTAGAAATTAAGGAGTACATTATGCGCCTACACAACTTTATGAAGCCATTTCTTGGCGGGTTGGTAACACTGTTTTTGTCTGCCGGCACACTTCCGGCGCACGCCGAAACGCCGCAGAATTTTCTGGATACCTTTACTCAGGAATCCAAAGCACAAAATCCGGCATTCAAAGGGTTTTCAGCCAAGGCCGGTGAATCGTTTTATAAAAACAAACATGGGGGCGATTGGAGCTGTTCCAGTTGTCATACAGACAATCCTGCAGCAGAGGGTAAGCATGCGGTCACGGGCAAAGTAATTCAGCCGCTATCGCCGAATGCCAACCCGTTGCGATTCACCGACTCTGCCAAAGTGAACAAGTGGTTCAAGCGGAATTGTAATGATGTGCTTAAACGCGAATGCACACCCGAAGAAAAGGGTAATCTGTTGACCTATCTGCTGTCGGTCAAATCTTGAAAGTGCGTCACATGAAAATCTCGACCCGATTCCTTGCTGTAACGCTATTAGCGGGTGTGGCGGCTGCCGCCACCGCTGGCGATCACAATTACGGCCCATATCCGACGTATTACGCCGAGGAATGTGGCAGTTGCCACGTGCCATATCCGCCGCAGCGCATGACGCAGGCCGGGTGGGAAATTCAGATCAATGGCCTCAAAAATCACTACGGAACGGATGCCAGCGTTGATGTGCCGGCTAGCCGGACTATCTTGTCATATCTGGTGAACAATGCCGGATGGAAAGACAAACTGGCGCCGACAGACTCAACCGCACGCATTACAAAAACGCATTGGTTTGTAAAAGAACATGGTGCAGCGGCGCCCAAGGGCAAAAGTTTTAGTGATTGCGCCCAATGTCATACCAAAGCTGTGCAGGGTGATTACGGCGAGCAAACATTAAAGGTGCCAACAGGATGGCGTCGCGGTAACTAATATGACAGAAATGTCACAACAGCTACCAGACGAACCTGTGCAGACGCGCATCCTGGTCTGGGATATTCCCACCCGGATCTTCCATTGGATTCTGGTGCTGTGCTTTGTGGTTGCCTACCTGACTAGCGAGTCAGAGCGCTGGCAGCTTTGGCACATAACTGCAGGCTACATTTTTGGCTTGCTTCTGTTGTTCCGGTTGTTCTGGGGCGTTGTCGGCAGTCGATATGCCCGGTTTAGCCAATTTGTGCGCGGCCCACGCGAGGTATTAGCGTATTTGGGCTCGCTACTGACCAGAAGCCCTGAACATTTCACGGGGCATAACCCGGCCGGTGCGTTGGCTATTGTGGGTATATTGAGTTTGGGTCTGCTCACCGTGCTAACGGGGTGGGCGAGTTTTAATGACTATGGTGACTGGATCGGCGAACTGCATGAAGGCATCGTCAATGTCTTGCTGTTTATCATTGGTATTCATGTTGTTGGCGTACTGATATCCAGTGTGTTGCACCGAGAGAATCTTGTGCGCGCTATGATTAACGGTTACAAGCGAGGCGCCGCAGTCGAGGCCATCCGCTATCCACAATGGGTTGTCGGCGTGCTTCTGCTGGCGGGGTTGATTGCCTTTTTGTGGGCGTTGTTGAGCGGGCAGCTGCCTTGGCTAATGCCTTGAGTCATTGTCTACGGCATACTGCTTCCATCAGAGGATAAAACGATGCGTATTTTGATTGTGGAAGACGATCCGATGCTAGGCGAAGGCTTGCAGGTTGGGTTGAGGCAGGCTGGGTTTCATCCGGAGTGGGTCAAAGATGGTGAGGCTGCGTGGCAAATATTGCGTCACGAGACTTTTAGCGCGGTAGTGCTGGATCTCGGTTTGCCCAAGCTGGACGGGCTTGAGGTATTAAAGCGTGCACGTGCGAATGAGCAGAAATTGCCAGTATTGGTTCTAACGGCACGCGATACTGCACAGGATGTCATCGACGGACTTGATTCCGGTGCCGATGACTACATGGTGAAGCCATGCGACCTGGGTGAATTGGCTGCGCGTTTACGGGCGTTGATACGTCGAGCTGCGGGCGCAGCTGCGCCTATTATGCAAGTGGGTCAGTTAACACTCGATCCGGCATCACGTGATGTGCGTTACGAACAGAAAGAAGTCGAGCTATCTCCACGTGAGTTTGATCTGCTACATGAGCTGATGCTGAATGCAGGACGGGTTCTAACCCGTGCACAGCTCGAATCGAAGATCTATCCCTGGGGCGAGGAGGTGGAATCAAATGCGCTGGAAGTGCATGTCCACCATCTGCGCCGTAAAACAGCCACAGAGGTCATTAAAACCGTCCGTGGTGTTGGCTACATCATGCCGAAATGAAGCTGAAGCTTTGGTGGCAAAGAGCCCGTAAGGGCTCTGGTAGCTTGCAACTTCAGTTGCTGTCAGGAACGCTGGGTCTCGTTGCGCTGATTTGGGTGGCGTTAAGTATCAGCGCGTGGCATAACGCTGTCTCTGAAGGCGATGAATTGTTTGATGCGCACTTGGCACAAACAGCCGCGTTGCTTGCCGTGTTGAGCAGTGATGGTTCAGACGAAATTCCCGATGAACTGCCTTCACATCGTTATGCGCGCAAAGTGGCTTTCCAGATCTGGACAGAGAAAGGTCGGCTATTAGCAAGATCAACATCGGCGCCCAAAGGTGCGCTAACGGATCAGACAAGAGGGTTCTCGGATAGGCGCATCGATGGCCGTAGCTGGCGGGTTTACAGTTTGCGAGACACGCGTCATGGCCATCTTATTTTAGTGGCAGAGACGCTAGAAGCGCGCCATGCGATTGGTGCCGAATTGGCCAAACAATTGCTGACGCCATTTGCGATTGGGTTGCTCTTGTTGGCAGCAAGCCTGGTGATGCTAATGCGCTCCCGATTTATGCCGCTCCGTCGCCTAGCCATCTTTATTGGGCAGCGCTCGCCAGAGCGATTAGATCCGATTGATCTCGTTGACGTGCCCGGTGAATTGCATCCAATTATCGAGCAAACGAACCGATTGCTCGAGCGTGTTGCTACATCGATCGAGCAAGAACGCCGATTCACTGCCGATGCAGCACATGAAATTCGTACACCGCTGGCGGCAATTCGTACGCATGCGCAGGTAGCGATGGCTGCTACCGATAGAGCAGAGCGGGATCACGCTCTGTTGCTAGTGGTGCAGGCTAGTGATCGGGCTACCCATTTGCTAGGCCAATTGTTGACTATGGCACGCCTGGATAGCGTGAGCCTTGTCGGTGGTTTTGTATTGTGTGATCTGCGCCGTATCGCAGTCGATGTGATTGCCGATCTGACGCCCCAGGCGCTAGCTAAAAACGTGGAGTGCATGCTTAACGAAGGCGGAGCGGCTTCGGTAAAGGGTGATCCAGCGCTGCTGGCGGTGCTGGTACGCAACCTGGTGGACAACGCAATTCGCTACTCGCCTGCCGGCACGGCTGTGACGGTGACTATTCGACAGTTAGATGGTGAGATAAGGCTAGTGGTTTCGGATCAGGGCCCCGGTATTCCTGCTGATGAACGCCAACGGGTCATGTCGCGCTTTACACGCCTTGCGGGGAACGATGCGCCCGGTTCGGGTTTGGGGTTATCAATAGCCTTACGTATCGCAGAGCTGCATAACGCATCACTCATGTTAGCCGATGGTCCGGCGCAGCAGGGACTTAGCGTCGTTCTAGTCCTGCCGGCTTGCTCTGAAATTCTTTACAATGAAGCACGTTAATACGTGAGCTAAAGCTTGATATGGATTTAACCAAGTACAGTACCGAAGAGTTGGAGC
>JBJTFJ010000179.1:0-11937 GCA_046093345.1 Fluviibacter sp. | reverse complement strand
CGCAATTAATCATTCTGATCACATCCTGCATGTTGATATGGCGGCTGTTGGTCGGGTGGATTCTTCTGCATTAACAGTGTTGCTTGCCTGCAGCCGATCGGCTCGCGGCGCAACGGTGACTGTGCATCATGCGCCTCCGGCGCTGCGTGCATTAAGTGATTTGTACGGCTTGCAGACACTGTTTCGGGTTGTTTAAGCAGTGATGGTTCCTGCAGTATCTGTCAGGCAGGTTGCTAAAACCTTTGTTCGCGCACGACAACCTGTTCACGCTTTGCGTGATGTTTCTCTTGAAATTGAGGCTGGGGAATTTTTTGGTTTGCTAGGCCCTAATGGTGCCGGTAAGACCACATTGATCTCTTGTATGGCAGGGCTTTGTCGTCAGGACACGGGCAGTATCCGTATTCTGGGCCACGATACCCGCACTGATTATCGAGGTGCTCGGCGTGCTTTGGGTGTGGTCCCCCAGGAGTTGGTGTTCGATCCGTTCTTTTCTGTACGAGAGATTCTGCGACTGCAATCCGGTTATTTTGGTATCCAGAAAAATGATGCCTGGATAGATGAGTTGCTATCTGAGCTTGATTTATCGGATAAAGCTGATCATTCCATGCGCAGCTTGTCGGGGGGCATGAAGCGCCGTGTCCTGGTCGCCCAGGCCTTAGTGCACCGACCACCGGTGATTATTCTGGATGAACCTACGGCGGGTGTCGACGTCGCTTTGCGGCAAGGCTTATGGCATTTTATTCGTCGCCTGAACCGAGATGGGCACACTATCATTCTGACGACGCATTATCTGGAAGAGGCTGAAGCGCTGTGTGGCCGCTTGGCACTGATGCGATCTGGCGAAATCTGCGCCCTGGAAAAAACAGAAAAACTGATTCGGCAATTTGCCAAACACAGACTTACTGTTCGCCTGGCACAAGGAGGCTGTTTGTCGCCGGTCCTGGCGGCTACTGCCAAAGCCGTGCCGGATGCTGATCGATCCTGGCAATGGACGCTGGATGAACTGTCAGACATCGAGTCGGTACTGGCGGCCTTGCGTGAATCCGGTTGTCGTTTGGAGGATATGCGTATTTCTCCACCGGATCTTGAAACCGCTTTCCTGAAGTTCATGGGAAACGATCAGGAGGGCGCAAGATGACAGAGTTTATGACGCTCTTGCGCAAGGAGCTCTTACGTTTCTGGAAGGTTGGGTTTCAGACGGTTTGTGCGCCGGTGCTCACCGCTTTGCTGTATCTGATGATTTTTTCCCAGGTGCTCGATAGCCACGTCCAGGTGCATGGTGTGCGTTATACGGCTTTTCTGATTCCCGGTCTGGTGATGATGTCGGTACTGCAGAATGCTTTTGCCAATAGCTCTTCGTCACTGATTCAGTCGAAAATTACCGGCAATCTGGTGTTTGTGCTGCTGACGCCGATTTCTAACCTGCAGTTTTTTGGTGCGTATCTTTTAGCCGCCACGATCCGGGGAGCGGTTGTCGGTAGTGGGGTATTGCTGGCGACCTGCTGGATTAGCGGGTTAGGGATGGCAGAACCCCTATGGGTATTGGTTTTTACCCTGTTGGGCGGTGCGCTGATGGGGGCGTTAGGGTTGATTGCCGGGATGTGGGCAGAAAAATTCGACCAACTGGCCGCCTTCCAGAATTTTCTAATTCTGCCGCTGACCATGCTGTCTGGCGTCTTCTACTCGGTACAATCTCTACCTGCGTTCTGGCAGGAACTGTCCCGGATGAACCCGCTGTTCTATCTGATTGATGGTTTCCGTTATGGATTTTTCGCGGTTTCCGACGCCTCGCCCTGGTTAAGCTTTGGCATTGCGCTCGGTTTTACGGCGTTTATCGGATTATTGAGTTTTGTTTTACTGGTGCGTGGTTACAAGCTGCGCACTTAATAAGGTTGAGTTATGGTTCGTCTGGAAGACATTGAAGCTGCATTACGGGCAAAGTTGCCCGTGTCTCACCTGGTTTTGGATGGTGACGGTCGTCATTTTGAATTGCTGATCGTCAGTGAAGCCTTTTCGGGTTTGGCACGGGTACGACGTCACCAGGCCGTGTACGGTGCGCTAGGCGATGCCATGCGTGATGAGCTGGTACATGCTTTAACGATGCAGACTTTCACCCCAGAGGAGTGGGCACAACGTGGATAAGTTACTGATTCAGGGCGGTGCCCGTCTCGAAGGTGAAATTCGTATTTCCGGCGCCAAGAATGCGGCATTGCCAATTCTGTGCGCCAGCCTGCTGGTGCGAGAACCATTGGTATTGACAAACTTGCCACATCTCAATGATGTGGCCACGATGATCCGATTGTTGACCAATATGGGCGTGGCATCGACACTGGATGGTGCTGAAGCCGGGGTAACACTGGATGCTAATGGTCTGACAGAGGCGGTAGCCCCCTACGAACTGGTTAAAACCATGCGTGCCTCTATTCTGGTGCTGGGTCCGCTGGTTGCCCGCTGGGGTGAGGCTAAAGTTTCTCTGCCGGGTGGCTGCGCCATTGGCGCCCGTCCGGTTGATCAGCACATCAAGGGCTTACAGGCCATGGGTGCCGAGGTTCACGTCGAGGCTGGCTATATTCATGCCAAAGCCCCTGCAGGTGGACTAAAGGGTGCGCGTATCTGTACCGATATGGTTACTGTCACCGGCACTGAAAACCTGATGATGGCGGCAACGCTCGCCAATGGCGAGACAGTTATCGAGAATGCCGCGTGCGAGCCGGAGGTGGTGGACCTGGCTAATTGCCTAATTGCTATGGGAGCCAAGATCGAAGGTGCTGGCACCGACGTTATTCGCATTCAGGGCGTTGCGCAACTTCACGGTGCTGAACATGCCGTCATGCCAGATCGTATTGAAACGGGCACCTTCCTCTGTGCTGCGGCAATTACGGGGGGCAATGTGGTGCTGCAGGGGACATCGGCAGCTTATCTGGAGGCCGTGACATCCAAACTAGTAGAAGCAGGTTGTACCATCGGTGGCGATGCCAATTGCATCAGCATCCAGGCGCCTGCCCGCTTAAAGTCGGTGTCATTCCGTACGGCACCTTATCCGGCGTTTCCAACGGACATGCAGGCACAGCTTATGGCCGTCAATTGTCTGGCGGATGGTACGGCCATTATTAAAGAAACCATCTTCGAGAACCGCTTTATGCATGCCGTAGAGCTGATGCGTCTTGGTGCAGACATCCATATTGATGGCAACTCTGCTGCCGTAAAGGGCGTCGATAAACTCGAGGGCGCTATTGTGATGGCAACCGATTTACGGGCTTCTGCTGCGCTGGTTATTGCTGGCCTGGCTGCTCAGGGTGAAACGCTGATCGAACGCATTTATCATCTGGATCGTGGTTATGAACGCATTGAGGAAAAGCTGGCGCGTCTGGGCGCCTCGGTGCGACGCGTCCGCTAGAATACGGGTTTGGGCATGTTTCATGCCTTTTCCTGCTTTGAACTGATTGGAACTTGCTGTGAGTAGCAATAACTGCGGTATCACCATTGCCCTGTCGAAGGGTCGTATCCTCGAAGAAACACTGCCGTTGCTTGAGGCAGCAGGTATTCTGCCGACGGAAGATCCTGAGTCGTCACGCAAACTGATTCTGCCAACGCAGGATCCTGATGTGCGCATCGTGATTGTGCGGGCTACCGATGTGCCGACTTACGTCCAATATGGGGCCGCAGATATTGGTGTGGCTGGTAAGGATGTGCTGATCGAGCATGGCGGACAGGGCCTTTACGAACCCTTAGACCTGCAGATTGCCCGCTGCAAAATGATGGTGGCTGTATCAGAAGGTTTCGATTACGCAGCCGCTGTTAAGCCGGGTAGCCGCCTGCGTGTGGCGACCAAATACGTCAATATCGCACGCGAGCACTTTGCTGCTAAAGGCGTACACATTGATCTGATCAAGCTGTATGGCTCTATGGAGCTGGGGCCGCTGGTCGGGTTGTCGGATGCGATTGTTGATCTGGTGTCGTCGGGTAATACGCTACGCGCCAATAACTTGCAGGCCGTAGAAGACGTGATGCCGATTTCGTCTCGCCTCGTGGTGAATCCGGCTGCGCTTAAGCTGAAGCATGAACGTTTGCAGCGCATCCTTACTGATTTCGAAGGCGCCGTTGCACGTCAGGCCGTCTGACCCGGAGAGCATGATGAAGATTCGTCGATTAAGTACGCAATCATCCGCTTTTGCTGCTGAGTTAAAAACATTACTCGCGCTGGAAGCCGAGCAAGATGCCGGTATCGAGCGCACGGTTGTAGAAATTCTTGCAGAGATTCGTCAGCGCGGTGATGCCGCGCTGCTGGAATACACGCGTAAGTTTGATCGTCTCGATGTTCATGATGCGCACCACCTTGAGCTACCTCAGGCAGAACTACAGTCCGCACTTGAAAGCTTGTCGCATGAACAGCGCACTGCGCTTGAGACAGCGGCACAACGTATTCGTCAATTCCATGAACGTCAGCGTGTCGAAGGTTGGACCTATACCGAAGCAGATGGCACGGTGCTTGGGCAGCGTGTCACACCACTCGATCGCGTGGGCTTGTATGTGCCGGGTGGCAAAGCGGCGTATCCATCTTCTGTTCTGATGAATGCCATTCCGGCAAAAGTAGCGGGTGTGCAGGAACTGATTATGGTGGTGCCAACGCCGGGCGGCGAGCGTAATCCGCTCGTATTGGCTGCCGCTGCTATTGCGGGCGTAGATCGTGTGTTCACGATTGGTGGCGCGCAGGCTGTTGGTGCCTTGGCCTATGGCACGCAAACAGTGCCACAGGTTGATAAGATTGTTGGCCCCGGCAACGCGTACGTTGCTAATGCCAAACGCCACGTCTTTGGTACCGTGGGTATCGACATGATTGCAGGTCCTTCGGAAATTCTGGTTATTGCGGATGGCTCTACACCGGCAGATTGGGTGGCCATGGATTTGTTCTCGCAAGCCGAACATGATGAGTTGGCACAATCAATTCTGATTTCTCCGGATGCCGCTTATCTGGATGCCGTTACGGAAAGCATTAATCGGCTCTTGCCACAGATGCCACGTGCCGAGGTAATCCGTACATCGCTGACAGATCGTGGTGCGTTGATTCTTGTGAAAGACCTGGCTGAAGCCTGTGAGATCAGCAACCGGATTGCCCCGGAACATCTGGAACTCTCTGTTAAAGATCCGCAAGCACTGTTGCCGCAAATCCGGCATGCGGGTGCCATCTTTATGGGCGCTTATAGCTCGGAGTCTTTGGGTGACTACTGTGCGGGTCCGAATCATGTGTTGCCTACATCAGGTAGTGCGCGCTTCTCGTCTCCGCTGGGCGTGTATGACTTCCAGAAGCGTAGTAGCCTGATTCATGTATCGCAGGCAGGCGCCCAGACTTTAGGTCGTATTGCCTCTAGCCTAGCCGAAGGCGAGGGGCTTACCGCGCATGCCCGCTCCGCAGACTTCAGAATCGGTAACTAAACCCTTACCAACACCTACAGCCCTTTTTCTGGGGTTTAGTCGTGTTGGGTTGTCGGGTTTTGGTGGTGTGTTGCCGTGGGCGCGTCGACTGCTTGTAGAGACTGAAGGCTGGCTGTCCGCCGAAGAGTTTAATGTCCTACTAGGGCTTTGCCAGTTTCTACCGGGACCCAATGTGGTGAACCTGGCCGTTGCCGTAGGTGTGCGTTTTTGCGGTTGGCGTGGTGCTGTGGCAGGTGCCGTAGGCCTCATGCTCGGGCCGTTCCTGGTTGCGCTTGTACTTGGTGTGCTTTACGGCCTTTATGGCGAGTTGCCAGCCGTGCAATCCATGTTGCATGGGATAACGCTAGTTGGTGCAGGGCTGATTATTGCTACGGGTATCCGCATGGGCTTGAATGTTAAGAGCCGGGCAATTTATTTACCTTTTGCAGCAGCGGCATTCGTGGCGATAGCCCTATTGCATTGGCCGTTGCCGGCGGTGATGCTCGGTGGGGCTGCGCTGACTATTGCCATGAGCTGGTGGCGGTTAAGTCAGGAGGCTAAAGCATGCCGATCCTGATCGAATTATTCGTTAGCTTCTTCCTGGTGGCCTTTGTGTCCTTTGGTGGGGCATCGGCTGTTATTCCGGAGTTGTACCGGATTGCGGTGACCGAGCATGCGTGGATGGATGCCCGTACGTTTACGGAGCTGTTTGCCATTGCTCAGGCGGCACCGGGGCCGAATGTTTTGATCGTCACGCTAATCGGCCAGCATGTAGATGGCTGGCTGGGGGCTTTGCTGGCAACCCTAGGCATGTGTCTGCCCATGAGCCTGCTGGTAGGCCTGTTGTTCAAACACTGGGACAAACTACAGCATTGGCGAGGTCGAGCAGCGATTCAATTGGGTGTGGCACCACTAGCGGTGGGTCTGGTATTGGCTTCAGGTACGCTGATTGCCCATTCGGCAGCGCCTAGCCTGATTGGAGTTTTGTTGTTGGTATTGACTGTGGTCATTAACCTCAGAACCAAGCTCCACCCCCTCTGGTTAATATTGCTTGGGGGCGTGCTGGGTCTGAGTGGTCTGGTGTAGTACTTCAGGCCAGGATTTCCTTTAGTGCTGCAATCAGTGCGGCACATTCGGCTTCTGTGCCGATCGTAATTCGTAAGTGCTGATCGATCCTAGGTAAACGGAAGTGGCGCACGATAATCGCGCGTTCGCGAAGTGCCAGGGCTAGTTCAGCGGCATCACGTTGCGGATGGCGTACAAAGACAAAGTTAGCCAGGGAAGGCACAACATCAAATCCAAGCGCAGTTAGTTGCTCGGTGATCAAGGTTCTGCTGGCCATGATGCGTTGGCGATCATGTTCGAAACCGGATGTGTCTTTCATTGCAGCGATGGCGCCGGCGCTGGCCAGGCGGTCCACCGGGTAAGAGTTGAAGCTATTCTTGATACGCTCTAGCCCGGCCAGTAGTTCTGGCTGGCCTATGGCAAAGCCCACCCGCAAACCGGCTAGTGCACGGGACTTAGAGAACGTCTGCACGACCAGTAGGTTAGGGTAGTCCTTCACCAGTGATACAGCCGTTTCTGCGCCAAAATCCACATAAGCTTCATCCGCTACGATCACACGATCCGGCATGCGTTGGCACAGGCGGGCGATGGCTTCGAGGCTCACCGTTCGACCCGTCGGGGCATTAGGGTTCGGGAAAATCACGGCGCCGGCGTGGTCTGGCACTTTATCCAGATCCAGAGAAAAGTCACTTTCCAGAGCGATATGTTCAGTGCGGATACCGTTCAGCTGGCTGTAGACGGGATAAAAACTGTAGGTGATGTCCGGGTAAACCAGCGGGCCGTCATGATTGAGCAGCGCCTGAAAGGCAAAGGCCAGAATTTCATCAGAGCCATTGCCCACAAATACATGATCCCGACCAATACCGTAGTAGTCGGCAATGGCCTGGCGCAGGGCGGTCGAGTCCGGGTCCGGGTAAAGGCGCAAGTCACCGCTTGTGGCGGCATGAATGGCGGCTAGAACACTTTCCGAGGGCGGGTAAGGGCACTCGTTGGTGTTCAGCTTGATCAGGTTCGCTAATTTGGGCTGTTCGCCCGGCGTGTAAGGGGTCAGGTCGTGGACGACCTTGCTCCAGAATCGGCTCATGGATCTGCAACTTCCTAAATACAAAGGCGCTCCGATGGTATCATGGCAAATAAACTCTCTTGAACTGCAAAATCATGCGGCAAGCCACGATTAAGCGCGATACCCTCGAAACCCAGATTACCGTGGAGATTAATCTCGACGGGTCGGGCAAGGCAGACCTTGCTACCGGCGTTCCTTTTCTGGATCACATGCTCGACCAGATTGCCCGTCATGGGTTGATTGATCTTACGGTCAAAGCCAGTGGCGATCTGCACATCGATGCGCATCATACCGTTGAAGATATTGGTATCACCCTCGGTCAGGCCTTTGCCGAAGCAGTTGGTGATAAAAAAGGCATTGTTCGTTACGGCCATGCCTATGTGCCGCTGGACGAAGCATTGTCACGCGTGGTGATCGATCTTTCGGGTCGCCCGGGTCTGGTACTGGATGTCCCTTTCAAACGCGCCTGGATCGGGCAGTTTGATGTGGATCTCTTCTCCGAGTTCTTCCATGGTTTTGTGAACCATGCAAAGGTGACCCTGCACATCGATAATCTGCGCGGTGAAAATGCACACCATCAGGCCGAAACGGTATTCAAGGCCTTTGGTCGTGCACTGCGTATGGCGATTGCACCGGATGCCCGTCAGGGCAACGTGATTCCGTCGACCAAGGGTTCGCTCTGATCTCATGACCAATCGTATTGCTGTTGTCGACTATGGCATGGGCAACCTGCGCTCGGTCGAGCAGGCGTTGCGCCATGTTGCGGGTGAGGCTGAGGTTGTTCTGGCTTCAACCCCCGACCAGATTGAAACCGCTGACCGGGTTGTGTTTCCCGGTCAGGGTGCAATGCGCGACTGCATGGCCGAACTGGAGGTGCGTAATCTGCGCCAGGCTGTGATCGACGCTGCCGCCAGCAAACCTTTTCTTGGCATCTGCATTGGCTTGCAGATGCTGTTTGACCATAGTGAAGAGGGTGACGCTGCCGGTTTGGGCATTCTGTCTGGTCAAGTCAAACGCTTTGCGGCTGACCTTAAAGGCAATGACGGCCTGCGTCTGAAAGTGCCACACATGGGTTGGAATCAGGTGGCTCAGACTCGGCCGCATGCGCTCTGGGATGGCATCGCCAATCAGTCTTTTTTCTATTTCGTGCACAGCTACCATGTGGTGCCGGATGATGCCGGTATGGTGGTTGGCCAAACTGACTACGGGCACCCATTTACCACCGCCGTAGCGCGCGATAACATTTTTGCCATTCAGTGCCACCCGGAAAAGAGTGCGCGCGATGGTTTGCAATTACTTCGTAATTTCGTTGGTTGGAATCCAATAACATCATGCTGATCATTCCTGCGATTGACCTTAAAGATGGACAATGTGTACGCCTCAAACAGGGGCTGATGGAAGACGCTACGGTCTTCAACAATAGCCCGGCGGCACAGGCTAAGACCTGGCTTGATCAAGGTGCGCGCCGTTTGCATCTGGTCGATTTGAATGGTGCTTTTGCCGGCAAGCCAATTAATGATGGTGCTGTCCGAAGCATTCTTGAAGTGGTCGATGGCAGCATCCCCGTGCAACTGGGTGGCGGCATTCGTGATCTCGACACCATCGAGCGTTATCTGGATCTGGGTATCAGTTACGTGATTATCGGCACGGCTGCTGTTAAGACTCCGGGTTTTCTGCAAGACGCCTGTACGGCATTTCCGGGCCACATCATCGTTGGTCTCGATGCCAAGGATGGCAAAGTGGCGGTGGATGGCTGGTCCAAGATTACCGGTCATGATGTGATCGACCTGGCACAGAAATTTGAAGGCTATGGTGTCGAAAGCATTATCTATACCGATATCGGCCGCGATGGCATGCTGACGGGTATCAACGTTGAGGCGACACAGAAGCTGGCCCAGGCGCTTAAAATTCCGGTCATTGCATCCGGCGGCCTGACTAATATGGCAGACATCACCTCGTTGTGCGCCGTAGAAGAAGATGGCGTTACGGGCGTGATTGCTGGCCGCGCGATTTATGATGGCTCGCTTGATCTGGGTGCAGCTCAGGCGGAAGCAGACCGATTCGCCAAAGATGCAGGTCTGGGCGCCGAGCGATAAACGATGCTAGCGAAACGGATTATTCCCTGCCTGGACGTGACGGCGGGCCGCGTTGTTAAAGGTACCAATTTCGTGGGCCTGCGTGACGCCGGAGATCCGATAGAAATTGCCCGCCGATATGACGCGCAGGGCGCGGATGAGATCACTTTTCTGGACATCACGGCCAGCTCTGATCAGCGCGACATCATTCTTGAAGTGGTAGAAGCCTGTGCTGCCCAGGTGTTCATTCCGTTGACGGTCGGTGGCGGTGTGCGTCAGGTAGCAGACGTCCGTCGATTGCTCCATGCAGGTGCCGACAAGGTATCCATCAATACGGCAGCCGTGGATCGCCCGGAACTGGTGCGTGAAGCTTCTGACAAAGTCGGTTCGCAATGCATTGTGGTGGCCATTGATGCCAAGCAGGTTGCCCCCGGGCGCTGGGAAGTATTTACCCATGGTGGCCGCAAAGCCACCGGTCTGGATGTGATCGCCTGGGCCTGCAAAATGGCTGAATACGGCGCGGGTGAAATTCTGCTGACCAGTATGGATCGTGATGGCACCTGTGAAGGCTTTGATCTGGCTTTAACGCGTGCCGTATCGGATGCCGTGCCAGTGCCTGTGATTGCCAGCGGTGGCGTGGGTAACCTGGCACACCTGGCCGATGGGGTCAGCGAAGGCCATGCATCGGCCGTTTTAGCGGCATCCATTTTCCATTTTGGACAGCATACCGTTCAGGAGGCCAAGGCCTTTATGCAGCAACGCGGTATTCCTGTCCGGTTATAAAGCCATGAGTAAAGATCTCAATCCCGAATTGAACTGGCTCGATGCCCTATCCTTTAACGAAGAGGGCTTGATTGCCGCTATTGCTCAGGATATTGATTCTGGCGTGGTGCTCATGCAGGCATGGATGAACCGGGAGTCTTTGCAGCTCACTGTTGAGAGTGGCAAAGCCGTTTACTGGTCTCGTTCCCGTCAGAAACTCTGGCGGAAGGGCGAAGAGTCCGGCAATGAACAGTTGGTTCGCGCACTTCGTACAGACTGCGATGGTGACGCGGTATTATTACTGGTGGAGCAGCAAGGTGGTATAGCCTGTCATACGGGGCGTCAATCCTGCTTCTTTTATTCACTGATCGGTGAGCAATGGCATGCCGTAGAGCCGGTATTGCGTGATCCGAAGGAGATGTATCAATGAAAGCTGGCACCCTTGAAGTTCTAAATCGTTTAAGCGAAACGCTGCTTGCAAGACGAAACGCAGATCCATCTAGCTCATACACGGCCTCACTTTTTGCCAAGGGTCCGGATGCGATCCTCAAAAAGATTGGTGAAGAATCAGCCGAGCTGATTATGGCGGCCAAAGATGGCAAGCGTCTCCACATCGTGAATGAGGCAACAGATGTCGTGTACCACGTATTGGTATTGATGGCCTTCTTTGATATGTCGGCTGAAGACATTCTTCAGGAAATGCATCGTCGCGAAGGTATTTCCGGTATCGACGAAAAGCGCTCCCGCACGGCTTAAACCATTATCGGAGTCTTTTCATGAGCCAAAACTGCCTGTTCTGCAAGATTGTTGCCGGAGAGATTCCGTCGAAAAAAGTCTATGAAGACGAACTGGTTTATGCCTTCCACGACATTCACCCACAACGACCTGTTCATATTCTGGTGATTCCGAAGCATCATTTGCAGTCGTTGCAGCAGGCAACAGCCGCTGACGAGCCTGCATTGGGTCGTTTGCTTGCAGTTGCCAATCAATTAGCTACCGAAGCTGGTAGTCCGGGTGGTTTCCGTGTCATCATTAACAATGGTGAGATCGGGTGTCAGGAAGTGCAACATCTGCATGCGCACATCGTTGGCGGTGAGCAACCGGTAGGCCCGATGCTCAAGCGTCTTGATTAACGCACATTAGAATAATTCTGGAGATAGATATGGGTTCCTTTAGCATCTGGCATTGGCTGATCGTACTGGTCATTATCCTGCTGATTTTTGGCACTAAAAAGCTGCGTAATGTGGGCCAGGATCTTGGTGGTGCCGTCAAAGGTTTCAAGGATGGCCTGAAAGAAGGCGAAGCAGATGTTGCCAAACCGGCTGTCGCTCAAGCTGAATCTGCGCCGGCTGCACAGCCTACGGCTGGCCGCACTATCGAAGGCGAACAGACTAAGGGTTAAGCTCTGCAGATAGACCCGCGCCGCTGGAGACAGTTGGGCGCGGGTTTGTTTTTGAGCCGGATCCTCACAGATTGAATCATGTTCGATATCGGATTTTCAGAAATTCTCCTGGTGGCTGTGGTTGCGCTTGTCGTGATCGGCCCTGAGCGTTTGCCTGG
>JBJTFJ010000178.1:0-3873 GCA_046093345.1 Fluviibacter sp. | reverse complement strand
GCCGGAAGGAAAATAAAGCGCTGCTTCGCGCTGTGCGAAATCAGCGCAGGCTTGTTCCAGGGTGGCGAATATACCGAGTCGGCCACTCACAAGCTGCGATGCACCGGCGCCGACACCCCATTGCGCGATGGCTTCGTTGGCCCCCTTTTTGAGAGCGTCATCATTTGCCAGACCGAGATAATCGTTGCTGGCAAAGGCAATGAGTTTGCGCCCGTTCAGCTGCATCTCCGGGCCACAGGGATTCTCGGGCGTCTTGCGTTCCCTTTTCAGGAAGCCTGCTTCGAGCTTGGTCAGTGCCGTTGTTAGTTCACTCGGTTTCATGCGCGTTAGGCCAGTGTTGCATTAAGTGCAGTCAGCATTTGCGTGGCCAGCCATTTGGCATCTGCTTCACTCAGCACATAAGGTGGCATGAGATATACCGTGTTGCCAATCGGCCGCACAAGAACGCCCCGTTCCATTGCTGCCGCAAAGTAGCGACGGCTGAAGTCCGGCAGCGATGTCTCGATATCCATGGCCCAGATCATGCCGGTATTGCGGAAATGCTGGACGGCAGGATGCGTTGCCAGTGGTTGCAGTGCTGTAGTGATCACAGCGCTCAGCTGGCGATTATTTTCTAGAACATTTTCTGTATCGAAAATATCCAGCGTAGCCAGTGCCGCTCGGCAAGCCAGTGGATTGCCCGTGTACGAGTGCGAGTGCAGGAAGCCACGACGGACATCGTCATCCCAGAAAGCCCGATAAATCGAATCGTTGCTTAAAACAACGGACAGGGGGAGATAGCCACCCGTAATGCCTTTTGAGAGGCAGAGTAAGTCGGGTCGGATACCCGCCTGTTCGTGCGCAAAGAATGTTCCGGTACGGCCAAAGCCCACGGCAATCTCATCGCAGATGAGGTGCACCTGATATTGATCGCACAGAGCCCGAACACGCTGTAGATAACGTGGGTGATGCATCGCCATGCCGGTGGCACATTGAACCAGTGGCTCGATAATCAAAGCAGCAATTTTGCCTTCACGCGCGACAAACAATTTTTCTAAGGCGTCGGCCGCACGGTTGGCCACATCCTCAGCAGTTTCGCCTGGTTGCGCCTGGCGGGCATCAGGTGAAGGGGCCAGATGAACGTGTTCGTTGCGAATCAGTGGTGCGTAGGCATCGCGGAATAGCGCGATATCAGTGACCGAGAGTGCGCCAACGGTTTCGCCGTGATAGCTGCCTTCCAGGCAGACGAATTCGCGCTTCTGATTTTGCCCGCTGTTTTGCCAGGCATGGAACGACATCTTAAGGGCAATTTCTGTTGCGCTAGCACCATCCGAGGCAAAGAATGCATGCCCCAGTACACCATCGGTTTTAGCCGAAAGGCGCTCGGCGAGTTCAATGGCGGGCTGATGTGTAAACCCAGCCAGCATCACGTGTTCCAGTTTGCTTAGCTGGTCGGTAATCGCTGCATTGATGCGCGGGTTACCGTGACCGAACAGATTCACCCACCATGAGCTAATGCCATCCAGGTAACGCTTGCCTTCAAAGTCTTCCAGCCAGACACCTTCGGCACGTGCGACCGGCACCAGTGGTAGCGCCGGATGGTGCTTCATCTGCGTGCAAGGGTGCCAGACAGCGGCAAGGCTTCTATTCAGCCAGTCGTTATTGGCTGGCATATCAGTGCAGGATGCTCGGTTGCGTTGCCACAGATTCAGGCATTTCCAGATGAGCCAGCTCGCCATCGGCATTGGCATACATCGGTGAGCCACAGTCGTCGCAGTATTCCATGGGGAAGCGATGGTCATGCGACACGATATCCGTCACGCCTAGTGTGCGCAGCACTTGTTCGATTTCTGCAGGCATGTCGCCTTGCTCATCCTCAATGCCCAGCAATGGCCAGACCACGCCGTGATAAAGCTCATCGTTATTACGTGGGCCCAGCCCGATCCGATACTCTTCCAGGCGCTGTGCGTAGAAAGGGCCAATCACTGCACGCTGTTTTTCCGGCGGCAGATCGATCGCTTCGGATAAGAAGCGGACGCAGGCCTCAATAGAGTGAGGGCGAGAGGCACGGTCCGCCGCCGCACACGCTGCATGAAAAGCTTCTGGCAGCAGCATGGTAATGCGACAGCCAGCCAGGAGGGGTTCGAGAATCTTCAGGGTTTGTGCAGACCACACCTGGGCGATTTCACCACGTTCATTAAGTTGCAATGAACTATGGGCTGTGCGTGCTTCCTGCCAGCGGAAAATGGCTTCACCGTGGGGTACCGAAACGGCAGCAATCAGGTAACGGGTATCAGACAGAAAGCGGTTGGTTTCTTCAGTAGCCTGGGCATGCAGCGGGGCGGCTTTGCCGGTGCTCAATGACTCAGCCAGGTTGCGGGTGAGTTGCGCCAATTGGGTGAATTCACGAGGAATCTGATCCGGGCCAACCAGCATGCCTAAGAGTGCTACCTCGGCATGGCGGGTGAGCACCGTTGTTTTCAATGCATCGGCGAGAGCGGCCTGGTCTCTGGCAGAAAGTGCCGGCGCTGGAATGGCATAGCGGGACCAGGCCAGCAGTGGGCAAGCGATCAGTAGTACATCGCGAGATTCGTTGGCAATGGTGATGGTTGTTGATTCAACAGCAGACTCAATGGTGTCCATCAGCGCATCGTGCGCAATGGGCTCTCCTTCGCTGAGGCGGGTGAGCACAGTATTGAGTGCCTCATCATCTCCGGCTGACAGCAATTGCGCCACCAGACTTTGCAATCGCGTGTGCCAGTGGGTGCGCTCGATACGGCTGCCGGCCTGGGCGAGTCCGGTGGCGAGCCAGCTAAGCTGCGCCATTTCTCTGGACAATCGGGGGCGGGAACCATAAGGGGGGCGTTTCATCCCCGTATTTTACCAAGCCTAGGTGCTGTGGCGGTTAGCTGGGAAAGAAACAGTTTGGTGCCATAATTTGCACTAGCCCAGTTTTACGAAAGAAACCGATGCTGTTTTTACTGTCGCCTGCCAAATCGCTTGATTTCGAACCTGTTTCTGCCGATATCCCGCAAACTCAACCGCGTTTTCTGGATAAATCGGCACCGCTCATCGATATTTTGCGTAAACAGTCTCCTGCCCAGATCGCTGAATTAATGTCGCTGAGCGACAAGCTTTCTGTGCTGAATGTGACGCGTTACGCGGATTGGTCACCTGAACATGAACAGCCAGAAGCAAAACAGGCCATCCTGGCGTTTAACGGGGATGTCTATGAAGGGCTGGACGCGCCAACTTTGAACAAGAAGCAATTGGTCTACGTGCAGGATCATGTGCGTGTGCTATCCGGCCTTTATGGGGTATTGCGTCCATTTGATTTGATGCGCCCTTATCGGCTGGAAATGGGCACCAAGCTGGCTAATCCGGCAGGCAAGGATCTTTATGCCTGGTGGCGTGAGAGCAATACGGCAACGGTTCTCGCTGATCTCAAAGCAGCCGGTGGCCCGTTGATCAACACAGCATCCGATGAATACTTCAAATCAGTAGATCGTAAAGCCGTTGAAAAAGCGGGCATACCCGTGATTGATTGCGTTTTTGAAGACTTCAAAGACGGCAAGTTCAAGATCATTAGCTTTTATGCCAAACGCGCCAGAGGTCTGTTTGTGCGCGCTGCGGCTGTAGGCAGCTGGAAAACCCCTGCCGATCTGCAGAAGTTCGATGCCGAAGGTTACGGCTTTGTGCCCGCCGCTTCGACTGAAACCAAACTAGTTTTCCGCCGGCGCGTTGCCTGAGTCGTTAGCAAACAAATGAATCAAGGCAGCATCCGGCGACAAGATGGCAAAGGAACAGGGGCGTTGGCGCGCCCGTGCCAGTTTGAGCCCCAGGTTATCCCGGCTGATCAGCAGATCGGCCTTGGCGTATTGCGCCAATTCCAGA
>JBJTFJ010000177.1:0-5091 GCA_046093345.1 Fluviibacter sp. | reverse complement strand
TTAGGTGTACCGGCCCAGTTAGCCTTCGATGCGGCTGCTGCGAAGCTTGCCTCATTAGGCTGAACTGCTTTGCCATCACGATTGATCAGCGATACGTGCGACATCTTGTTCTGCTTGGCGTAGGCGTATTCCACATAGCCCACAGCGCCATCAATCTTGGTGACGTTTGCTGCAACACCGGCATTACCCTTGCCACCTACACCGGCTGGCCAATTGACTGTTTTACCAGCACCCACTACACCCTTGAAAGGCGGCGACACTTGCGCCAGAAAATCCGTAAACACAGCCGTGGTACCCGACGAGTCCGAACGGTAAACAATGGTAATAGCGGTATCTGGCAGCGTTACACCTGGGTTCACCGATGCAATAGCCGGATCATTCCACTTCGTGATCTTGGCACGGAAAATATCTGACAGCGTGGCGTTATTCAGCTTCAACTGGCCCGGCGCGACGCCCTTGATATTAACAACAGGAACCACGCCACCAATAATGGCCGGGAATTGTGCCAGACCACTTTTTTCCAGCTCGGCAGCCGCTACTGGATCATCGCTTGCCCCGAAATCAACGGTCTTCGCCTGAATCTGTTTAACGCCACCACCCGAACCAATGGCCTGGTAGTTAATCGTCGTGCCGGTTTCTGCTTTGTAGGTCTCTGCCCACTTTGCATACATAGGCGCAGGGAAAGTAGCGCCAGCACCCGTTAGCTGGGCAGCGTTTGCACCAGCAACCAGGCCCGCCGATACCAGCAGGCTTACCAACAGCTTATTCACAGAAACTTTCATCGCTTAGACTCCAGTAGTTGATCCCTTAGCGCACAGGCATGGGACTTAAAATTTCAACAGACTGAAGTCTAGGGGGCCAACGTTACCGAATTATGACAATTAGTCATTTAAGCAAAAAACCGTTGCAACGCAACAACATCGCCTGTCGCCACAATCCGGCTAGCCTTAGTGGCCTTCTGATGCTGGTACATGGGGTCGTAATATTCGCGCAGCAGCAATTCAATCCATAGCTTGTGCCCGTCAACCGCACCAGATAGCCGCTGAGCCTCTAGCGCATCAGTCATCATCGCGGCTGCCCGTTTGTAGCGCTCTCCGCCTAGGCGCTTATGAATATTCGCCAAGCTCTGCTGGAGATGCGCCTCAAAACGGCTAAACCCTTCACTTTCCCCATAAAACGCCCGGTGATCGGCGAGCTGATTCACCACGTAGTCCCGCAGAATGCGATCGACCCTGTTTTCAAAGGCATCTTCGAGCCAAACCAATGGTGCCAAAGCCATTTGTCGGTATAACGGCTCGGGCAAAGCACACTTGCCCACGAACAGGCCTTCATCTTCAACCACAAAACCTGGCAAACCCGCCGCTTCAAGCTGAAGGAAGCGAATGGCAATCCGATGCTCAAAATCAATCTGTGCCGGTTGCCCGTTGACGCGCTTTCCGAACCCAGAGCCCCGATGGTTCGCACAACCCTCTAAATCCACCGCATGCGGCAAACCTGAGAGCAACTCGGTTTTCCCTGTGCCTGTCATGCCGCCCACAACCCACATCGGGCGTTGTTTTACCGCTGCTTCCGTAGTTGCCATTAAAAACTGCCGCATGGCTTTGTACCCGCCCTCAACCCTGCGGTACTGAACCCCGGCAGTTTCTAAAAGCCAGCGCTGAACAATCTGCGAACGTAGCCCACCCCGGAAACAAAAGAGATAACCCTCCGGGTTGGCTTGAGCAAAACTGGCCCAGGCAGCAATACGCTTTGCACGCACCTCACCAGCCACCAGCTGATGCCCTAAAGCAATAGCCGCCTCCTGCCCCGACTCTTTGTAACAGGTGCCCACTCGCGCCCGCTCTTCATCGGTCATTAACGGTATGTTTGTAGCGCCGGGAAAGCTCCCACGACTAAACTCAATGGGCGCTCGCGTATCCATCAGCGGCGCACCGCTCAAGAGGATTTCCCGGTAATCGTTAACTGTCTGCAACATCAACGTACGATAACCGCCTGCGCCTGCTGCGCCACCAGCCGGCCTATGGGCTGCAGCTCTATACCTGACTGTTTGGCGACATCAACAAACGCCGCCTCCCCCTCCGGCGTTACCGCCACCAGCAAGCCGCCGCTGGTTTGAGGGTCGCACAGCAGATGCTTCTGATCTTCGCTGAGCAAAGAGATGCGCTCGCCGTAACTTTCAAAATTACGCAAAGTGCCGCCCGGAACGCATCCGGCGGCAAGATATTGCGCCACACCCGGTAAGACAGGCACCGTAGCTGCATCCAATTCTGCGGTTAATCCACTGCCATCGGCCATTTCCACCAGGTGGCCCAGCAATCCGAACCCCGTGACATCCGTCATGGCCAACACCTGTGGCAGCCGACCAAAATCTGCGCCCACTTTATTCAAACGGGTCATGCAATCACGCGCCACGTGCACATGCGCCGGTTCGAGCAAACCGCGCTTTTCTGCTGTCGTCAAAATCCCGACCCCCAGCGGTTTCGTCAGATAAAGACGACAGCCCGCTTGAGCCGTATCGTTGCGCTTCATATGCCGCTTTTCAACCAAGCCGGTAACCGCCAAGCCAAAAATCGGTTCAGGCGCATCAATCGAGTGCCCGCCCGCTAGCGGAATCCCGGCTGCCTCGCACACGGTACGGCCACCACGCACGACTTCGCGCGCCACTTCCGGTGGCAGCACATTCACGGGCCACCCCAGAATGGCAATAGCCATCAATGGCGTACCGCCCATGGCATAAATATCGCTAATGGCATTGGTTGCCGCAATCCGCCCAAAATCAAACGGATCATCCACAATCGGCATAAAGAAATCGGTGGTCGACACTACGCCACGATCTGCATCAATCGCATAGACCGCAGCGTCATCACGTGAAGCGTTCCCGACCCAGAGCTTCGGGTCAAGATTCTGTAGCCCGCTGCCGGCAACAATGATATCCAGCACCTTGGGAGAAATCTTGCAGCCACAACCTGCGCCGTGGCTGTACTGCGTCAAACGAATCGGATCACTCATGAATCAGTTGCCACCGATCTGACAGTTTTTACCTAGGTCCCCACACAGGCGCATGACGGCGTTAACAATGCGCGTAGTTTGCGGATTTTCACCGGCAGGCGCCGTACCCACAATCATCAGCTGAGACAGGTTCTTGTTGAGTGCGGTTACATTCAGCGTGGCTGCCTGATCGCCCTCTTTGAGCTTAATCGTCATCGTTGCCGGATCGTTGCTCACCACCGTCACTTCTTGGTTACGGTTAGTCGCATTTGTTGCCACCTGGTACACACGGCCGGCAGGCGCATCCAGAACTACTGTTGCCACCTGCGTTACCTGCTGAGATGCTGGCTGACCCGCCTGCGCATCCTGCTGCTGAGTTACCTGCTGAACCCGGCCAATGACATGGCGAGCCACCAGAACCCACTGCGCCTCGGCCGTTAGGGGCAACAACCCGCCTAGCACTAGAAATGGCAGCGCATAGATAATTTTATTTGATCTCATCAGGTTATTCCTTCATTTAATAGCAGGTTTGGCTACAAAGCTGGGCAGCATAATTGCTTAGCCGAATATTCCTTTTAATCCGGTATATACGGAAAGTGCGGTCGAACCCAAAGCGGTTACCGTACTAATATGGTCGTTTAATAGCTTCATGAGTTTAAAGGTGCCGTCTGCATCGATGTTGTCTTTACCCAGTCTTGCAGCAAGCGCTGAATAAGCCCCGCCCACCATGCTCTTAATCATTGGGTGGTGCTTAACATAAGCAGCACGACCTAAAATCATTCCAGCCAAAAAGCTGGCCGCGATACTGACTCCGTATTCAAAAAATTCTCGCCACTCAAATACGTTCTGCGGCATAACGGCTGTGCCATCGACTAAATGCGTCATGTAACTCATCCCGAACACCGAGGCGATTGCCAAGCCTGAAGCTGCAATGAACCAAGGGATTAGTCTGTGAGATCTCGAGCTCATTAACGCGTAGCCAAACAAAGCCGGCACAACGATCGACAAAAGTCGCAAGTAAAGCAACTTCGTGTCGTAGACAATCGTAATCAAACCATGCCCGATCAGAAGAAGAACAAGGGGCAAGACTAAAAACAATGCTGCACTCCTTAAAGCATCTCCAAGGCCGGTACCATTTGATTGAAGGCTGATCGCCTGGTTCGCCAGCATCTCCTCAAGCTGAGTCACACGCTTAACGAGTTGCTCACGCTCAGGTAACGTTGAGAGCTCTGCCTCCAGTGCAGCAACACGACTCATCATTGGCTTGAAAAGGTACAAATCTTTGGTGCAATGGGGACAAGCTAAGGCCTCTTCGGATACCTCACTCAAACAATAAGGACACTTCACTTTGCACCCACCAGCGTCACGATGGTTGACGACTCGCGTCCATCTGAATCCTGTACGGAAACTTTAACCTGATGCTCACCGGGTGGAATTTCGGCATGCTTCATTTCAATTCCGCTATCCGATAGAGAAGATTTCACTCTCGATGTTAAATCTACCGTGGGCGATTTGAGATAAGTAACTTTAACGGATGAGGCATTGATACTGCTTCCTCCTCTGGGCTCGAAAGTCACCTTGAACTCAAATGGTCCTTTTACTGGAGCGCCCGGCTCCGGAGAAACACATTTAACTGTAGGTCCCCGTGAAATTCCTCGCGTATTTAGCGACCCTGCTGCATCAGGAAGCTTAGCCTCTTTGGGGGTAATCAATGGTGCGGCCTGCAACCCAAACGAACCTAATAGCATGCCCATGAATAGCAAAAAACGTAACTTCATGTATATCTCCTAATCACCAATCACTACAAAGGGCGCCCAGAACAAGGGGTGTGCATAAGCATAACCGGATGCGCTTCCTTTGTCCGCTAACTCTAACTCCGCCTGTCTCAGTGCTTCAGGCTTCCCAATATTCTTTTCTTGTTGGCGTTTAAACATATCAACCATCAGCATCCGTGAGGAAACAGTATCCACTGGCCAGTTTGACACCAACATCGCCCGGGCTCCGGCATAAAAGAATGCCCGGCCAAGCCCCGAAACTGCCTCGGTGTCTTTTCCCGAACCTGCTGCTGTATTACAGGCAGATAAAACGACCCAATCCGCATTT
>JBJTFJ010000176.1:0-7709 GCA_046093345.1 Fluviibacter sp. | reverse complement strand
AGCTTTACGCTGGACTGGCAGATTCCTTAAGCCGTCTTAAACTGCTCAGGATTTTGCGGTTTTAGCTTCTAACGCTTCCCAGCTTTCCAAAAGCACGAGCAATTCCTCTTCAATCGCTGCTAGGCGACTGGCAATTGTCTGTCCGGCAGAGGGATCTGTTGCAAAAATCGTTGGGTCGTTCAGCTTTTCAAGCAATGCCGCCTGCTCTGTTTCTAGTGCCTCAATCTGCCCGGGTAATGCGTTTAGTGCCTGCTGTTCTTTATAGCTCAGCTTGGCAGCGCGCGCGCCTGATGCAGACGTTGCTTCGGCAGCTTTAGCCGGCCCTTTAACTGCAGCCGCTTTCTCTACCGATTTGTTTTGCGCCGCATGCCATTCAGCCCAATCGCTGTAGCCGCCTACAAACTCGCGCCATTGCCCATTGCCTTCGGCAGCAATCACCTGTGTGACCACATTATCGAGGAAGCTACGATCATGACTCACTAGAAGCAAGGTGCCCTGGTAATCCTGCAACAGGCTTTCCAGCAATTCCAGGGTATCGATGTCCAGATCGTTAGTCGGTTCATCGAGCACCAGAATGTTGGCAGGACGCGCAAACAACCGCGCCAGTAACAGGCGGTTCCGCTCACCACCCGAAAGTGATTTGACCGGTGAACGCGCACGCTGCGGCGAAAAGAGAAAATCACCCAGATAGGTCATCACGTGGGTACGTTTACCCGCTACTTCCACATAATCCGAGCCCGGCGAGATGACCTCATGCAACGGTGCCTCAGGGTCTAATGCAGTACGGAACTGATCGAAGTAAGCGACTTGTTGCTTGGTGCCCCGCTTAACGGTGCCGCTATCCGGTTCGATTTCCCCCAGAATCAGGCGAAGCATGGTGGTCTTACCCGCACCATTCGGACCAATCAGGCCCACACGATCACCGCGCATAATGCGACCACTGAAGTTATCAATGATCTTACGGCCTTCATAAGACTTGGACACATTGATCAAATCGGCCACCAAGGCGCCGGAGGTATCGCCCGAATCAACACGCATGGCTACCTGACCCTGTTGATTGCGTCGGGCGGCGCGTTCAGCGCGCAGTTGATCCAACCGTTGGACACGGAATACCGCTCGAGTCCGGCGTGCCTCAACACCCTTACGAATCCATATCTCTTCCTGCGCTAAAAGCTTATCGGCACGTGCCTGCTCCAGAGATTCTTCATGCAAGCGCTGAGCCTTACGTTCCTGATATTTGGTAAAAGAACCGGGATAACTGCTTAAGAGGCCACGATCTAGTTCAACAATACGCGTTGCAAGGCGATCCAGGAAACGACGGTCGTGAGTAATAAACAGCAAGGCAACGTTACGGGCCAGCAGCAGGTTTTCTAGCCAGTCAATGGCAGCGATATCCAGATGGTTGGTCGGCTCATCGAGCAGCAACACATCAGGCTCACAGACAAGGCCACGAGCCAATGCCACCCGTTTTTTCTGCCCCCCGGATAAATCATCAATGCGGGCATCCGGATTCAAATGGAATTCGGCAATTACCCTCTCTGCCAGGGCGTTCTGTTGCCAAGCATCGGAAGCTTCCAGCTCATGTTGCAAGCGGGCCAATTCATCCAGCGCGGCAGCACGGTCTGCTTCTGGCATATCTGCCAGTCGATGCGATAAATCATGATAACCGGCCAATAAGCGCGACTGCTCACCCAATCCACCAACTACGGCATCAAAAACGCTTGCACCCGCCTCAAACTCCGGCTCCTGTGGGACATAAGTAATACGCAGATCAGGTGCTTTCCATACCTGCCCATCATCCAGTGCGCGCAAGCCAGCAATCGCGGCCAGCAATGATGACTTACCTGTGCCGTTACGACCAATCAGCGCTACACGCTCACCGGCATCAATCTGGAATTCAACATGGTCCAACAGGGGTACATCGCCATAGGCCAGACAACCTGCATTTACTGACAGCAAGGGCATATCAATAACCCGTCAAACGTTTAAGATCGGCCAACACCTCGGCACTATGCCCGGATACAGACACATCGGTATAGACCTTGGCTACGCGGCCGTCCGGGTCAATAAGATAGGTATAACGACGCGGAAATCCAGTGATACCCAGATTCATCCAGGCGCCATATTGACGCGCAAAATCACCATTGGCATCAGACAATAATGGAAACGGCAGATGAAACTTGAGCGCAAATGCTGCATTAGCCGATGGCTTGTCCGCACTAATGCCCACCAAGACGACACCCATCTGTTGAAAGCTTTGCCAGTCGTCACGGAATTTACAGGCCTGACGCGTACAACCCGGTGTATCGGCTTTCGGGTAGAAATACAGTACCAACCAGTGGCCTCGGTAATCCGCCAACTTGTGTTGTATGCCCCGGGTATCCGGCAGATCAAAGCTTGGCGCAGCCGCTCCCACACTAGGAAGACTCCCATCCCCGGCTTTAGCACTTGCTTGTGATCGCCATAACCAAACCAGCAATGCAATAACAACCAGGGTAATGAGATATTTCATATAAGAGACGGATCCGCTAAATGGGCAAACTGGCGTCCCCGAGAGGAATCGAACCTCTAATCTTCCCTTAGGAGGGGAAAGTTATATCCATTTAACTACGGAGACCTCAGGCCGAATTATACCGGCTAGCACAACAGAAGCATTTGGATAAGCCACCCATTCGGCAATAGCACCATATTGGGGACATTAATCGATTAGTGCACCAGTGCTGTGCGGGAGTTTCCTCCCTTTCAGATCTGCGCCCACATCTGGCGCATGGATATTTATTAGCATTGGCTGTAATTCTGGCACGATTCTTGTATTGATCTACTCGTAGCCCATCAGGATTTACGAGGAAGATCATGTTTGACGAAATGTTGCTAGAGAACGGTTCGGTGCGTCCACACTACCAGGGTTTTGAAACCTGGAAATCAGCACGAGAGTCTGGATACCTGGAAACCAAAAAGGCGGAAGCCGACCACCTCTTCCGGCAAGTTGGCATTACCTTCTCTGTATATGGTGACGATGTAGGTACTGAGCGACTCATTCCGTTTGATTTGGTCCCACGCATTATTCCTGCAGCACACTGGGCAAGGCTGGAAAAAGGTCTGGCTCAACGTGTTCAGGCGCTGAACCTGTTCTTGAAAGATGTTTACGGACGCGGGGATATTCTCCGTGCTGGCATCATCCCAGCCAATCGGGTGCTGGGCAATACGCAGTTCCGTAAAGAAATGCTAGATCTGAATGTGCCTTCGGGCATCTACTCCATGATCGCCGGGATTGATTTGGTATGCGTTGGAGAAGATGAGTGGTACGTACTGGAAGACAATCTCCGCGTGCCATCAGGCGTGTCTTACATGCTGGAAAACCGCAAAATGATGATGCGGTTGTTCCCGGATCTGTTCAGCGCGCACCGTGTAGCGCCTGTAGCGCACTATCCAGACCTTCTGTTGGAAACCTTACGCCAGGGGGCTCCTGACGGTCAGGAAGACCCGACAGTCGTAGTTCTTACACCGGGTTTATATAACTCAGCGTACTTTGAACATGCATTCCTGGCGCAGCAAATGGGTGTAGAGCTTGTCGAAGGCAAGGATCTGGTGGTGGAAGATGACACGGTCTACATGCAAACGACCCATGGAAAGAAGCGTGTCGATGTAATTTACCGCCGTATTGATGATGACTACCTTGACCCGGAAGTCTTCAATAAAGACTCAATGCTTGGCGTACGCGGTTTGATGCGCGCCTATCGAGCAGGCCGTGTCACACTGGCCAACGCTGTAGGTACCGGGGTTGCGGATGACAAATCAATTTATCCGTACGTACCGGAAATGATCCGCTTCTACCTAGGCCAGGAACCGATCCTGCACAATGTTCCGACCCATATTTGTTCGGAAAGTGACTCGCTTAAATACGTTCTCGATAACCTGGAAAAGCTGGTCGTAAAAGAAGTTCACGGTGCCGGCGGCTACGGTATGTTGATTGGCCCATCGGCATCCAAAGCCGAGATCGCCGATTTTAGAGCGAAGCTGATCGCACAGCCAGATGCCTATATCGCACAGCCAACCTTGTCGTTATCGACATGTCCAACGATGGTGGAAAAAGGCATTGCCCCTCGCCATATCGACTTGCGTCCATTTGTGCTGAGTTCACCCAGCGGTATTCGCATGGTACCGGGCGGCCTCACCCGAGTCGCTCTCAAAGAGGGCTCTCTGGTCGTTAACTCGTCTCAAGGTGGCGGCACGAAAGACACCTGGGTTGCCGCTGATTAATCATCATTAAACGTATTCATTCCAGCCGTAAAAACTTAAGGAAGTCTCATGCTTTCCCGCACCGCTGATAGTCTGTACTGGATGGCACGCTACACCGAGCGTGCCGAAAACACGGCCCGATTAATTGATATCGGTCTGCAGCAATCTCTGTTACCTGGCCAACAGCGCGAGGCCGAGGCTAGTCTTGCTGGCATGCTGGGGCTCGCTGAGTTGCTACCAATCTATCAAAAGAAATTTGGCGATGTAAATCCGGAATCTGTAATCCGCTTTATGGTGCTTGATGAAGAGAATCCATCATCAATATGGTGCAGCCTGCACAACGCCCGGGAAAATGCCCGCGCCGTACGCGGTCAGATCACAACTGGGATGTGGGAAGCCATCAACAGTACCTGGCTAGAGTTTCTTCAACTGTGCGAAGAAGGATTGCCGCTTAAAGAACCGGGCAAGTTCTTTGAATGGGTACAAATGCGCTCCCATCTCTCTCGCGGCATTACCATTGGAACCATGTTCAAAGACGAAGCTTTCCGCTTCGTCCGATTAGGCACTTTTATTGAGCGGGCTGACAGCACTGCCCGGATGATTGATCTACGCTTCCACCATATTGAAAGCATGGATGCAAAATCTGGGATGTTGGACCCGGATGATCCTGAATTTGCCGTTCGTGAGTTCTACCATTGGGAAGCCGTTCTACGCTCCTTGTCGGCATTTGAAGCATATCGAAAAGTCTATCGCGACACGATCAATGGTTCTCGTGTTGCCGAGCTGCTGATTCTTAACCCGGATGTACCCCGTTCAATCGCCTCCTGTATCAACGAGGTAGTTGAAAACCTTCAAAACGTTGGCAACGGCAACTCGGCAGAAACACGCCGACGCGCAGGCAAACTCGCTGCAAAATTACGCTATTTGACCCTTGAAGAGATTGCCGATGAAGGTTTACATCTCTGGTTAACTAAATTACTCGCCGATATTGATGATCTAGGCGTTAGAATTCGCCAGGATTTCTTGGTTCTCTGACGTTTACTGATTACATATGACTTATTGCGTAGCTTTACGGCTTGATGCCGGCCTTGTCTTTCTATCTGACGCCCGGACTAATGCGGGCATTGATCAGATTAGCACTTTCCGCAAAATGAGTTTGGTCGAACGGCCTGGCGATCGTGTCATTGTAATGATGTCTGCTGGTAATCTGGCGATCACACAAGCTGTTCGCCAGGTGCTTGCGGAGAACATGGAGCACGAAAAAGGTCTGCTTGCAGCTGAAAGCATGTATGACGTTGCCCAACGCGTAGGAGATGCCGTACGTTTTGTGCATCAACGTGACGCAAAAGCTCTGGCGCAATTTGGCATTGATTTCAATTGCAGTTTGATCGTCGGCGGTCAGATTGGCAAAGAACGCTGCCGCATTTTCGAAGTCTATTCCGCAGGCAACTTTATTGAATGTGCCGAAGAAAAACCTTATCTACAGATTGGTGAATCCAAGTACGGCAAACCGATTCTCGACCGGGTTATTCGTCCCGAAACCTCTTTGGGTGATGCCGCTAAATGTGCACTGGTCTCCATGGATTCAACTCTGAGATCTAACCTCTCCGTGGGCTTGCCACTCGATATGTTGGTTTACAAGACTAATACGCTCGAAATTACCCACTTTACGCACATCGATTCAACCAACGCTTATTTCAACAGCATCCATAACTTATGGGGCGAGAAGTTGAAGGAAGTGTTCACTGCACTACCTAATCCCGTATGGGCAGAAACCAGTGCCGAAGAAGCACGGTTGGTTTCATTGCGCGTCGGCAATTCGATGGAAACGCGGCCAACGCATCCGATTCAAACGCTTGCCGGACAGCAGTAAATATTCAACCTTTGTTTCAGGCGTTTTTACCTACGTTTGGCATATCTTTTGCGTAACAGGAAGTGTCCCATGACATTTCCGGAGTTACGCTGTGTCCATCCATGTTGCACTAAACCACGTTACCCACTATCGCTATGACCGCCCTGTAAACCTGGGGCCGCAGGTCATTCGTCTGAGGCCTTGTGCCCATGCGAGAACCCGCATTCTCAGTTACTCAATGAAAGTGACTCCGGGCGAGCATTTCATTAACTGGCAACAGGATCCACAAGCAAACTATCTGGCACGACTGGTATTTCCGGAGAAGACTACCGAGTTTCGTATTGAAGTCGACTTTGTGGCCGAAATGGCCGTACACAACCCATTCGACTTCTTTCTTGAGCCACGCGCCGAAGAATTTCCATTTTCCTATCCCGGTGAACAGGCTATAGAACTGCAACCTTACCGGGCTTGCATGACCCCTCGCCCGCAATTAAATGCCTACTTGAGAAGCATCCCTAACAAAAAGGTTCGAACCATTGATTTTCTGGTGGGGTTAAACCAGCGTATTCACAATGACATCAGGTACACCATTCGTATGGAACCTGGTGTACAAACACCAGAAGAAACCCTCACTAAACGGTCCGGCTCCTGCCGTGACTCTGCCTGGTTAATGGTTCAGGTAGCACGGCACCTGGGGCTGGCGGCACGTTTTGTTTCTGGCTATCTGATTCAGCTTGCTCCCGATATTAAATCGCTCGACGGGCCATCGGGTCCGGAAATTGATTTTACCGATCTGCATGCCTGGTGCGAAGTGTATCTACCTGGTGCAGGCTGGATCGGGCTTGACCCTACCTCCGGTCTTTTGGCTGGTGAAGGTCATATTCCTGTTGCCTGCTCACCAGACCCCGGTTCAGCAGCCCCGGTTACGGGTGGGATCGACAAGTGCGAGTGCGAATTTGAACACACGATGAATGTCTCCCGTATCTGGGAAGCACCAAGGGTTACTAAGCCGTATAGTGATGACGCCTGGTTGGAGATTGACACGGTTGGCGAACAAGTCGACCTCGATCTACAGCAACTGGATGTTCGGCTAACCCAGGGAGGTGAACCTACCTTTGTATCAGTCGATGACCGGGATGGTGCTGAATGGAACACGGAAGCCATGGGGCCAACCAAGCGAATCCTGAGCGCATCTTTGCTGGACAAGTTACGTACCGAATATGCCCCCTTTGGCTTACGGCACTACGGCCAGGGCAAGTGGTACCCCGGTGAGCAGTTACCAAGATGGTCGCTCAATATTTTCTGGCGTAAAGATGGTGAACCGCTGTGGATTAATCCGACCCTGGTAGCAGATGAGTCTATTGACTACGGTGTCTCTGCCGAAGATGCAGGGGTATTCTTGCGGGGTGTTGCCGAACGACTTGGCGTTTTGCCTAAATGGGTCTTTCCGGCGTTCGAAGACGTGTGGTATTACCTTTGGCGTGAGCGTCGCCTTCCTGAGAATGTCGATCCATTTGACTCTCGCCTGGATGATGAACTGGAACGCGATCGTCTACGCAAGGTTTACATGCAAGGTCTGGATAAGACAATAGGACAGGTACTACCTATTGCGCGTAAC
>JBJTFJ010000175.1:0-7065 GCA_046093345.1 Fluviibacter sp. | reverse complement strand
ATCTTTGAAAAAGATTCTGCATTGTCACGCCGCTTCCAGAAGGTCGATGTCAATGAACCTTCTGTTGCCGAAACTATCGAAATTCTCAAAGGACTTAAATCGCGGTTTGAAAGTCACCACAGCATTAAATACACCGCTTCGGCATTGACCACGGCCGCCGAGCTTGCCGCAAGACATATCACCGATCGCCATCTGCCCGACAAAGCGATCGATGTGATTGACGAAGCTGGTGCGGCACAGCGTATCCTGCCCAAGAGCAAACAGAAGAAGGTCGTTGGCAAACACGAAATTGAAGAGATCGTTGCACGCATTGCCCGCATTCCACCCTCTCATGTCTCTAACGATGACAAGCGCGTACTCAAAAATCTGGATCGCGATCTAAAAGCGGTTGTCTTCGGACAAGACAATGCAATTGACGCACTCACCCGCGCCATCAAAATGTCTCGCTCCGGTCTAGGCAACCCCGGCAAACCAATTGGCGCCTTCCTCTTTTCCGGCCCCACAGGTGTTGGCAAAACGGAAGTTGCCAAACAACTGGCTTACTGCCTCGGCATCGAACTTTTACGCTTTGATATGTCTGAGTACATGGAACGCCACGCTGTATCGCGTCTGATCGGCGCACCTCCCGGATATGTGGGTTTCGAACAAGGTGGCTTGCTCACAGAAGCTATCAATAAAAAACCTTATTGCGTGCTGCTGCTCGATGAAATCGAAAAGGCACATCAGGACATCTATAACGTGCTGCTTCAGGTGATGGATCACGGCACGCTGACGGATAACAATGGACGCAAAGCCGATTTTCGCAATGTCGTGATTATCCTGACCACCAACGCCGGGCAGGAAACACTCAACAAATCAGTTATGGGCTTTACGGCCAAGAAACAGGTCGGCGATGAACTGGAAGAAATTAAGCGTGTCTTCACACCAGAATTCCGCAACCGGCTTGATGCCACCATTTCATTCAAGCCGCTGGATCTGGAAGTCATTCTGCGGGTGGTCGATAAATTCCTGATGCAGCTAGAAGAACAGCTGCATGAGAAAAAAGTCGAGGTTACTTTCACCGAAGCGCTTAAGACTTATCTGGCAGAAAACGGCTTTGACCCGCTAATGGGCGCACGCCCGATGTCACGGCTGATTCAGGACACCATCCGCTCTGCACTCGCCGATGAGTTGCTATTCGGCAAATTAGCGCACGGGGGTCATGTGACAGTCGACATTGACCAGAACGACTGTGTACAACTACAGTTCACCGATGCTGAAAATATGGATTCGCCAGATCGCGCTTCCGTTCCCGCATAATTGACCTACAACTTTTAATCACTAACGAGCTCAGCAATATGACGTCACTCCTCACCACCGATCTACTTGATAACAACGAAGCACTCATCCAGCAGGAACAACTGCGCATTGTTGCGCCGATGTTTCAACGATACGGTGGCAAGACTGCATTCGCCGGTCAGATTGTGACGCTGAAGTTATTTGAGGATAACTCTCTGGTTCGTGCTGTTCTCGGCGAATCTGGCACCGGCAAAGTACTGGTCATTGATGGCGGTGGCAGCATGCGTTGTGCACTACTCGGCGACCAGCTCGCTGAAATGGCCGTCAAGAACGGCTGGGAAGGTGTTGTCGTATACGGCTGCATTCGTGACAGCGCGGCCATCAATGGCCTACCGCTAGGTGTACGCGCTCTTAATACACACCCACTAAAAACGGTGAAGAAAAACATCGGTGAGCGTGACGTCAACGTGACATTTGGCGGCGTAACGCTGAAGCCGGGTGAATGGCTATGCGCCGACGAAGATGGTGTCATTGTTTCAACAACATCTCTGGCATAAATATCTCAAGTTCAAGAGAAGTCGCTAGAAACCGGCCGCAAAGGCCGGTTTTTTTATGCCGCAACGCACACAGAGCTACAAAACAGCCAAAAATATGCGCCGCAACCCATTGTATCTAATATGTTTTACACAATCTTATGTCTTATATAAGAGTTGTTGCGCACGCAACAAAAAAACTATATAGTGACTCACATGCACCGACGCGCGACCACCGCAAGGAACGACCGCACGCCAGAGCACTCCTCTTGCAAACTCTCCTAAGGAATCAACATGGCAACTCGTGAACAGCAAATCGCCGCCCTGGAAAAAGACTGGGCAGAAAACCCTCGCTGGAAAGGCGTTAAGCGCGGTTACACCGCAGCTGACGTTGTGCGTCTGCGCGGCTCCCTGCAGCCCGAATACACCCTGGCTCAACGCGGTGCCAAGGTTCTGTGGGACAAAGTTAACGGCGGCGCTAAAAAGGGCTACGTCAATGCTTTCGGCGCCATCACTGCCGGTCAAGCCATGCAACAAGCCAAGGCTGGTCTGGAAGCTGTTTACCTGTCGGGCTGGCAAGTCGCCGCTGACGGCAATACTTCGGAAACCATGTACCCTGATCAGTCGCTGTACGCCTATGATTCGGTACCAACCATGGTTCGCCGCATCAACAACACCTTCAAGCGCGCTGACGAAATCCAGTGGTCGCGTGGCGTGAACCCAGGCGATAAAGAATTCATCGACTACTTCCTGCCAATCGTTGCCGATGCAGAAGCCGGTTTTGGTGGCGTTCTGAATGCATTTGAACTGATGAAGAACATGATCGCCGCTGGTGCTGCTGGCGTTCACTTCGAAGACCAGCTGGCTGCTGCCAAGAAGTGTGGTCACATGGGCGGTAAGGTTCTGGTGCCAACCCGTGAAGCCATTGAAAAATTGATCTCGGCACGTTTTGCTGCCGACGTCATGGGTGTTCCTACCCTGATTCTGGCCCGTACCGATGCAGAAGCTGCCAACCTGATCACTTCAGACTACGACGAAAACGACAAGCCATTCCTGACCGGTGAGCGCACCCAGGAAGGTTTCTACCGCGTCAAAAACGGTCTGGAACAATCGATCAGCCGTGGTGTTGCTTACGCACCGTATGCTGACCTGGTCTGGTGTGAGACCGGCGTGCCTGATATCGGCTTTGCCCGCGAATTCGCCCAAGCCGTTCTGGCCGCTTGCCCAGGCAAGCTGCTGTCGTACAACTGCTCGCCATCGTTCAACTGGAAGAAGAACCTCAACGATTCGCAAATCGCTGCCTTCCAAGAAGAGCTGTCGGCACTGGGTTACAAGTACCAGTTCATCACACTGGCCGGTATCCACGTCAACTGGTACAACACGTTCAAGTTCGCCAAGGCATATGCCGGCGGCGAAGGCATGAAGCACTATGTTGAAATGGTTCAAGAGCCAGAATTTGCTGCTCGTGAAGAAGGTTACACCTTCGTTTCGCACCAGCAAGAAGTGGGCACTGGCTACTTCGACGAAGTGACTACCGTCATCCAGGGTGGTTCGTCGAGCGTTAAGGCGCTGACTGGTTCGACCGAAGAAGAGCAGTTCCACTAAGAACTAATTGCCTTCAGCAAAAACAGCACCTTCGGGTGCTGTTTTTGTTTATAGAATGCGAGTATCCAAGTAGCCCTATCAGGCACCCGATCATGAAGACTCTAACCGCTTTTGCCGAACAAACCACAGCACCTGAAGTCGATTACCCTCGTCCAGATCGCCTTGTGAGCGGCAACCCAACCCGTACTACTTGGAACCACTACGCATCCGAAGGCGTTTCATCTGGGCTCTGGGAATGCGAAGCAGGTGCCTGGCGCATCGCCTTTACAGACGGTAAAGATGAGTTCTTCCACGTTATATCCGGACGAATCCGCATTATCGACGCCGAGGGCAAAGCTCGTGAGTTTGGTCCGGGTGATGCCTGTGTAATTCCTGGCAAATTTACCGGTGTCTTCGAAGTAATTGAGCATGTGCGCAAACACTATGTCATCATTGATCGCACAGCTATCCATACAAAATAAAACATCATTCCTGTCGGCCCAACTTAGAAAAAGGAAACACCATGAGTCAAACAGTTACCCTCGGCGGCAACCCGATTCAGATCGGTGGCAAGCTACCCGCAAACGGTACAACAGCTCCCGCCTTCAAACTCGTTGCTAAAGACCTGAGCGACACGACGCTGGAAAGCTTTGCCGGCAAACGCAAGGTGCTCAACATTTTCCCGAGCGTCGATACACCAACTTGCGCAACCTCCGTACGCAAATTTAACGCGCAAGCGGCTCAACTCAACAATACGGTGGTGCTCTGTATCTCAGCCGATTTGCCTTTTGCTCAAAGTCGCTTCTGTGGCGCTGAAGGACTGGATAACGTACAGACGCTATCCACCATGCGTGGTCGTGAATTCATGCAAAACTACGGTGTTGCAATTGAATCCGGCCCTATCGCTGGTCTAACTGCCCGTGCAGTGCTCGTACTAGATGAAAGCAACAACGTGCTTCACAGCGAGCTGGTTAGCGAAATCAAGAACGAGCCGAACTACGACGACGCTCTGGCGGTGCTGGCTTAACCTTTGGCGCTCTGGGCGACCAGTAGCCCTTCTGAGCGTACGCGTCTTTCAAAAGATCGATGAAAGCGCGTACTTTCAGGGGCAAATGTCTGCGTTCGGGAAACACCGCATAAATACCCACAGGTGGCGCTGCCCAATCATCAAGCACACTCACTAGGCGACCTGCCTGCAAATCTTCACCAACTTCCCACATAGATCGCCAAGCTAACCCGGCACCTGCCCTAGCCCACTCAGCAAGCACCACGCCATCATTACACTCCATTGAACCTTTAACCCGGATACTACGCGTCTTGGTTCCCGTTCCGCCTGATCGGAATGTCCATCCACGCTGCGGCCCCAACGCAAGACAATCATGTGCAGCAAGCTCCTCCGGGGTTTGGGGTGTACCACGCTGTTCGAGATAACCCGGTGAGGCCACCACAACACGTTGCATTTCTCCCAAATGCACCGAAACCAGATTGGAATCTGCCAGCGCACCCAGTCGTATCGCACAATCAAAACCCTCATTCACCAGATCCACCAGTCGATCGGACAAATCCAGGGTAATGCTCACATCCTGATGCCGCTCTAGAAATACCGGCACATGCGGTGCCACATGGCGTCGCCCAAAACCCGCAGGCGCCGTCATGCGCAAGTGGCCACTTACTTGCACACTGCCACGTGCTGCAGATGCTTCCGCCCCCGCCAGATCGTTCAAAATCCGAATGCAATCTTCTAGATAGTTCTGTCCTGCTTCAGTAAACGATATGCGTCGCGTGGTTCGATGCACCAGTTGTGACCCCAAACGCTCTTCCAGCGCATCAAGACGTCGCGCCATGATGGCCGGGGTTACGCCTTCAATGCGCGCCGCCGCTGACAACGAACCATGCGTCGCTACTAAAACCAGGGCTTGCATTTCCTTGAAGGGATTCATTGACTCACTCGCTTATTTAATACTTTAAGTACAAGAAGACACGATATTTTTGCATCTTTTAATTCTATTTGCACTGCAATAGAATGCAATTCATCCAAAAAATATTGGCCATTTACAGAACTTACTTAGCGGAGTGTCATCATGAGTCTCAAACTGCCTGCCGGCGTTCAAATCAACGCCCCGATCAATGCGCGTTACGAAGAAATTCTCACACCAGAGGCTCTGGAGTTCGTCGCCAAGCTGCATCGTGCCTTTGAGCCGCGCCGCCAGGAACTCTTGAAGGCGCGCATAGAGCGCCAGGCCCGTATCGATGCAGGTGAAATGCCTGATTTCCTACCGGAAACCAAGCACATCCGTGAAGGCGACTGGAAGGTGGCACCGCTTCCTAAGGCACTGGAGCGCCGCCGCACAGAGATTACCGGCCCGGTCGAAGCCAAGATGATCATCAACGCCTACAACTCGGGCGCTGATTCGTATATGACCGACTTTGAAGATTCCAACAGCCCGAACTGGGAAAATCAGATCCAGGGTCAGGTAAATCTGTACGACGCCATTCGTCGCAAGCTCTCGTTCAAGAACGAAGCTGGCAAAGAGTACAAACTGAACGACACCATTGCTACGCTGCAGATTCGTCCACGTGGCTGGCATCTGGATGAAAAACATGTACTGATCGACGGTCAGCGCGTTTCAGGCGGCATCTTCGACTTTGGTCTGGTGTTCTTCCATAACGCCAAGGAACAGATCGCCCGCGGTGCCGGCCCGTTCTACTACCTGCCAAAGATGGAAAGCCATCTGGAAGCCCGTCTGTGGAATGACATCTTCGTTATGGCGCAAAACGAAATCGGCCTGCCCCAAGGCACAATCAAGGCGACCGTGCTGGTCGAAACCATTCTCGCCACCTTCGAGATGGAAGAGATTCTGTACGAACTGCGCGAGCATTCGGCTGGCCTGAACGCTGGTCGTTGGGACTACATTTTCAGCTGCATCAAGAAATTCAAGAAGAACAAGGATTTCTGCCTAGCGCAGCGTGGCGCCATCACCATGGAAGTGCCATTCATGCGTTCGTACGCACTGGCTCTGGTTAAGGCTTGTCACAAGCGCGGTGCACCGGCGATGGGTGGTATGTCGGCACTGATCCCGATCAAGAATGATCCAGTTGCTAACGAGAAGGCCTTGGCCGGCATCCGTCACGATAAAACCCGTGATGCCAACGACGGTTTTGACGGCGGCTGGGTGGCTCACCCTGGTCTGGTTTCTATTGCTGCCGAAGAATTCCAGAAGGTGCTGGGCGATCGTCCAAACCAGTGGGAAAAGCAGCGCACTGAAGAATTTGGCGCCAAAGATTGGCTCAATTTCCAACCGGAACAACCCATTACCGAAGCCGGTCTGCGCAACAACATCAACGTGGGCATCCACTACCTGGGCAGCTGGCTGGCCGGCAATGGCTGTGTGCCGATCCACAACCTGATGGAAGATGCTGCCACGGCAGAAATCTCCCGCTCGCAGGTATGGCAATGGGTAGTCTCGCCGAAGGGTGTTCTGGATGATGGCCGCAAGGTTACCATCGAGATGGTGCGTGGCATGATCGGTGAAGAGCTGGTCAAGGTTAAAGCCACCGTCACCGCCCAGGGTGAAGATACTGCGACGTATGACCAAGCCGCGGTTATTTTCGACAAAATGTCACTGACCCCGGAATACCCTGAGTTCCTGACTTTGCCGTTGTACGAAGC
>JBJTFJ010000174.1:0-7198 GCA_046093345.1 Fluviibacter sp. | reverse complement strand
CCGACGTTCTTCAGAAAATTACGACGATCCATGGTTGTCTCCTATGGGTTTGTTCTACTTGATAGAGCCAAAATTACTTCTTCTCACCGGGCTCGTCGGTTGAGTTCTTGAATTGATTAATGGCGTTGTCGTTGCTTGAAGGCGGTGTTTCGGCATCGGTTTCAATGACAATTTCAGCCTGTGAGTCGTCGAAGACCTCTTTCTTTTCTACCGCCACAATATCCGGGAAGGCGATAATCAACGCGACCATGATGATCTGGATTAGCACGAAGGGAATGGCACCCCAATAGATCTGTTTGGTCGTGATGGGATCCATCGTTTTGCCGGTGATCTTGTCGATGTATTTTTTCCCGGGTGCAACGGAGCGAAGGTAGAACAAGGCAAAACCGAACGGTGGGTGCATGAACGATGTCTGCATGTTCACGCCCAGCAAAACACCAAACCAGATGAGATCAATCCCCATTTTGTCGGCAACGGGGCCAACGAGTGGCACCAGAATGAAGGCCAGTTCAAAGAAGTCGAGGAAGAAGGCCAGAACAAAGAAAAGGATGTTAACGACGATCAGGAAGCCAAGTTGTCCACCCGGGAGGGATGTCAGCAGATGTTCTACCCAGAGGTCACCATTCACACCACGGAAAACCAGACCGAATACTGTGGCGCCGACCAGGATGAAAAGCACGAAGGCCGATAGCTTGGCAGTGGAGTCTACCGCCTGTCGTGTTAGCCCCCAGGTCAGCTTACGCTTTGAGAGCGCTAATAACATCGCACCCGCGGCACCCATGGCACCACCTTCAGTTGGAGTCGCAATGCCTAGGAAGATCGTTCCAAGTACTAAGAAGATCAGGAAGAGGGGTGGCACCAGGACAACAAGTGAACGCACCAGTAGCTTTGTGCCGGTGACGGTGCGTGCGCAGAGTGGCAAGGCTGGGGCGGCAGCTGGTTTAAAAAAGGCGACTAGGGCGACGTAGCCCACATATAAGCTGGTAAGTACCAGGCCTGGAATCAGAGCACCGGCATACATATCACCAACCGAACGACCCAATTGGTCGGCCATGATAATCAGCACGAGTGATGGGGGAATGATCTGCGCCAGAGTGCCAGAGGCAGCAATAACACCCGATGCCAGTTTGCGATCATAACCGTACCGAAGCATGATCGGGAGTGAAATCAGGCCCATCGAAATTACGGATGCAGCAACAACACCGGTAGTCGCTGCCAGTAGGGCGCCAACGAAGATGACGGCGAAGGCCAGACCGCCGCGCACCGGGCCAAAAAGCTGTCCGATCGTATCGAGCAGGTCTTCTGCCATACCGGAGCGCTCGAGAATCAGGCCCATGAACGTGAAGAACGGAATGGCCAATAGCGTATCGTTGGACATGATGCCAAAGATACGGTTAGGTAACGCCTGAAGGAAATCAGTCGTAAACATCCCCATGCCAATCCCGAGCAGACCAAACAACAGACCGTTAGCTGCCAAAGAAAATGCAACCGGGTAACCAGAAAGCAGAAAGACGATGAGGCCGATGAACATGATCGGCGCCATGTAGTCACCAATGATCGGAACCAGAAACTCTAAAGGCATGATGATGGTTCCTTATTTGGTCGCAGCAGGGGATTCTGCAATTTCAGCCGCTTCAGGAATGTCACCATGACCCCCGCCTTTTTCAAACTCCTTGCCGTCTATTAGCCCATTGAGGAAGGCGAAGCGTTTGATGATTTCCGAACAGCCTTGAAGGAACAGCAGTGCAAAAGCGATCGGAATCAGAATTTTGGCTGGCCATACAATGAGGCCGCCCGAGTTGCTGGACATTTCACCGCTCGTTATGGAGTCCAGCGCAAAAGGGATTGCAGACCACAAAATAACGATACACAAGGGAAGCAGAAACAGTAAACCGCCGACGATATCGATCCATGCGTGGACACGGGGTGAGTAACGTCCGGTAACGACGTCAATCCGGATGTGTTCATTACACTTCAAGGTCCAGGGAGCGCAAAGCAGGAATGTACCGGCAAATAAGTACCATTGAAGTTCCAGCCAGGCATTCGAGCTCATGCTGAAAGTGTATCGAATCAATGCGTTAACCGTGCTGACGATAACGGCAATTAAAATAAGCCAAGCGGCGCTTTTGCCGACTTTTTCATTGATCGAGTCAATGATTCTTGCTAATGACAGAAGTGCGTGCACGTGTTGATCTCTCTGTTTTGTATTTAGCGGTTACGAGCTGACTCGTGTAACTATGTTTTACGAATCGTAACTGATTACGCTCTCTATGTTAGTTGGTTTTCTCTGGCTTTGAAAAATATTCATTTTAGGAAGGATGCCTTGAAAATATTTGGCTGGCAGTGATCTGCTGGATTCTCGCTTTGGTTACGAAAGAGGTAAGCTCTCAGAATGGACTCAAATACTAAAAAGAAGCTGGGCATCCTGCTGGGGATTGTCCTGACGTGCGCGTTACTGATCGGTTATGCCGTTTCGACGATTGATACGTCGCGAATTATCAAAGTGGTGGCAGGGCAGGTCAAAGCAACGACAGGGCGGGATTTAGCGATTAATGGTCCTGTGACAATAAAGATCTTTCCCCGACTGGCTGTCGTTGCTGAGGAAGTTTCACTGAGTAACGCTAGCTGGGCCGCTGATCCGGCGATTCTGAAAGCGCAACAGGTGGCTTTTTCTCTGCAATGGATGCCTTTGTTCAGTAAACGTATCCAGATTGATAACGTTACGATCAGCCAGTTGCAGCTTTTCTTGCAGGCAGCACCACCAGACCAGAAGACATCGGGTAACTGGGCTTTAACGGCAACCTCTGAAGCTAATGACAATACGTCGAATACCGATTTTGGCCTGGATTTAGCCGAAGTCCATTTGAATCAGCTCGCGATTAGTTACAAGAATGCGGCTGGCGAACTGATGGATTCAATGACAGCGACGCATTTCGATATGGTTCGTTCGGGTGCAAAGCTCAAGATCGAAAGTGATTTAACCTGGGGTGGGTTGCCTGTAACGATTAAGGGCGAAACGGATGCTTGGGAACAGTTAATCAACAACTGGGGGCTAAAGCCAACGGACTTTGCGCTGGATTTAAATCTGGGGGTGAACAAGCAATTAGCGCAGGTGCAAGGAAGTATTCGATTTGTTCCTGATAGCAGCCCGGTCGTTGATCTAAAGATCAATTCCGCGGCTCTTGATTTTCAGGCGTTGAGCGCCACTCTGGCAAAGGGTTCTAAAACAGCCGTTGTCACAAAGCCCCACACGACTAACCGGGTCTTTTCATCGCAACCGTTGCCGTTCAATACCTTACCTGTGTGGCAAGGCCAGGTAAAGGCTGACATAGGTGCGTTGACTTTACCGGACGGCCTTAAGCTGGAGTCGCTGAATGGGGTATTAACTGCAACAGCTGATGATGTCTGGACTTTGAAGCCACTTGCTTTCAAGATCGGATCGGGTCAGGTGATTGCGGATGGCAGTCTGAATGCCGTTCATTCGGCAAGACCTGGGCTAGCTGTGCGGGGTGCGGCCACCGGGTTCGATTTAGGGCATGTCCTGACGCAAATAGGTAAGCCTAATCTGGTCACTGGTGGGCCTACGCATACGGCCTTCAATATCAGTAGCCAGGGAACCTCGATCAGTTCCTTGGCAGCAAATGCCAACGGCGCAGTTCAGATTTCTGTAGGGCCGGCAACGGTAAGTAACTCCTTGACTAACCTGGCTGGGGATTTTGTTGTAAGTGTCGCCAATGCAATTAATCCACTCCGGTTGAGTACTGATACATCCCAGTTGCAATGTCTGGTGGCCTACTTACCAGTGAAAAATGGTCTGGTTCAGATTAATCAAAGTGTTGGCATGCAGACCGACCGATTAGATTTGACTCTGGATGGCCAGGTTAATTTAGGATCTGAATCATTGCGGCTTAATATCCTGCCGAAGGAAAGGTCGGGGTTAACGACCGGGGTGAACCCGGCTGGCCTTGTACAGATTACGGGGACGCTGTCGAACCCGAGTATGGGTATTAACAAGGCGGGCGTGGTCAAGCAGGCAACGGGTGTGGGTTTGGCGATCGTTACCGGAGGAATTTCTTTGCTTGCTCAAAATGCGGCCGGGGTCGTGTCGCGCTCGAGTCCGTGTGACAATGTGCTGCGCCCTTGGCCCACTGTTTCGGGTGGGCTAACAGCTACACCCTGATTATCCGGAATAGATTATGTGTTTAAAACCGCTCTCATTGTTGTTCGTACTGTGTATCCCTGTGGTTGCACAGGCTCAGGAGGCCGCAGCGCCCACGGCAGGGCAGGTAGAAATATCTCGCACCAAGGTCAGTGACATTCCATCCCAGTATCGATCAGATGCCCTAAAACCCCGCAAACCATTTGCTGTGAGGTATACGTGTCCGGATGCCGGTCGGGTTTATGTGGTGTTTGATAATGCCCAGCAGACAGCGACCCTGGAAATGGGTAACACAACCCGCTATCTGAAGCAGGGTGTGAGTGGTAGTGGCGCCCGCTACGTTAATTCAGATGAGTCTTACGTATTCTGGGTGAAGGGCAACGAAGCTACGATTAACGGCCGCGAGACTTGCGTGGCAGACTAAACGAACGGCGTTCGTTCTTTTGCAGGTTCTGTAGATAGCGGCTGAATTCAAGTCCCAGCTTCTTCTCGAGTTCGATAGCCACAGGCTTTAATCGATCCCATTGTGGATGAAAGTCTGGGTTTTTGAAGGCAAAGGCAACCTGATTGCCACCGTCCCGGACTTTGAGCGAAAGAACACGGTCATCGAATACATGCGCCAGCTGTGCCAGCGGATCATCAAAACCCGCTTTGTCCCCGGCTAGATTCATGACCAGAATGCCATTCGTCGATAGCACCCGATAGGCTTCTGCGTAGAAATCCGGGCTAGATAGTTCGGGCGCGATGCCCAGGCCATCAAAGGCGTCCACCATAATGATGTCGGTACGTGCTTCGTGTAAGCGGATAAAGCCTGCCGCATCCTCGCAGAGGATCCGGAAGCGATCGTTATCATCCGGTACTTTGAAGCTATCCCGGAATGCGATGACATCGGGATCAATTTCTACTACGGTGATGTCAGCTCTAGGCAGATGGCGGTAGCAGAATTTAGCCAGAGACCCACCGCCCATGCCCAGCAGAAGCATGGCCTTGGGGCGAGGGTAGAACGGCAGGAAGGCCATCATTTTGCGGGTATAGGCCAGATCCAGCGCATCCGGTCTGGCGATTTGCATGGTGCTCTGTACCAGGCTCAAGCTGAAATACAGCGAGAGCAACCCTTCGTTTTCAATCAGAAACGGCCTGCCGTAGTTACCTTTGAGTAATTGAGCCGATAGCGATCCGGCATCCGCATCAGCTGGTTCGAGCAGCTTGATCGTGCCCATTTCTATTTCAAAGGGGCTGGGCATTTCAAAGAGCTTGTGCGTCATGCGGACAGTATAATCGGTCGCATAGGTACTAACGGGTAAAGCTTATGCGACGCATTTTGAGGACATGTATTTCAGGACTGCTGATTTTGACTGCCGGTTTGACGCTGGCAGCGGAAAACGGTGTGCCGTTACCTGCACCGCAGGCAGCTCTGTTCGGATTGCACGAAGCGCCGATTACGGTAATTGAGCCGCATCGTTCCACGTCGCTGAAGCCTGTTGAGGTCACGTACAAAGGATTCCCGGCAGTGCCTGTGCTGGACGCGTTGCTGGGTGTGCACTGGCGGGCGACCGATGCGCTGGTCGGTTTCGAAGCCAGGGATGGTTACCTGTCGATGATTCCGGCGTCACAGCTGCTGCGCTACCCGGCTTATCTGGTTTATGCGCGTGCCGATGGAGATGATTTCAGTGTGGAAACGCCGCCGTTGAATAATCTGGTGAAGCTGGGTCCCTGGTATCTGGTCTGGGATAACGTGCTGCATGCCAGCCTTCAGGCAGATGGCGCCACTTACTGGCCGTATCAGGTGGAAAAAATCGGTTTGGTCAGCGCACCCAGTAAAGCAAAGCTATTTCCTGCCATGATGCCTGAACGTTATCGTGATGGTGCGGTATTGACCGAGAAGTACTGTTTGTCATGCCACCAGGTAAATGGCGTTGGTGGACGAAAATTGCCGATTGATCTGGGGCAGTGGGCAGCGGGGCAATCATTCGCGCGTTTTGCCACCTGGGTGCTAGACCCATCGGGTAAAAACCCATTGACCAAGATGCCAGCGCTTGCTCCTGAGCGACCCGCTAACGAACGTCAGTTAATGGCGCGTCAGATTTATGGTTACCTGCGGGCAATGGGTGCCCTAGGCAAATAGCTCACTGTCCCGTTTTGAGGATGATGACGCCACCTATAATCATGGCGGCGCCCATCCATCGGACTAAAGAGGATTGTTCTCCAAAGATCAGGATGCCCAGAGCGAAGGTGCCGGCAGCGCCGATACCGGTCCAGACGGCATATGCCGTTCCAATAGGGATTTCTTTTTGAGCTAACCACAAGAGCCATGCGCTGAGCACGATCGACAGGCCGGAAAATCCGAACCATCCGAATTGCCGCAGACCTTCGTTGGCCTGCGCCAGTTTGTAGCCCAAAGGCCAGCCAATTTCGCATATGCCGGCCAGTAGCAGAAGTGTCCAGGGATTATTCAGAAGCGTGATCATGGATTAGAAATTATCTTTGGCACAACGCAGTGTGCCAGCTTTGATGGCGGTAATGAAGGTGTCGTAGTCTGCCTGATTTTGTTCGGTATAGGCGTTGGCAAATCTGACTAGTGCATCATCTAGCTGTTCGCCTGTGCCACAGTAGCCGGCAAGCACTGCCGGGTCGCCCGAGCGGGCGTGGGCATTGGCCAGCGCCCAGCCAAAAAGTCTGGCGTAGTCAGGAAACTCTTCGACGCCAATTTCACCCTTGCCGTTGCCAATCGTGATACCACCCTTCATGTCGCGTAGCTGGCGAATATAAAAGTCATTGGCGCGGGTAACACCATAGCCAAGAAATAGATCAGGTGCACCTTGAATAAGACGTTGTCCATAAACAACGCGTTCGCCTTGAGTTTTGAATTGTTTGTCAGGAAAGTGGGGGGCAAGCACCGAACGTTGTGAAACTTTCCACTGCAGGAAGAGCGGGTCTGATTCCCCGATTCCCTCAAGGTAAAGTACCCAGCAACCTACACCGATACTTCCAACGCCTACGACCTTGCGGGCGTAATCAATGAGGCGATAGCGGGTGAGT
>JBJTFJ010000173.1:0-4071 GCA_046093345.1 Fluviibacter sp. | reverse complement strand
TGATTGCCTGCCACTAGGTTAGATTCAATCATGAGGCCGGTGATGTTCTTGTTACCGGCAACGATCTGACCAATCACATCGGCCATGACCAGCGGTTGTAGTTCCGGATTCTTGTTGCTGTTTGCGTGCGAACAGTCGACGATCACATTCGGGAGCAGTTTGGCTTTGGTCATGGCGTTTTCTGCCAGGGTCACCGAAACGGTGTCGTAGTTCGGACGACCATCACCACCGCGCAGCACGATGTGACCATACGGGTTGCCCTTGGTGCGCACGATGGCAACGCGGCCATCGCCGTTGATACCGAGGAAGCTATGAGGACGGCTCGCCGAAAGAATGGCGTTGATGGCGATGGTGAGATCACCATTGGTGCCGTTCTTGAAGCCAACCGGCGTCGATAGCCCCGAAGACATTTCACGGTGGGTTTGTGATTCGGTGGTGCGTGCACCAATGGCGTTCCAGGCGATAAGATCACCTAGGTATTGCGGGGAAATCGGGTCGAGCGCTTCGGTACCAGCGGGCAGGCCGAGCTCGTTGACGGCAAGCAGGAATTCACGCGCCTTGGCCATGCCGGCATCGACCTTGAAGGAATCGTCCATATCCGGGTCGTTGATGTAGCCTTTCCAGCCAACAGTGGTGCGCGGTTTTTCAAAATAAACACGCATCACGATCATCAGGGCATCGGATACTTCGTCGGCAAGCGCTTTGAGGCGACGGGCGTAATCCAGGCCGGCGACCGGATCATGAATCGAGCAGGGACCAACCACAACAAATGGACGGGGATCGCGATGTTCGAGAATATCGATGAGCGCCGTACGGCTCTCGGCCACAGTCTGGGCAGCTTTTGCGCTGAGCGGCAGTTGCTGCTGGATCGCCTCGGGTGTTGGCATGGGATCAAAAGCCGCAATGTGCAGGTTGCTGATCGGCTGTTGGCTGCTCTGGGTCATGGTATGGCTTTCAGGTGGTGCGTTATTTAACTATTTGTTCTTGCTGCTGGCTTTGGCAAGTGCGGCGGGTGGCTTTTCCAGCGCACTGCAAAGTTCGCGGAACGCCTGGATGCGCAACGACAAAGAAGGCATATGACGTGAAAGGATAATTCTATCCTGACCAGCCAGTTTCAGGTCGCGCCGGTTCTGGATGAGCCAGAGCATGGTCATGGGATCTGCCGGTGTCTGTGGCCCGAACTGGATCACAATCTGGTCCTGTGACATATCGACTTTGGTCATCCCCCAGTATTTCGCCTGTAGCCGGACCTGATGGGTAGCCATGAGCGATTCTGCTTGCGGGGGCAGACTGCCGAAGCGGTCAATGAGCTCTTCCTGCATCAGGGTTAATTCGTCTGCGTCGTCGCTGTTGGCCAGACGTTTATAGAGGTTGAGGCGTTCGTGTACATCCGGGCAGTAGGCATCCGGTAGCAGGGCGGGTACATGCAGATTGATTTCAGTGCCAATGCCAAGCGGCTGGCTAAGATCCGGAGTTTCACCGGCCTTCATGGCTTTGACCGCACGATTGAGCATTTCGGTAAAGAGGGCGAAGCCCACTTCCTGGATCTCACCGGATTGGGAATCCCCCAGTACCTCGCCCGCGCCACGGATTTCCAGATCGTGCATGGCGAGGTAGAACCCGGAGCCGAGCTCCTCCATCATCTGAATGGCTTCAAGACGTTGCTTGGCAGCCTTGGTCAGACCTTTCATCTCCTGCACCATCAGATAGGCATAGGCCTGGTGATGGGAGCGACCGACACGCCCGCGCAGCTGGTGCAACTGGGCAAGGCCGAATTTATCAGCACGATTGATCAGGATGGTGTTGGCGTGCGGGTTGTCGATACCGGTTTCGATGATGGTGGTGCAAAGCAGTACATTGGCACGTTGCTGCGTGAAATCACGCATGACTCGTTCCAGCTCGCGCTCGTTCATCTGGCCGTGACCAATGACGATACTGGCTTCCGGCACCAGTTTGGCCAGGCGCTCACGCATGTTTTCAATGGTGTCGACTTCATTGTGCAGGAAGTACACCTGACCGCCGCGGTTGAGTTCACGCAGCACTGCCTCACGGATGATGCCGTCAGACAGATTGTGTACAAAGGTTTTAATCGCCAGCCGTTTCTGCGGTGCCGTGGCGATCACCGAGAAATCGCGTAGACCTTCAAGCGACATGGCCAGGGTCCGGGGAATAGGTGTTGCAGTGAGGGTCAGCACATCGACTTCAGCGCGCAACGCCTTGAGCTGTTCTTTCTGCTTCACACCAAAGCGGTGTTCTTCGTCGATGATCAGCAAGCCCAGACGTGAGAACTTGATGTCGTTCTGGATCAGGCGGTGGGTGCCGATAACAATGTCGGCGCGCCCATCGGCCATTTCATCCAGGGCAGCCTGGCTCTCCTTGGCCGAGCGGAAGCGGGAGAGTTCAACCACTTTGACCGGCCATTCGGCAAAGCGATTACGGAAGTTTTCTGCATGCTGCTCGCAGAGCAGGGTGGTGGGGCAGAGTACGGCCACCTGTTTACCACCGGCGACTGCGGCAAAGGCCGCCCGCAGGGCAACCTCGGTTTTACCAAAGCCGACATCGCCACAGACCAAACGATCCATCGGTTGGCCGGATCTCATATCGGATAACACCGCATCGATGGCCACCGCCTGATCGATGGTTTCTTCAAAGCCGAAACCATCAGCAAACCGTTCGTAGTCACTTTCATCAAAATGGAAGGCATGACCCTGGCGCGATGCACGGGCAGCATAAAGTGCCAGCAACTCTGCAGCCGTATCGCGGGCCTGAAGTGCTGCCTTACGTTTGGCTTTTTCCCATTGACCGCTGCCGAGGGTATGGATAGGTGCATGATCCGGATCGCCGCCAGAATAGCGGCTGATGAGGTGCATCTGCGCCACAGGCACATACAGTTTGGCTTCGTTGGCGAATTCCAGGACCATGAATTCGGTGTCGCCATCTCCCAGATCCAGGTGGGTGAGTCCCTGATAACGCGCGACACCATGGGTTTCATGGACCACCGGGTCGCCAATGCGCAGTTCCGTGAGGTCACGTAGCCAGTTATCAGCGCTGGACTTTTTTCGAGACTGCTTTTTGCGGCGAGGTGTACCGGCAAAGAGTTCCGTTTCGGTAACGATGGCCAGGCCCGGGATAGCAAAGCCCTGGTGTAAAGGTCCGGTCAGGAGTTGTAGTTTGTCATCCGCTTCAAGCGCCGCACCTAGCGATTCAACGGGGTGAACAACGAAGGAACCTTCCTGCAGGAGCGCCAGGATGCTCTCTCTGCGGCCTGGCGTTTCCGCCATGACCAGCACTTTGCCGGCATGTTGCTGTGTAAAGGCGCGGAAGGCTTCTAGCGGGTCTTCACGGCGACGATCCAGGCCGATGGCCGGAATCTCCGGGAAAGCTTTCTTATCGGATTCGGATTCAGCCGCGGCCAGAAGTATGCGTGGTGTGTGCTGGATTTCCTTGAAGAAGGTTTCTTCATTCAGAAATAACGATTCCGGCGGGAGTAGCGGACGTTCTTTTTCACCCTGGTGGAAGGTGTAACGCGAACGCACTTCCTGCCAGAAACTCTGAATCGGCGTGCTTAGCTCTGATGTAAAGACTACCAGCGGTGGGTTTTCCGCATTGCCCCCCGAAAGGTAGTCGATGAGTGTCGCGGTTTCGTTGTCTTCAAAAAACAGCGGCAGGTAGTACTCAATGCCGGCTGGTAGCGTGCCCTGTGAGACGTCGCGGTAGACGCCTGTTTTGGCCGGATCGCCCTCGAATACTTCGCGGAAGCGCTGGCGAAACAGGGTACGGCTGCGGTCATCGGTGGGGAATTCTCGCGCCGGTAGGAGTTGAATTTCAGGGACCGGGAACAGGGTTCGTTGTGTGTCGACATCAAAGGTCTTGATGCTCTCTATTTCCTTGTCGAACAGATCCAGTCGGAATGGCAGCATGCTGCCCATCGGGAACAGATCGATGAGACCGCCGCGGATAGAGAATTCACCCTGGGAGATCACGTTGGTGACCGCCTGATAGCCGGCAAGCGCCAGCTGGGCTCGCAAAGCTGTTTCGTCGAGCGCCTGTTTCTGGGTGAAGCTGAATGAA
>JBJTFJ010000172.1:0-3943 GCA_046093345.1 Fluviibacter sp. | reverse complement strand
CAGCCGGTGCTGTTCTTGTCAGGAAATACCACTCTCATGTCTCAAGCCGATACGTTCGAAAGTTTTGCCGCTCTATTTGAAGAAAGCCTTGCCCGCCAGGATATGCGCCAAGGTGAAGTCATCACTGCTGAAGTGGTGCGCATGGACCAGAATTTTGTGGTCGTTAATGCTGGACTCAAGTCCGAAAGCTATGTCCCCGTACACGAATTCCTGAACGATCAGGGCGAACTGGAAGTTGCCGTTGGCGATTTCGTTCAGGTTGCCATTGAATCGCTCGAAGACGGTTTCGGTGAAACCCGTCTGTCGCGTGACCGCGCAAAACGTATCGCTGCCTGGAACTCGCTGGAAGCCGCTCTGAACGACGGCTCGCTGGTTACCGGTGCAATCACTGGCAAGGTTAAGGGTGGTCTGACTGTTATGGTTAACAGCGTTCGCGCCTTCCTGCCGGGTTCGCTGGTTGATACCCGTCCAGTTAAGGACACCACGCCGTTCGAAGGCAAGACCATGGAGTTCAAGGTCATCAAGCTCGATCGCAAGCGTAACAACGTTGTGCTGTCGCGTCGTGCTGTTCTTGAAGAGAACATGGGCGAAGATCGTCAGAAGCTGCTTGAGACGCTGCAAGAAGGCGCCATCATCAAGGGCGTGGTCAAGAACATCACCGATTACGGTGCATTCGTTGACCTCGGCGGTATCGATGGCCTGCTGCACATTACCGATCTGGCCTGGCGCCGTGTTCGTCACCCGTCCGAAGTTCTGGCCGTGGGCGACGAAGTTACAGCCAAGGTCCTCAAGTTCGATACCGAAAAGAACCGCGTATCGCTGGGTCTCAAGCAACTGGGCGACGACCCATGGGTTGGCATTTCCCGCCGTTACCCAGCTCAGACCCGTCTGTTCGGCAAGGTAACCAACCTGACCGACTACGGTGCTTTCGTTGAAATCGAACAAGGTATCGAAGGTCTGGTTCACGTGTCTGAAATGGACTGGACTAACAAGAACATTCACCCATCCAAGGTTGTTCAGCTGGGTGACGAAGTTGAAGTCATGATCCTCGAGATCGACGAAGACCGCCGCCGTATTTCGCTGGGTATGAAGCAGTGCCAGTCGAACCCATGGCAGGATTTCGGCCTGAACTTCAAGAAGGGTGACAAGATCAAGGGCGCTATCAAGTCGATCACCGACTTCGGTATCTTCATTGGTCTGGACGGTGGTATCGATGGTCTGGTACACCTGTCGGATCTGTCGTGGAACGTTGCTGGCGAAGAAGCCATCCGCAACTTCAAGAAGGGTGACGAAGTTGAAGCCATCGTTCTGGCCATCGACATCGACAAGGAGCGCATCTCTCTGGGCATGAAGCAGATGGATGGAGACCCATTCACCTCGTTCGTTGCCATGCACGACAAGAACAGCCTGGTGAACGGCACCGTTAAGAGCGTTGACGCTCGTGGCGCTGTGATTCAACTGGCTGACGACATCGAAGGTTACCTGCGCGCATCTGAGTTCTCGCGTGATCGTATCGACGACCTGAGCCAGCACGTTAAGGTGGGTGAAGAGCTCGAGACAATGATCACCAACGTGGATCGCAAGACCCGTTCGATCAATCTGTCGATCAAGGCTAAGGATCAGGCTGAACAGCACGAAGCCATGCAGAAGCTTGCTTCGGACAGCTCGGCTGCCACCGGCACGACCAATCTGGGCGCGCTGCTGAAAGCCAAGATGAACCAGCAGGGCTAATCCTCGAATGACCAAGTCAGAACTTATCGCACGGCTGGCGGAACGCTTTCCCCAGCTGGTTGCGAAAGATGCCGAGCTCGCCGTTAAGGTGATTCTGGACGCGATGACCGATGCGCTCTCCCGTGGAGATCGTATCGAGATTCGTGGCTTCGGTAGCTTTTCGCTCAACCACCGTCCGCCGCGTGTAGGTCGTAATCCCCGTTCTGGAGAACGCGTCGAAGTCCCCGAAAAGTGGGTTCCCCACTTCAAGGCGGGCAAAGAGCTGCGTGAGCGGGTAGATGCTGCAGATCTGACAGACGTTGCGAGTGGATCGAACGAAACGGAAGCCCCGGTATTTGCCGTGGCTGCCCAAGGATCGATCAACGCACTCTAAGCTGATTGAGTCATTTGCGGTAAACTGAAAGCGCTGGTGAAAACCAGCGCTTTTTTTATGCTTGAGTTGGGGTTGTGGAGACAAAAATGCGGATCATTGCCTGGTTTGTACGAATTGTGGTGTTTTTGCTCTTGCTCGGCTTTGCGCTGGAAAATACCGAACCGGTTCTCATCAATTTCTATCTCGGCTACTTCCTTGAAGCACCGCTGGTGGCTGTGTTGCTTGGGGTTCTGCTGATCGGTTGTCTGGTCGGCGTATTGCTCATGCTGCCCACCGTGTTGCGCCTGCGCCGTGAAGCAGCGCGTTTACGCAGGGAAGCAGCGCGTAAATCCCCGATCAATACTGTGCCAGGTGAATCCGAAGCGCTAGCCGCGCCTAAGCTCTGAGAGAAATCCTATGTTGACGCTTGAGCCCTGGGCCTTATTGATTCTGCCGCTGTTTTTTGCCATCGGCTGGATTGCTGCCCGTATCGATATCAAACACGTGGTGGCAGATTCCCGCCGGCTGCCTAAAGCCTACTTTCAGGGCTTGAACTTCCTGCTTAATGAACAGCCAGACCGAGCCATCGAGGCCTTTAACGAAGTTGTTCGTGTGGAACCAGAAACCGTTGAACTACACTTTGCCCTCGGCGCGCTCTTTCGTCGCCGGGGCGAGCTGGAGCGTGCATTACGCATCCACCAGAACCTGATCAACCGGGAAGACCTGCCTGTCGCGCTCAAAGAGCAAGCCTTGTTTGAGCTGGGTATCGACTATCTCAAGTCCGGATTGTTGGATCGCTCGGAAGAGATCTTCAAGCGCCTTTCAGAAGGGGCGCGCCGAGAAGAAGCGCTACAACAGCTGCTGGAAATCTATCAGCTGGAAAAGTCCTGGGACAAAGCCATTGAGCTTGCTGAGCGTATCCCGGATCTGGCTGCGCAACACGAAGTTGCAGAGTTCTGGTGTGAAATGGCAGAGAACGCCCTGATCCGTTCCAAAACTGATGAAGCACGTCGTCATGTGCAGCAGGCGTTGAGCCTGCATCGTCAATGTGTACGTGCCAGCATCATTGCCGGTGATATCGAGCGTAAAGAAGGGCATCCTGAGCGCGCGATTGAAGCCTGGTTGCGTATTGAGCAGCAACAACCGGAGTTTCTGTCTTTAGTCGCAGCCCGTATTGCTGAGGTTTATAAAGGCATGAGCCGTCAGGGCGAGGGGATGCAGTTGCTTAAAGGCTTTTTGAGTCGCTATCCTTCGGTAGATATGCTCGATGTGGTATGCCAGCAAGTGGTCGAAGAAGAGGGCGCTCAGGCAGCCTATGACTTTGCCATTGCCGAACTGCATCGTACGCCGAGCCTGATTGCGTTGAACAAAGCCCTCGAGGCCCGTGCAGCGGTAACGCCTGCCGAGCAATTAGCAGATCTCGAACTCGTTAAAAAACTGGTGAAAGCACAGACCCAGCGACTTGCCCGATACACCTGTAAATCGTGTGGATTCAAAGCGCGGCAGTTCTACTGGCGCTGCCCGGCATGTAGCGAATGGGAGTCTTATCCACCTAAGCGTTCTGAAGAGTTTGCTTTGATGCAGTAATTGGCGTTTCAGGGGTGTCAAATCCCTGAAATTGCAGGTCACGCTGGTAAAATGTGAGCAATTATCCAGCGGGAATCCTTGCATGAAAATCGCCATTGCCGGAACAGGTTACGTAGGTTTGTCCAACGGTGTGCTGCTCTCGCAGCACCATGAAGTTGTCGCCCTGGACATCGTTGCCGAAAAGGTTGAGAAGATCAACCGCAAAGAATCCCCTATCGAAGACAAAGAGCTAGAGGACTACCTCAAGAACAAGCCTTTGAACTTCCGGGCTAC
>JBJTFJ010000171.1:0-43316 GCA_046093345.1 Fluviibacter sp. | reverse complement strand
CACAACACCAACGCAAGCTTCAAGCGTAGCGGTAGCCGGTCGCTGAAATGCGCGTGGGCTAGCGGCCAGCCCGGTATGTACTTTTCTCCAACACTTTCTCCCAACGAGACCATTCCGACGCGAGCGGGTGCCACCTTCAAGTTGTCGCAGTGGGTGTACGCGCCGACTTCTAACACCGGCACGAACAAGGTCGGGGTCTACATTTACTGCACCGACTCGACCGGCACTAATGCCGCGCAATGGGTTGGCGATGATTACACGATCCCCACAGAAGGGACGTGGTATCTGCATGAGGCATATCTGACAGTTCCTTCTGGGCGTGACACGATCCGGCTGTATCTGTGTTCGGTTCGCACTGGGGCGCAGTCGCAAGACGTGTTCTATTTTGACGATATTGCCGCCTACGAGGTAACCGAAGCCATCAACGCGGTTGACGGTGTGGTGAACGCGGTTGACGGTACGAGTGTTGTTGGCTCTAAGCCGACGAAGGTCAAGGAGAAGCTTCAGGAGGCGTGGAGCAGCATCTGGCATGGGCTGAACAAAGACGGCACAATCACGTCGAACAACAAGACTCCCGGCAACATTTACACGGTCGCTCACGCGGCGAGAACCCAAGCCGATAAAGGTGTGCTGGATTCCTCGACGGCTCAGGGCGCGGCAGATCAGGCCAAGAGTGTCGCTAAGTCCAACATCAATTCTGGATCGAATCTTGTTTCCAATCCCGGCTTCGAGAACTCCAACTTCTACTTTTATGCCTCTGAGGGCGCGGCGATCAACACCGCCGATGCCGCGTATATCCGTAACGGCTCAAAGTCGTGCAAGCTCACGATCAGCAGCACGTCAGCGATCAGGGCGAGCTACTTCCTGACGGACAATGATTCTGTGGCCTACGTTCCGTGTTCTGACGGCGACGTGTTCTATGTTGAGGCGTGGGTTAAGGGATCGTCAACGAACACCGCGAACACCGGGTTCATCTATTTGTCAGCGCATTTGAGGTCGGGTAACTCTGCGGCGATCACTGATTCGTGGCTGGCCTACAACGAGATGGGTGGGACGACGAACTACGTCGCCCCTGCCTCCTGTAAAGCCCCTTCCGGCACCACGCGGTCTACTGACTGGGTGAAACTGTACGGCTACATAACGATCCCCGCTGGTGTCTACGAGTTCACGCCGACCCTGTTTGTCAGTTCGTCTGTCTATACGGGCATGACTGCGGCGCAGGTTTTCTATGTCGATGATGTGACGGTTAGGGAAATCACTGCCGCTAATACAGCCCAGACTTCTGCGGCGACGGCCCAGGCGACGGTTGATCTACGCGGTAAAGACTTCACCAACCTCGCCGCCGGATCGGATTTCGAGGGCGCATCACAGCCTTGGGCACTGGGCACCGGCTGGACGTTAACGTCGGATCAGAAGAAGACCGGATCGAACAGCATCAAGCGTGTGGGCAGTGCGTCGGTCGTCGGAACATATTCTGCGACGTTGAATCTGACTCCGCAGGTTAAAGAGGCTGAGCAGTTCTATATTGAGTATTGGGTGCGCCGCGATGCCACATTCAACGGCACAGCGGGTAACTCAAAGTTCCGCGTCGGCTACAACTCTGCCAATACCTACATTGATGCGCGATCATTCGACTCGACAACATTGACCACTGCAAACACCTGGACGCAGGTCACTTTCACTATCACGGTTCCGGCTGGGGCAACATTCTTGAACTTCACTATTGGCGCGGATAACACTGCCGGTAGCGTGTGGCTGGACGACATTATCGTGCGCCGGGTGGTGAAGGCCGAGACCGTTGGCACGTTGCCGCAGGACAAGGTTACTGGCCTGCCCGAGACTACTGCTAATGCGTCTACCGCTAAGACGTTGGCGACCAACTCGTATGGCACTGGCGGCAATCTTGTTCCGAATGCGTCGTTTGAGGACACCGACATTTATCAGGGCCGCAACGGTGTTTACACCGATCCGGCTACCGAGGCGATTGCCCGTACTGGTACGCGGTCACTCAAGCTCGTCGGTAACGGCAGCTTCCCTTACGCGTACCTGTTGAACACGACGACAGCCGAATACGGAACACCCGCCGTGGTGGGCGATACGTTCACGTTTTCTGTGTGGGTTCGCGGCAAGGCCACCAACGTCGAGGCCACCCGAGCCAGCGGCATCAGGCTAGGGTTTGTGTGCTTCAACGCCGCCGGAACCCAGTTAGCCCAACAAGGATTAAAGGATTTCAGTTCTGGTACGTCGGTGTTTTCTACGTCGGCGTGGACACAGATCACGGCAACTCTGGCGGTTCCCGCCGCCGCAACAACGACGGCAACGATCAAGCCTTATATCCAGTTGTTGTCCATGCCCTCGACCGAAACCTATTACTTCGATGATGCGTTTTTCGCTGACTACAGCGGCACGCAGACCGTGGTGGATAATCTGCATTGGTCTGTCAATGGTGGCACAACTACAACCAATGCCGTAACGACGGTCAAAGATAACTTGCAGAAGGCTTGGTCGAACTTCTGGTGGGGTCTGAATAAGTCTGGGGCCGTTGGCTCCCTGGACAAGTATCCGTCTGATGTTTTCAATGTTGCTTTGACGACCAGAACTAACGCCGATCAGGGCATCTTGGATGCCGGTTCGGCTAATAGTGTTGCCGTCACTGCACGTTCTGCGGCAGCTTCGGTGATCGGTTCGGGATCGAACCTTGTAGCCGATCCTGGGTTTGAGAACTCAAATTTCTACTTCTACGCGTCGGAGGGCTGGTCGCTTCAAACCACTGACGCTGCCTATATCCGTAACGGCTCCAAGTCGGCGAAGGTCACCACTAACGGCACCGCTAATCGTGCCTGCTACTTCCTGACGGACACCGATTCGATTGCGTATGTGCCGTGTACCCCTAACGACGTGTTCTATCTTGAGGCATGGGTTAAGGGGTCGAACGCGAACACAGCGACGACCGGCTCTATCTATCTGTCGGCGCGGGTCAATAAGGGCAATTCGTCGGCCCCGACTGTCGCATACGTTAACGCCAGCACGTCGGTCACCCCAGCGCAGGTCAAGGCCACCGCTAACACCACGCGGGCGACAGACTGGGTGAAACTGTCGGCCTACATCACCATTCCCGCCGATGGCTACGAGTGGACTCCGATACTCATTGTCAACGCGAATGTTGCTACCGGTCAGGTGTTTTACGCCGACGACGTGATCGTGCGTGAGGTCACTCATGCAGCCGCCACCAACCAGGCTTTGTACGGCACCGACACGGCTGGTTCCGCTATCGCTAAAGACAAGGTTTCGGGGTTGCCCGCCGACCTTGGCGTGCTGGCGGTGAAAAACAAAGACCCCCTTAACCTTGTCTCCGGTTCCGATTTCGAGGATGCAACGAATCCTTGGGTTCTGGGCACAATGGACTGGATCAGCCTGGTCACTTCGTCGGCGAGCGAGTTCGCCAATTCTGGTTCCAAGTCGTTGAAGATCACGCCACCCGCAACGGCTCAAGGCACAGTGTATTACGTTTCCTCGACGCACTTCTTTGAAGCGAAGCCTGGTGAGCAGTTCTACATGGAGTGCAAGGTTCGCAAGTCCAGCACTTACACCAACAGCGACGTGACCAATCCGCGTATCCGGTTGATACGCGGAAACGGGGCTAACAACGGTCAGACCATTACCCAAATTTCGCTGACTACTGCGAACATCACCGTGGCAGACCAATGGGTAACCTTGTCAGCGACCGCGACGATCCCATCGGACGCTACGGCTTGCACGCAAATCTATTTCGGTATCACCGGGCCGACCGTGGGCACCATGACCGGTTCGCTGTGGGTGGACGACATTATCGTGCGCCGAGTAGCCACACCGGACGCTATCGCCTCTGGCCTGCCGCAGTCGAAAATGCTAGGCGCGAGCGGAACCGGCACCATCACCGGGGATATCACAACCGCCAAGAACCTCGCTAAAGGATCGCTGGGTTCAGGGGCGAATCTGGTCTCCAACCCCGGCTTTGAACTTACGACATTTTACGAGAGTGCCTATCTGGACACCACGGTCAAACGGTCTGGGTCGAGGTCGTGCAAGTTCACCGCCAACTCATCAAGCCAGTTGGTGCATCTGCTGTGTGACGATGCGGGATCATTGACCATCCCGGCGACTCCAGGCGACGATTTCTACGTCGAGTTCTACGCCCGGTTCGGCGGCACAAGCCCAACCGCCGGAACCTTCTACCTTCAGGCGCAGGCTTACGACGCGGCGGGGGCGGCGATCACCAGCGGCAACGGAGGTCAGCCGATGGTCACTGCCAACGCCACCGCACTGACAGGCTCATTCGTCAAGTTTTCAGGCCACCTCGAAATGCCAGCCAACACCGCAAAGGTCGCTTTCTATGTTGGTGTCTCGTCAGCCCTGACCACCGGCACAAACGTCTTCTTTGACGATGTGGTGGTCAAGGAGGTCACCAGTTCCGTCGCCATCAACAACACGCTTTTCGGACAGAAGGACGTGGGTTCAAGCATCCTCGACGGAGCCATCCCCCTCCTTGGGCGGCGCAAGTTCCACAATTCTGATCTGTCAAACCTTATGCAAGACCCCGGCTTTGAGAACGGGACGACCGGAATCTACAACGGCACCTACACGATAGCGACGGTGACTGCTGGTTCCGTTGACGGCATCGGCGGCACCAAGGTTTTACAGCTAGCGTCAACTGGTGCGATTGTAGATGTAAACCTGGAGCCTTACGGCATTGATGTTCGACCAGGCGAGGAATACTACATCGAATACTACGTCCGTAAGACCACGACGGGCACTACGGGCGGGGTCGGTGTGGGAACGTCGATGGGCCTCAACGGCACATCGTGGGTCTCCTACCCATCCGCCTACACGACGATGGCATCGTTGACGCAGAACACGTGGACGAAGGTTTCGGCAACGATCACCGTTCCCGCTGGGGCGAACTTCATGGCGATCCGAGCGTCGATCCGAAACGATGTGCCGACCGGACAGACAGTTCAGTTCGACAACATCGTTGTCCGTAAGGAGTCGGATCAGGTCAACTCAAACATTGCTCAGTGGCTTACCGGGGGCAACCCAGACGCTACTGGGGCTGCCGGGGCCGTGGCGGGGCTGAAGAACATTTTCACCGAGTTGGGCAAGGCTTGGACTGCAATCAACTCGTTGCAGACCAGTAAGTCTTCGTCGGTGGTTAAGACCGGCTTCTGGGAGGTCGATTTTGCTGACTTCAATGGGTCGAGCGTTACAGGGTCTAGCGGCAGTATCGCCGGGTTCAACCTGACCTATAGCGGGGCCGGAACGTCAACCATCGGGGTGAGCAACGGTGTATGCCAGTGGACGGTCAATGACACTGCTTCGCGTGACGCGAAGATGGTGTATGGCACTGCAACATCGACGGATTATCAAACCATTCGCGGAACTATGTCTGCACCGCCGCAGGCACCGAGCGGAACCACACCATACTTTTATGCGATTGCTCGTTCCGATTCGTCTGGGAACTCCTACGTGTTCGCACGGGCTTACGCGGTGTCGTTCGGTAACTACAAGGCCGACATGGGTTATGTGCTGAACGGTGTTGAGACACTGTGGGTTACTGGGGTCGCGTTAACGTGGTCGCTGAACATGAAGTTCGTTGCCGGGGTGGGCAACAACGTCAGGTCGTATCAGGTGTGGAGTGGCACTACCCTGGTCAAGGAATGGGACGAGTCGTTCGTCAACGGTGCTTCGGGCACAGCTAACGAGTCACGAAGCCTCATGCAAGGCGACTGGTTGGTGTCGCGTGGTGCGGCAACAGCCGGGACGTTCACGCTGACGTATGACGGTGCAACCACCGGGTCCATTGCCTACAACGCGTCGGCGGCGACGGTCAAGTCGGCACTAGGAGCTTTGAATAAAGGCACGTTCTACGTCAACGCGACAAGTAACGGCTGGTACATCAACCCGCCCGATACCACCAAGGCACTGACCGGAACCGGCTCCCTCACGGGCGGCACACTCACACTCACACAGCAGACCGGTGTGCGACGTTGGGGTGCAATTCCCCAGGTGCGGAACGGAAAATTCGCTGGCAAGGTGGAATACGCCAGCGCAACCGATACGCCGCCGACAACGGTCAACGGCTCGACGGCCCGCATGGTGCGAACTTCGACCACACAGATCACGTCAGCCGGAAACAACGTCGTAACCGCATTGGATTCCAGCTTCTTCGACTCCATCCCTTACGAATCCTTCGATATCGACGCGGTAACTTCCGGCGGCTACTTCAAGGTGACAACCGGAAAAACATATTCCATCAGTGCAAGGGTGTCGGTCAGCACCTCATACTCCGCAACGACCTCGCTGATATTGCAGAAATCCACCAATGGAACAACCTGGACTACAGCCCAGTACGGGCCTGACTGGTATCCGGCCAACGGGCAAGCCCTGTCGGCATCATGGCTGCAATATCTCAACGCAGGCGAATATGTTCGCCTTGCTTACGTTCGTTCCGGCGTAAACGTATTAAATGCGTACACCGGCGAATCCACAGGGGCGCAAACATATTTCACAATCGCCGCCTGTGAAGCAACAGAATAAAACCAGCCGATTCCATCACTGGTATATTTAATAAAAGAAAGGGGAAACCAATATGACCGAATACCGAGCGGGTCACGTTAAGCACAATCCAGACCTGGACGAGGTGGCGATAAGAACCATTTTCCCACTCGACCAGGGCGCGAACCTGGCGAGCATGGCGTGGCTGATAGCAACTAAGGCCACGGGGGCGAAAACCGTTCGCATGGAGGACATTGACGGTGTTGATGGGTGGCTCGATGTGTATGAGCCGCCGCTGCCGCCGCCGATCACCCCGGCTGACCTGCCCGAGCCGCCGCCACCGGCTGATCCCGGCGGCGAATAATGTCTCGCCAGCTGTACATATCAACTTCCCGCAAAGGGCCTACCGAGATTCTTGACCACTCAATAAATTGGGCTGACATTTTGGCTCCCCTGGATGACCAGATAGCTGACTTCACGGCTGACATTGACGGCGACATGGGAATCTGGTCGTCACAATTCACGGAGTATGACACAACCGTGTGGCTTGATGGCGGTACGCCTGGAACCAAATACACATGCGGGCACACCGTAACCACAGTTGGCGGAAGGAAGTTCCGTCGATCGGTTCTTATCTTCTGTGTCCAGCGGTAAGGAAAGAAATGCCAGGATTATCCGTATATTTTGTCAACAAAATCATCGACCACAATCTGCGGGGCCAAACCTACAGTGTTCCTGCATCTGTGTATGTTCAGCTTCATACTGCCGACCCGGGCTCGCTAGGAAGTTCTGGAATCTCAGCGGTCAGCACCAGGAAAGCGGCCACCCTATCGGCGGCTTCCGGCGGCGGTACGGTGCTGGTCAATGACATTACTTGGAATATGACTAACCGAGAAACCATCACCCACATATCGCTATGGGATGCTTCTACTGGCGGTAACTGCCTACTCACCGCCCCTCTTGAAGAGGCAAAAAACGTTTATAACGGAGATACGTTCCAGCTTCCTATGCTCTCAGTGAGCATTCCAGCAGAGGCGTAGCAGTGGCAGTCTTTTATGACGCGATCGGTAGCGGCGGTCAGCTAAATTCGCCGAACCTGACGCTAATTCCTTTCAATATGTCATGGAACCATACTGCTCGCGGCGGTCAGATAGCAGTAATCGCTGCCGTCTCATACAGAATCGGCATGACTACAAGCCTCTCTGGAATAACCAGGGAAGTCACCTATGGTGGCGAACCGATGACTTCGCTCGGGGTTGTCCAATGGAGTGGACTGACTTTAGAGACTACAACTAAAGGCGCTTGGCTTGAGTTGTTTGGTATTACCGGGGTTCCGGAGGGGACAAGCAGCGTCATGGTCAAGATTAGGGGAGGTGCCGCGCTGACCGGGAGGATCGGTCGCGGTAACACAATTTCCTACAGCGGCGTCAATGGGTTTGGAACATTCACGTCTGGCAGCGGAACCAATACATCTATGTCGGTTTCTAGCAGCGCAACGTCAGCTTCAGCATCTTTCGCGGCGTTCACGGCATACGGCTCAGGCATATCGACTTTCAATCGGAACACCAGATATCAGTCTAACGTCAATATGGCCCTTGCTGCTGGCGACGTCGATGGTAACGGAAGCTCGCAGTCTTTCACCGCCACTCGCGGTGGCGCTGGCGAGTGGGGGGCGTGCGCCGTTTCAATTCAAGCGGCAGACATTGTTGCCACCGCATTACCGGTGGTTGTTGACCCAAACACTTCGGCAATCGGCAAGCGGTATCCAAGATCGCCAAGCTTTGTCCGCCGCAGCGTTTTCCGAGTCGAACCGGAGAAGTAATCAATGCCTACTTTTTTTACAATGAATGCAGATGTTTCCGACTTCACAAATGGTTTACTCACCGGCAAAGACGGTATGCGAATTCATTTTGAAATGAACATCAAGCAAGGTGACATGCTCACAGCTACCGGAGGAACAAGGCCAGCCCTCATTGATGCCAGTAGAAAAATCACTGGATTTATTCGATCCGATGGCCGCATGTACGATACCCCTTCGATATCGGCAAAACCTTTTGACTTAACGGATGCCGGTAACTTGGGGGTTCGCCTTCTAGCTTCTACTACGGACCTCAATTCTCCTGGTGGTGTCACATATAAAGTTACCTTTGAGCAAGTCATTAATGGTTTGAATACTGTTTATCGCTCATTCACCACATCTGTGGTTCCGTCAACCGACGTGACCGTTAACTTAGCGTCCTACGCCCCCGTTCCAAGGTCCGGCAATGCTTGATCTTAACGGCGAGCCGTCTCTAGGAACACTTTCTTTAACAAGGGATGGTGTACGAAAGTACACATATGTATTACCTGCAGGAATGCGTTTTGATAACGCTTCATGCCTGGGAACTTTGGTGTTTACGGATCGTTCTGGTGGTCAATACGTCGAGCCTTTGGATGGTGAAATATCAAGCGACTTGTCATCAATGACATGGTTGCTCGACCCCGAAACTGTCAACACGATTCCAGCAGGCGCTAACTTTGAGGTCTTCATTAATGTCGATGGGTACGACTATAAGGTCAGGTACGGTCGGGTCATTCGCCGTGAGGTTTCATTCCCCCTGAATCCAGTAGGCCCACAGTCTGTATCTCCACCGTTGATGTATGAGGATCAACTACAGCGCAGCCAGGTAGGCCCCCGGTGGATTGCTAAAAAGGGCCGCATTTCTATGCACAAGCCTGTTGGCGATCCCGAGTACGCCTTGGCTGGTAAGAATGCTGTTTCTGCCGCCGCCCTATGGTATGCGCCTACGCAAAGCGACACTGTTGAAATGACAGTCGGTTTGTGTGGGGGAGGGGCCGGTACAACGGTAATTGTGTTGTCCTCAAATTACGCTATGACAAGTTTCATGGGTGTAAGATTTCATGAACCTGGCATTCTTGGTGCCGGTGACATAAAGATTGTTTCTGGTCAATCTCCGACCAGCTTAACAATTCAAGGATCACCGTACACCAACGTCACTATCCCTAATGATGGTGCGTTTTATACGATCCGCTATTCGCTTCCGCTCAACACGTTGTCGGTGTATTCGGGATCGGATATTTCAACTCCTATTTTGCAATGGGAGGACACCTCTGGCCTTGTTCGTCATGGGGCCGGGTACCGATATTCCGGAGCCACCTTTAACGGCACTTTGCTCACCACTGGTCCGCTCCTTTACTACTGGAAGGTTAAAGACGTGGTGTAATGGATCAATGGTTTAATCCAGATAGCTGGATGGACGTTGTAGATCATCTACTTTTGATTATCGGCGTGGTTGTTACCGCAGCGGTGCCCGCCTGGCTTTCCCGCCGCGACATTCGTGACGTTAAAAATCAAGTAAGCAATGGACACAAATCTCCTATGCGCCTAGATTTAGACCGTGTTTTGGAACGTCTTGAAGCCCTTTCCCATTTTGTTTCAGAGATAGGCCGCGGAGTGCATGGTCTACGAACTGATTTGGTTGACGAGGAAAGTAGACGCCGAGAAAGCGTCAAAGAATTGCGTGGTGATATTGAGCGCAGCCGAGGGGAGTGCCGCGCTGGGATTTCACATATCGAGCGCAGGTTGTATGAATTAGAAAAGCAAATAAACACCAATGAGTGATAGACTTAAGGTGGGCCGCGAGGCACTTTTCGATGATATCGCAGCGCAAATATACGGGGCTTATTACGGCCCGGTTTACCGGGTTTCAAAAGCCGCACTAGAGCCAGTAGTGGCTGCTATTAGCGATGTTATTCGTGAATCTGTTGCCGAGGCCGTTAAGGACGGCGTTAGGGATGCCGTGAGTTCGACAGATTTCATTGGCGAGCTTTTCTTTGGGAGACGACGACGCAGGAAGTGAGTCGGGATGGCCGATAGTTTTTGGCCTCTCGGTAGCGGGCGGATAGTCACCAGCCCTTTCGGCCCTCGTCCTGGCGAATTCCATACCGGTGTTGACTTTGGCCGCGATGGCGGTTCTGCCGGGATGCGCGTTTATGCAGTTCAGTCTGGAACTGTTCTGTATTGCGGCAAGGCCGATGGCTACGGTGGGCCCGACCCCGCTGGCTGGATCGTTATTGATTCCGATGATTCACAGGGCGGCGGCTGTTGGGAGTACGGGCATATTGTTCGGCTTCCCAACATTAAGCCGGGGGTTTCGATCTGCGCCGGTCAACAGATTGCTGTTGTTAATCCTGAGCGCCGCACAAATGGTGGGGTTGACCCGCATTTACATGTGTCTTTCATGCCGGGTTCTTACGACCCGAGTTCTAAAAACGATCCGTTTCCCAGGCTGCGTGACGCGCTGGAACCGGATGCAATGATGAAGGAAACCGCTATGTCAAATAAGCCTGCGTTTAACGAATACTGGGTTTCGTCACCAAGTTTCAACAGCCGGGGGGGAACAAAAGTTGATTTGTTTCTTCTACATACGCAGGAGGGTGCGGGTAACGCAGACAGCTTGGGTAGGTTTCTAGCTAATCCCGCTAATAATGTCAGTTATCACTACACAATTTCACAAGCCGCTGATGGTGGCGTGACGGTTTGCGATGTTGTTGACACCGACTATGCCAGTTGGTCGTGCTTGTCAGCCAACAACAGGTCGATCAATCTTTGTTTTGCCGGTTCCAGTGTTAATTGGTCGCGGGAGAAGTGGCTGCAGCAGTCGAAGGCTATTGAAGTTGCAGCTTACATTGCTGTGCAGGATTGTAAAAAATATGGGATTCCGTTAAAGGTTTTGAATCCGCCGTATAAGTCGGCTCCCCCGGGGATTTCTGACCACAAATATGTGACTCAGTATTTGGGTGATGGCACCCATACTGACGTGGGCCCTAATTTCTGTTGGGATGTTTTTGCCGGTTATGTGACCAAATGGTCGCAGACCCAGGCCCCGCCGACGCCGCCCGCCGCCCCTGTGGTGGCTCCCCCTGCTAAGCCTGTGATTAAGCCCGCTGTGGCTAAGCCTGTCGGGCCTGCGGACGATCAGATCACACTGCGATGGAACTGTTTGGGTGGCAAGACCGTGGTTGAGGCGTTAGCCGAGATTCGGGACAAAGTATTAGGTACTAATGATCGCGGTAAGCCGGGTGCCCTCTGATGGCAGGTTGGATCGGCTGGCAGCCGGGTATGAGTGGGCTTCCCATCCAGAATGCCAAGAAGCTGCTGAAGAAAAAGTTTTCTTATGCCAAGGACTTGGATGATTCTGCGTTCTTTGGGTGGGATTTGCAGCAGGTTCTGATCCGCTATCAGTCAGCGAAAAACGCTTCGGCGTATACCCCGAAGCTGCGGGTTGATGGCATCTTGGATTATCAGACCCAGGTTGCTTTGGGCATGGTTACCAAGCCGGTCCAGCGCACGGTCGGAACTTTGTTCACAGTTCATGGCACCGGTATGGCCGATCCGCTGGGGCCTGGCTATCCGGCTGATGTTGCCAGGGCTGTCACCGATGTTTGGCATTGGCAGCCGATTGGTAATTATCCGGCTGCGGTGTTCCCGATGGGGCCGAGCGTGGAGCAGGGCCGCGCTGAGTTGAAGGTGCAGATTCGTAATCATCCCGGCAAGATTGCTTTGGCTGGTTATTCGCAGGGCGCGATTGTGACGAGCATGGTATGGAAACGCGACATTCTTGATCCTGGTGGCGAACTGCATGATCGTGTTAACGATGTTGTGGCTTCGGTAACGTGGGGAAATCCGTGCAGAGAAGCTCGGGTCGCTAATGGAAACAAGGATGCAGGTTGGCCTATCCCCGATGGCCGAGGCATTTCGGATAAGCGCCTTGAGGGCACTCCCGATTGGTGGTTTGATTACGCGCACGGAGCTAACGGCCCTAATGGTCGTGATATTTATACCGACACTCCCGACGACGATGCCGGGGAAGATATGACAGCTATCTATAAGATAGTTCAAAACGTGTCTGGTTTTATCGGGCCGGGAAGCCTGCTTAAGCAATTGGTGGCGATGCGAACTAATCCTTTGGTGGAGATTCCCGCCGCATTCAGGGCCATCTATTTCGGGGGCCAGTTCGTTACTACACAGCCGTTTGCCACTTTTCCGCACTGTAACTATGACTTGGCACCGGCTATCCGTTACTTGCGTTCGTTTAAGTAGAAGGGCGTTCAATGTTCAGTGTCCCGTTTTTTCAAGATGCTTTATGGCGGGCTTTCCGCACATTTTGTCAGACCTTGCTATCTATTTTTGGTGGCTCTGCATTGAATGTTTGGAACGTCGGCTGGCATAACTCGTTTGGTGTGGCCGCTGGCGCGGCTCTGATTAGCTTGCTGATGAGTGTTGACCGATCGACAGCAGCGCCAGTGATTGTTGAAACGCCTGTCGAGCCCGCTCCGGCTGCTGTACCAGCAACTTTTGTTACTCAGCTTCAATCGAAGCCGACGTTCAATCCTCCTGTCACTGTGGCCTGCGGGGATAGTCTCAAATAACTAAATAACAACTCATTATCCGGTGTCGTTCGGGGCAACCGGCTTGGTACCGCTATGTCTAGAAAGGGCAACTTATCTTGCTTGTCACTATTTACAGTCTTCCGGTTTCCGTTTGTGTCAAGTGCCGCGCAGTGGAAATAAGTATGCGGAGAAAAGGCATTGAAACAGTTAAGGTATTAGTGGATCAAGACTCTGAGGCTTTGGAGTACATCAAGTCTTTGGGTTACACCGAGGCTCCGGTAATCGTTGTAACCGATGATGGCGAAGTTGTCGATCACTGGTCTGGGTTTAGTGAGGAAAAGATTAATGCTCTGCGTGAATTGGTTGCCGCCTGATGGATGAGAAGAGTTTTTCCAAGGGGCAGCGGGTGACTTTCACTGAACAGGGAGTGACCTATCGGGGTGTTGTTGATGTGCAGCGGCGTGGTTGGGTCATGATCGACCTGGACGAGCCGGTTGATACCAGGCAGGGGTGGCACGCTTCCAAAATGATGTTTAAAGCGGCACAAGTCCAGCTTGCTAAAGATGTAGATGGGGTGTCAACCGATGGCGATGAAGAGCAAGGGCAGCAGTAGCAAGGGCTCTAAGAAGAAGGGCTGCTAGGCCACGAAAAGAGATTAAATGGCCCCCAGATTCAATTCTGGGGGCCATTTCTTTAATTGATATCGTAGGTTGCTTCGACCGGGCTGTTTGGCCCGCTGCGGGCCAGCAGGACACCTCTGTGGCCGTTGCCGTTGATCCTCCACCGGTTCTTCCGCACATAGCTGATGAGCGATCGGCGCGCTTCGGCGGCGTTGGGGTGGGTTTCGACGCGGATTCCGCTACTTGTGCGGACGGTCAGCACAACGTTCTCAACCATTCAGGCCACGCCCTTTCCGTTGGGTACCGAAGCTACAAACATTTCAAGAACCGGCCATTGCGATGGGCAGGCATCTTGTACCGCATACCCGACTATGGCTCCGGAGTCGTAGCCGCCCCAGCCGTCGTTGGAAACCATGACGAGGGTGTGCATGACTCCAGAAACGGTGGGATTACCCATGATTGAGCCACAAATGTATTGCTCGTACTGCTCGGCATAGCTGATGGCCTCGTCTGACATGTCAATGTCCCCAACGGGGGAGGCCGAAGCTTTGGCGGCGCAGACAAGTCCTGCGATGAAGGCGGCGCATGTTGCGACACCTACGGCGAAAGACTTGATGGTGTTGTTTCTCATAGTGTTTTTCTTCCAGGGTCGGAGCTTCATCTTTACTGTGAGGCTCGTGACTGAACGCTAACACTACGAGGAACTATTACACAAGTGGGACGGGGGAAAGTAGTAGTTCGTGAAAAAAGTGTTGACACGATCCTGCGGCGGCCTTACTGTGAACACGAAGGTAATAGTTCATCAGGCTATGACCCCCGGAAAGAAAGAAAAAAATGACCGCATCACTGCGAGCGACTAACGGCTCGCACCCCGGCAGTACCAATCTTGTCATCCCTACTGGGTTCAGCGTCGGCATCGAAGTGATTTCGACTAACAAGGCCGCACAGTGGCTGGAAACCTACAAGGGGCCCAATCGGAACACTTCGGACAACAAGGTGTTGCAGTTCCAGTCCGACATGGAATCGGGTCGTTGGCACTTTGAGGGTGCCCCGATCCGCCTGGGCGGTATCCCTGAACGTCTGTTGGATGGAAAGCATCGGCTCACCGCTCTTGCCAATACCGTGCCGGACATGGAGTTCCCGTTCGTGGTGGAGCGTGGACTCACCGCTGAGTCGCAGCTTTACATGGATCAGGGGCAGGCCCGCACGGTGTCGCAGCAGCTTGCTCTGCGCGGCATTGGTAAGGCATCGGTTTACGGTGCCGCCGCGAAGCTTTACCTGGATTGGACTCGTAACCGGCTGTTCTCGTCGGCCACCCGCGCTACGACTAGCAAGCCTGAAGTTGTGGAGTGGGTTCTGGCGAATCAGGAATTGCTGGCGCAGTTGTCGCAGACCAATTTCAACCAGATTGAAGCTCCGCAGTCGGTGTCTGGCGCTTTCGGGTTGTCGGTGCTGCAGCACTCGCCTGTGCGCGGCTTTCGGTTCCTCAACAAGCTGTCAACTGGAACGAGTCTGGCAGAGGGCGATCCGATTTTGGCCCTTGACCGGCGTCTGCGGAACATTCGGCGTGGCGGTGTCAAGACTTCGCAGCGCGAGTACCTGGCCTACTTCATCAAGGCGTGGAACGCCTGGGTGATGGGCGATCGTCTGGTGCGTATGCAGTTGTCGCCGTTGACTGAGAACAATTTTCCTGAATTGTTCCGCGTCACCGATCACTAAGCAACACGGATGAATGTGTGGGGGCGGGTCGCACCGCCCCCACACTCTATTTAGGTATGCTAAAGAAATTGGAAATCGTACAGTTATCTGACGGTTGGAACGTCGAACTAGCCACCCCAAACTGCGGTTTGAAACTCTCCTGCCGGGGCCGTTCTGCCACTCATGGGGTGAGGGTTCATGCCTGCATGTTTGCGTTTGCGTGTGGTGATTGCGTTAAGCAGTACACCGGGCGGATACGAGCGGTCTTTGAGGGATCAGATGTTCTTCAATGTTCCGGCTGCTGGCGTTTCTATACCCGCAAGGGTTACTGCTCAATCATTAAGTTGAATAAATCGGAGAAGAAATCGTGACGACCGGATTGGCTATCGCCGCCGCTGGGCTACTGGTGTTCCTCATGTCGTTAAGTATCATTTTGAATTTGGCCGCGATTATGGCCTCGTTTGCCAAGCTGGACCGCACGCTGGAAGATGAAGAGGTAGAAAAGTGACAAGCTATTCCGAAAGTTTAGATCAATTGATTCCAGCGTTGATCGCGGCGACGACAGAGTTCCCGGCGATCAAAAAAGATGGTTACAATCCGCACTTCAAGTCGAAGTTCGCTTCTTTGAAAGCTGTTCGGGAAGCCACAGAGCCGATCTTGGGCAGGCATGGCCTGAAGATCATGCAGTTCCCATCGCAAACTTATGACGGTAAGCCAGCTTTAACAACGTGGTTAACTCACACCAGCGGCCAGTTCATCCGCGACACCACGCCGTTGTCGATGGCAAAAAGCGACCCCCAGGCACAGGGTTCTGCCATCACTTATCTGCGCCGGTATTGCTGGTCGTCCGTGCTTGGCTTGGTGACCGACGAGGACGACGACGACGGAAACAAAGCAACGATTTCCGACCCGGCCCCGAAGGCTTCCTCGTCGCGGATTGAGAAAGCCAAGAACGATTTGCGTGCTGCTATCAAGGCCGCAAATTTGACTCGGGAACAGGCTGCTGAGTATTCGTGGGTCGCCCAGGCCACCGATAAGGATTACGACAAGGTGGCTGGCCTGGTGGCCGCGCTGGGGATGGGCAAGGCGGTTAACTGATGGATTGGAACGCACCTTTATCGGGGTCTGGTGGGGTCGCTGGGCCCCGATGGGGTGCCGGTGAGCTATATGACTGGCCCGTTCCGCCTACGGGCCGCTCATCTGATCCGCTGAGCCCTTACTTCGTTGACCCCAAGATCGCCAACATCATTGCCGGTCATCCGAGCATTGCAGAGTGCTTGCGTAGGGACGCTGAGATAGCGGCCTGGGCTGCTGCTGAGCAGCGATGGGAAAGGGGGTGTCGTTTCCATACGGCGTTGGAGGGGATTCCTCCGGTGTTATTCATTTCCGCATTGATCGTCTTCATTGCGGGCTGGGCTAAGGCGTCTGCCGTGGTCGCTTTGATGATCCCGCTGGCGTTGCTGTGGCGGGCTGTTTACAGCCGCCCCGCCGACCCGGGTCTGCCGCCGCGTAGGCTTTGCATTGTTCCTTTTGACCAATTTGAGAACATGATCCTTCTGTCTAGGGAGCAGCCGTCTGTTTTTCGGGTTGAGTGCGGCTGCCCGGGGTGCGGTGATGTAGACGTCCATCCTTTTGCGGGGCTTGGTGAGGATGGCAAGTCTGCTATCAGGTGGTGCCATCTGTGTAACAGGCAGTGGATACAAGGGTAATTACCCGTTTTTTTTCTGCCTAAATCAGATACGCGTAAACAATTCCCATCCGGTAAACCTAAGTAGACCTATGTATTGTTTGAATGCTATTGTGATTGCAAAATCGACACTTAGCGGGTGACCACTAGCCACTACGTAATATGGCACGCGCTTGCCGGAGTGGCGTGTCGCGCCAATAGCATCAGCATTCGATGGGATTATTACTTTCGTGACGGACTATGCAACGCCGCGTGATCGTTTCGGACGCCCCATGCTTTACCCAGATGACGGTGGTGCCAGAACTGCCTACACGCGGGTTTCAACCGCCGCGAAATACACCGATGACAAAGGCGGTCTCATCAACTGGACTGCATCGCAGGCGATGATCGGGCTTATTAAATCCCGACCACTGCAAGCCCGCGTCTCATCGTTGATCGCATCGACTCAAAACGACACCTACCGCGAACACAAGAGTCAACTCAAGGAACTAGTGGAGAACGCTACCCAGATAGCGCAGGCATCTGGCAGAGCCGACTTCGGCACCGCCGTTCATCAGTTCACAGAGTTGATCGACAACGGGAAGCTTGATTGGGATTACGTTCCCGAGTCGCTCAAGGGCCCGCTAGACGCCTACGCGCAGGCCATGCAGGGAATAACCATCCTTGATTCCGAGGTTTTTGTCGCCGTTGATGCTGACGTTGACGACAAGAAAATCCGCATCGCCGGGAGCATGGACAGGGTTGTTCACCATCCGGAACTGGGAATCGTGGTGGCAGACGTTAAAACCGGTGCCGATGAACCCCGATACCCGTCAGGGGTAACCACACAGGTAGCCATTTATGCGCGTGGAATGCGTTACCGCGACTCGGCGTTCCCGGGCACACCAGCATTCACCGATGGCGAACCAAACTGCGACGGGACCGCCTGGCGTAAACCATTGTGGCCCAACGTCAGTAATGAAGTCGGCCTCATGATTCACTGCCCGCTGGAAAAAGTGAACGGTAAATACATCTGTGACATGTACCCGCTGAATCTCACGAAAGGCTGGGAGACACTGCAGCTTGGGTTAAAGGTTCAGGAAGTTCGTCGCCCACCCAAGTTGAGGGCGCTATGACGCAGCAGCAGTCGGAAGAAGAACTCGGTGAGGATATTGAGTTGGCTCGGGCTATCAGCGAAGCGGAGAAAGTCGCACACGAGGCTCGCTTAGCGGAAGTTAACGTCCAGAAAGCCGAAATGGAGCTACTGGAAACACAGATCAACCTCAACTATCAGTTGGCCGGGGAGTACAACTTCTGCGGCAGGGTCGATCAGAAAGCAATGCAGCGGCTTAACCGCCAACTACGGGTATGGCATAAGTACAAGCCGAATGGCGAGTGGGTCATCAACCTTAACTCTCCCGGTGGCGACATGTACGCGGGTGTAGGGATCGTTGACGAGATAAACAGCTACTCGTTGCGCGGCGGCGGAAGCCACCGGGTAGAGATTCGTGTTCGCGGCGTTGCGGCATCGGCAGCGGGAATGATTTTGCAGTCAGCAGATCATCGTGTTATCGGCAGGAACTCTCTTCTGATGATTCATAAGGGCAGCGCCGGGGTCCACGGAACCGCCGACGACATTGCCGACGAACACCAGTGGTGGGAACGCAGCGTCGATCAAATGATTTCCTTGTTTTTGTCGCGTACCGATCAGGTGACGAGGGCGCAGTTCCTGCGGAACATCAACCGCAAAGACTGGTGGCTGACCGCAGAAGAAGCTTTAGACCTGGGGCTGTGCGATGAAATTCGATGATCTTATTACACCGGCTGATGTTGAGCGGGAAATGATTGACCTCACTAGGCGTCTTGAGAACGCCCCGGGTGTCATCAAGGAGTACCACACAAAGGTGCGGGTAGCCCGCAACGATTACAAGAAAGCTTATGCGTTGGCTTTTTCTACGGCGACTGGGACGCAGATGGATCGGAAGATACAGGCTGAATTGAGTACCGCCGCTGCCGAGCAGGCGGTTGATGATGCTGAGATTGAATACCGTTTTGTTGTTGACACTATGGACGCGCTGAAGTCGAAATTGCGTGCGCTGCAATCGGTGTCATCTTTGATGAAGGCTTCGATGTTTGGGAATCATGGTGGTGTGTGATGCGTTGGCCTTGGCAGAAGAAGCAGCAATACGTGGCAACAGTTTCCGAAGAGTGGATTACTGTGCCTTTCCGTTATGCGGAAGCGGCAAGGCTTTCTATTTATACGATTGCCAGCGAACCTCGGGTTCCCAAAGAGGTGCAGCTTTGGATCAAGCTGTGGCTTGATGCTTACAACCAGAACTTGATTGAGTACATGCGGGAGAATTACGGCCCGAAGATTTTTCCGCTGCTCGACAAGATCACTACTGAGATTTGGCCTAACGGCGACATAGAGAAGAAGTCCGACCCCAAAACGCACAGTAGTAAGGGGGCGGTGGATCAGGAAACTTGGACTAAATGGGAACAGGAATTTCAGGGAGGGGCTCCTAATGAATGAAAACGTCAACCTGCCATTGGATTTGGCGGAATTACTCCACGTCACGCTAGGGCCGCTTGCTGATGTGCTTGCAGAAGAAGGGCATCGGTGGGCGCCGATGGTGAAGCGCGTACTGAGTGAGTACACGGAGCTTCGGGACATGGTGTTGACCGAAATCTATGGTTTTGATGCAATCGCGGCCATCGACCGGACGACGGTTCTTGCCTGCGAGCGGGTGTACGAAATGGTGACGAGCGACGTGGAGAACGTCGATTTTGGCATGTGGGCGTCTGAGCTTGGCGGCGAAACCGTCTGAAAGGGCGTGTCGGAAAATAGTTTCCGATCGTGCCGGTGGCATGTGTGAGGTGTGTGGAGTGGGCGGACCTCTAGAGCATCATCACCGTAAGAATCGTTCAGCCGGTGGTCTGTGGGAGCCGTCGAACATCATTGCTTTGTGCTGTTCGTGTCACCGCAGGGTGACGGTCAATCCAAAGTGGGGTTGCGACAATGGATTACATGTTCCCGCTTGGAAAGATGCTGCGTCAGTTGGTGTATTGACATATGGGCGTCTATGGGTAGCATTATTACCGAATGGTCAAACGGAACGTTTGGCAACTATTACCGGGAGTAAATAATATGTCACTCGCTAATCTTAGTGGGCGTGGGTTTCTTCTCAGCGACGGGGTTGAACTGAAGTTTGGCAAGACGGGAACTGCTTACGCCAGTCTGCCGATTTCTTTTCGTAACAGCAGGAAAGACCCAGCCACCGGTTCGTGGAGCCATGATAAAGAGTTCAAAGTTGATGTGGTTGTGTTCGGCGCGTTGGCGGAAGCACTTGCTGAGTCAATTGATGGTCGCACTGAACTTGTTGTTCAGGGTGAGCCCTACTTCGAGACGTGGACTGATAAAGAGGGCCGTGAGCGCACGTCGGTTAAGATGATAGGTACTGCGGTGTGGCCGACAAAGCCTGCTGAGCGCCGGGTTTCCGCTGGTTTCGGTTCGGGACACCAGCGTGACGAAAATATCCCGTTCTAGGGGTGGACCGGCGCGAGGCACGCCAGCGGTATGAGCCGACCTTTCGTGAGTTCATGAGTGTGTTTCCGCGAAAGGTGGATCACGCCAGGGCGTTCGATGTGTTCATCGACTTGATGCTCGACGGTGTTGATGCGGAACTGTTGATTTCTCGGGCAGCGAGCTATGGATCGAACATTGACCCCGACCAGTTGCAGTATGTTCCGTCTCCGCGTTCGTGGCTTCGTGACCGCCGCTGGAATGACGAGGACATTTTCACTGATCGCCGTGTGTCTACCCGGGAGTGGTTTATTCGCGCCTGGAAAGACGGCGATGTTGGTGCTGTGCAGAACAAGTACGGCTACATCTATCCCGACCCGCCAATACCGCCAGAGGTGACCGACGTGTCGGCTTATCGGAAAGACGACAGGATGAGGTGGGTAGCGCACATCGCAAATCACGTCCTCAATCAAGCCCCGCTACCAGATTGATGGCCGACTCGTATCGCAGGGTTGTGGAAGCAGCCCGGGACAAGGGGCTTTTAGTCAAGGAGTTGGCCGATCGGGCAGCGATTCAGTGTCCGTCTCACACGGATAAGGAACCGAGCCTTAGCCTGCGCCCTATCGAGGGGTCAACTCTGCTGTATTGCCACGCCGGGTGTGCCACTGCTGATGTAGTTGAAGCTCTCGGGCTGACACTTCAAGATTTGTTTGACGACGATCTTGGTCAGGAGTATGTGTACCCGGGGGGCAGGGTTGTTCGGCGCACACCGGATAAGAAGTTTTTCCAGTCTGGAAACAAGGGCGATACCTCTTTGTTCCACGCCGATCGGTTGGCGGACGACGGCTGGGTTGCCGTTGTTGAGGGCGAGAAAGACGTTCTAGCTATTGAGTCTGTCGGCGGTCAGGCGGTTTCCGCCCCAGGCGGCGCAGCTAATAACCCGATTAAGTTTGACTGGTCGGTATTGGCGGGGCGTGAAGTCCGCATCATTGCCGACAAAGACGCTGCTGGCCGTAAGCGGGCTGCTTTACTGGTAGATTTTCTTGATGGTTTGGCTGCTTCGGTGGGAATTTTTGAGGCTGCTGCCGGTAAGGATGCCGCCGATCATGTAGCTGCCGGGTTTGGTTTGGACGACTTCAAACCTGACATTCCCGGCGATGTATTGACTCTTTCGCAGGCATTCGATGCGTGGCGTGATTGGCGGGATAGTCCTGCCGCCGTGCCAGTGCCAACTCCGTGGCCGTCAGTAAATCGGGCTCTTGCGGGCGGCCTGCATCCTGGCCGTCTTTATGTGGTTGCGGCCAGGGTCGGCGGCGGTAAGAGCTTGCTGGGACAGAACATTGTTTCTAATGCTGTTCTGCATCAGCATCCGTCTCTTGTGGTGTCGGTAGAAATGCCAGTTGTTGAGGTTGTTTCAAGGATCATTGCCGCCCAGGCGTCTGTTGACTACAGCGCGGTGACCCGCCGAGATTTTAGTGAGTCTGCCGTCGCGGTGGACGAGTTTATTCAGAGGCATAGGCATTTGCCTATGTACATTGTTGACAATCCATCGGTGACTATTGAACAGGTTGCGTCACGCTGCCGCTCTCTGAAGCCTTCTGGCCTAGATGTTCTTTTCGTTGACTACGCGCAACTATTGTCGGCGTCCGATAAGCGTGTATCGCGTGAGCAGCAAGTTGCTCACATTGCTAGGTCGGCAAAGTTATTGGCAATGGAGTTGGGTCTTGCCGTTGTTCTTGCCGCGCAATTGAATCGGAGCAATGAGGCGGAGAATCGGCAGCCTCGGGTATCTGATTTGCGCGAGTCGGGGGAGTTGGAGCAGTCCGCCGACGTAATCATGTTGCTGTCGCAGGAAGATGCGGGTTCTGAATACACTGTTTTGAATATAGCTAAGAACAGGACGGGCCCCCCTAAAAGTGTAAGTCTGCTTCGCCGTTTCGATCAGGCACGGCTGGAATCTTCGTGAAACGCTGGCGGACAGCTTCGGAATGGATGGCCTACGCATTGTGCTGGGCCGACCCAAGATTCACTGCGGATTTTCTTGGCGAGGAAGATTCTCTTGCTGTTGCTGCTGTGTGTTCCGACTGTCCTGTGCGTGTTGAGTGCGCGGAGTGGGCCTTGCAGAAGAAGGCAACCGGCGTGGTGGCGGCTGGAGTACACCTTCCCGACCCTGGTTTCGGTGTAGATCCGCACATCAATAAAGCTGCCCGTAGGTTCGCCTATTCATCGTTAAGGAAATGGTTACGCGAGGAACGAGGTAAGGGTGAAGCGGCGGAAATCTAAAACGCAGGTCAATGAGGGAATTCTCAGTCCGCTTACCGGTGTCCTCATCATCAATTGTTCCCGCGATGACTTGTTGATTGAGCAGGAACCGGATGGGCGTATTTCCGTATTGGTGCAGAACTTCACCGGAGGGATAGAGATTGTTCACCCCAGCGACAGGACGTGGTGGCCGGTATGAAAAGAAGAATAGTTGTTCCTGGCCGACCGCTACATGCTTCTGTAATTATTTCCGACGCTATGAAACGTGTCGTAGTTGCGGTTCCCCACTATGGGGAAGTGATTGTTGTGTTCATCGGCCAGGAGCCGACAGCAAGGGCAATGACAGAGGAAGAGGCTCTGCGTTTCAAAGCTGATTTGAAGGCGGTCCATGAGGCAGCGCGAGACGACGTGACAATTGCCCGAATGGAAAAAGAGTTTGGCGATTTTGATGGATAGCAATTGGAATTGGGGGCCAGCTTTTGTCGCGTTGAGAAATGACTTGAATGTTTTAGCTTGGCTGTTTCAGGAGGAACGGTATGCCCGACAGGTTGGTGGTGTTGACGCTGCCGTTGAAGGCCCCGCTGATGACATTGAACATGCAGCGCAGAAGTCACTGGTCGGTGGTTGCGAAAGCCAAATCTGAGACGGCTTTGCTTGTCGGTAGTGCTGTTAAATCTGCCAGATTGAAGAGATTTGATTGTCCGATATCTGTTCGGTTGGTGTGGTTCGCGCCGGACGCTAGGCGTAGAGATGTGGACGGTTTAGCTCCGATGATGAAGTCAATTTTGGATGCGCTGGTCGAATTGGAACTTATTGATGATGACTCAAGCCGCCATGTTCATGATGTGCAGCTTGGTCCGATAATTATTAGTCGAGATCACCCGCGATTTGAAATACATATACACAGAAATGAGGCGGGCTAGGTGAGTATCCCCAACGATGAATGGAAATTAGAGGGTATCTGTAATCAGGTTGACCCTGAGTTATTTTTCCCATCGCGTGACGAGGATGGCTATATGGGGGAGTACAACCCCTTGGTGGCTAAGTCTATTTGTGCTGGTTGTCCGGTGAGGGTTCAGTGTTTGGAGTACGCCATCGGTAACAATGAGCAGTTTGGTATTTGGGGTGGCCTGTCCTATAAGGAGCGGCTGGAATTGCGGCGTCGGCGCGGCGTGCTTCGCGGTTCTAATAAACATAGCTTGTCTAATAGTGCATGATAAACTGAAAGTGGGGTAGGTGCATTTTTGTGCCCTGCGATTTACGCGCCCTAGCCCCGATCGGAGTCTGAGCCCGCCCTCTCCCGCAGGCTGCCGATCGGGGCTTCACCCCATCTGGCTAGGGGTTTATATGACAGACGAAGAATTCGATGAAATCTTGGCGTGGCAGATGACTGGCTGGCTTAAGAAAAAGTCGCCGCAGCGGAACCCGACGCGCATCGAACCGTGTCGGCGTTGCGGAACTGATTGGCATGGGCTGCCTAAAGATGGTTGCCCGGGATCGTTTGAACCCGACACGCCAAAAGACGACCGTAATAGTGCAGCCGAATGTTGAGTTAGGCTGGTTATTGGACGTGCGGCCATCGGAAAAAGCGTGGGCGGTGCTAGTGATCGGGATAGTGAGCTACGAGATTGCAGCCCATGAGGGCGAACTTCTCAGCGAGCAGATCGACCGCTGGCTTGACCGGCACCGGCTTGTTACAACTGCCGCAGTCACCATCACCGCCGCCCATCTTCTCAATTGGCTTCCAGCGCGGCTGGACCCATTCCAATGGGTGTCAACCATCAGAAGGGGTAGCAGCAGTGCCTGAGATTTGGTGTGTTGATATCGAAACCAGACCTAACGAAGTATTTGCGTGGGGACTACGCGATCTGACGGTGGGTTTATCCCAGATTATTCGTCCTGGCGGGTTGCTGATGTTCGCGGCGCAGAATGTGGCGGGTAAGAAGATTGAGTCTCACGCCGAGTGGGATGGTTACGAAAAAATGGTTAAGCGGTCGCATGAGATTTATGACCGCGCCGACTATATTGTCACGTTTAATGGGGCGAAGTTCGATAACAAGCATCTGCGTGCGGCGTGGGCGCAGTTTGGTTTGACGCCGCCGTCGCCGTGGCGGGACATAGATTTGTACAAGACGGTGGGGCAGTTTCAGTGGCCTAGCCGGAAGCTTGCTTTTGTGTGCGAGCAACTTGGCCTTGACCTCAAGAGCGACCCGGGAGGGTTTGACACATGGGTACAGATTCTGAAGGGCGAGGACGAGAAGAAGAAGCTTCAAGCGCAGCGCCGGATGGTGAAGTATTGCGTGAACGACGTGAGGATCACGACACAGTTGTTTCACCGGCTGAAACCGTGGATCAACGGCCTAAACGTTCCGTTGCATTCTGGTGGGAACGGGGATACGTCCGAGGTGTTGTTGTGTACCAGATGCGGTGGAGAAAATATCCAGCAGAGGGGTTACGCCTACACGACGACGTATAGGTATCGCCGTTACTGCTGCACTGATTGCGGTGGTTGGATGCGTGCCGCCCGCAGCGAACCGTTGGCGAACAAGGATTTGTTGAGGAACGCATGATTGTTTACGGAATTGTTTTTGTTTTGTTTGCTTTTTCTGCAGTGTTGCTCATCCTTGACTAGTGAAGATAGCCAGTTGAGGGAGTGGCAGCGACCGCTGTCAGCGGAGAAGATTGCGTGGCTTCAGAAGCAGTTCGCGGCGCACAAGTTGTGGATTGAAGAGTTTTGGGGCCGTCCCGCTGCGGAGATTCGTCCGTGGAGGGAGACGCGGGAGTGATCCCTGGCGTTGATGACGATTCGTGGTGGATTGTTCCACTGAATTGGCAGATGTTTGGGTTATTTGATTGGCGCAGTAGGCCAGAGACGTGGGTCGATAAGATTCACGACTTCACTTGGGGATAGAAAGATGCCGAAATTCACTGGTTCCCCGGTCAAGTCTTTGGGGCGGGGTGGTCGGCTGTGGAACAACGCCCGTAAGACGGTGTTAGCGCGTTCAAGTGTGTGTTGGATTTGTGCGGGCGATTGCCCTGATTTTTCTTGGGAGGGAAAGCTGCCATTTGACACGTCGGTGATCGACATGTCGGTGGCGTGGCCCGACCCCGCATCGCCATCGGTGGATCATGTCATACCGATTAGCAGACTTGCTCCGGATGATCCCCGTCTGTGGCAGTTAGATAATCTTCGCGCAAGTCATTTGAAATGCAATAGCGCCCGGGGTGACGGGGCGAAAGGCCAGAAGATTCTGGTTCGTACATCAAGGAATTGGTTAGCTTAGGCAGGGAGAAGTTGAGTGAGTGCTGATCCGCGTAGCCCGGGGATGGGCGAGGGCGAAGCAAGGTTGAAGAAGTATTGGGCTTATGGCGAGGGCCGTCAGAAGTGGGCGAACAGTGCCCACCCTTACACCACTCTGGTTGAGCATCTTCGTAAGTACATTTCTAGTGACCGTGAGGTCAAGGGGTTAGCGGCGAATATCTTTCATATGGCTTTGGGGTTTTGGCCTGGGACGCCGCATGAGGGAACCACGCCCACCCCGGGTAAAAAGGAAAAGTAATAGGGTAACGGTTACTAGTCTGTTATTATTGGGTCGAGGGGCCGGTCTGGTTTCGTCCATCATTAAGCCCGCAGGTCGGAAGTGATGGCACCTGGGTTCAATTCCCAGCGGCTCCACTGCGCCCCCTGTGTTGCGGGCCCCCCTAGAAAATGCACTGCCTTTGTGGTTGGGGGAAAGCAACACCGAAACATTTTTTGGAGGTTGAGGGTGGCTAATCGTTGGAGAGTCCGTAAAGAAAGCGGGCGATGGTTTGTTTATGACGAGCGTTGGGCCCACGATTCGTGTGACACGCTAGTCGAGGCTCACACCTATGCCACCCAGCTAGCAGTAGCTGATGTTTTATTCAATCCTGGTGGGCTTACTCAATTGGCCGAGCTTAAAACCCACACAATCAAAGGATAGTTATGGCCGACTATATTGTGTCACCACCAATCGAAAAGAAAATTCCCGTTACTCGGGGCTGCGACCGGGCTTTTACAATTCAGCGGACCGACACCGATGGAAGTTCTCTTGATTTCCCTGCCGGGGTATCTGTCTATATGTGGATTGATATTGACCCGGCTAATCCATTGAAAGTTGATGCAGTTGTCAACGGTTCTTATGCCGCATTTTTTCTTGATTCCCAGGTGTGCGATCAGGTAAAGAGTACCCGGTGGAGGATAGTTTTGGATCAGGGGAATTTAGAAACTCCTGTAATGATTGGAAGGTTTGAGCGGCATGACGGATAGTTCAATCCCTGTCATTTTAATTCAGGGGCCTCAGGGTCCGGCTGGTTCGGCTTCGACCGTTCCAGGTCCGGTCGGAGCTACCGGGGCCACCGGGGCTACCGGGGCTACCGGGACCGCAGGCCCGGTCGGGGCCACCGGAGCTACCGGGGCAACCGGGGCGCAGGGGCCAGCCGGGGCGCAGGGAATCCAGGGTCAGCCAGGAGTCAGCCTAGATATCAATGGAACTGTCGCTAACTATTCGGCGTTGCCAAGCAACCCGGTTGCTGGCGATGCTTACGTCAATGCCGCAGATGGTCTTCTTTATTTCTATGACGGAACTTCTTGGCCTAGCAGCGGCAATGGGGTTCCTTTCGTTGGCCCGCAGGGGCCGACTGGTGGGCAAGGAATTCAAGGAGTTCAGGGCATTGCTGGCGCGACCGGACCGGCTGGCGCGACCGGGGCCGTTGGCCCAGCCGGTCCAGCGGGAGCTACGGGTGCAACCGGGGCTGCGGGGCCAGGTGGCGGTTTTTCACCTTCTGATTTTGATTTAGTAACGTGGGTCTGCGACATTAACGCCGCACACATGACCTGCACGCTATTGGATTCTAGGCCAGCATGGGTGGGCATAAAAATCCCCACGGCTTGCACCATTTCCAATGTCGTCGTTTATGTCACCACCCCAGGTACAAGCTTTACCGCCAATCAGAACTTTGTTGGCCTTTATGATTTCAATGGAAACTTGTTGTCGCGGTCTGCCGAATGCTCAAGTTATCTGACGGATCGCGGCTGGAAAGTTATCCCGTTGACCACCCCGGTTTCGGTGCAGGCCGGTATTCATTTCGTTGGAATGAAAAATGGTTTTACCGGAACGGCACCGGTGCTAGTTGCCTATTATCGGGGTGCCATATCCAATCGACCCCCTGGGCAGTCATGGTGGCGGGCTTTCTTGTCTGGTGGATCGTTTACCTCAACCACCGGAAATGAAATGCCCAATTTCTTGGTCACCCCAATAAGTTTGGTTGACGGGTATTCAAGCGGCATGGGCGATGGGACTGGTCGTAATACATCAAACAAGATGGGGTTGACCATTAGCCCAGCATTTTGGGCTGGGCTTAGCTGAGTTTCTGATCTTGGAAACGTGCAGCTTTATCTACTTGGTAAGCATCGTAGCAGTTGATAATAGTGCTTCATAGATGCTATGGTGGCATCCATGAGCCAAGCAAACCTATGGGAACTAGCCGATCTATTTGAAGACCGCGCCAAAGATCGCAACACTTTCGGTCCGCTACAGCGAATGGTGTGGGCTGCCGCCCACCAGGCACTTGTTGAGAGGCTCGGTGAGCGAAATGTCTGACGGCATTTCCATGTCTGCAGAATCTAGACCAGAGTTTACCGAAGATGAGTTGCTACGGGCCCGACTAGCCGTATGCGCCGAAGCTAAATCCATTGATGAAGCACGCATGTTTTTGTCGATGTTGGGACTGGCGTGACAGCCGCTGAACGCGGCGTCTACTTAGAATGGGGAGAACTTAGAAAATTCGCCTTAGAAATGGCCGTTAAAGCCACAGCGGAAACTAACCAAATTTTGCCGGTTGCAGAACAATTTTTGGTTTTTTTGTGCGGGCGTAGCCCGGGAGTAAATCCAAAAATCCTCCCCTGATTTTGGAGGGCACTAACTTTTTATGGGAGAAATTGAAATGTCATCGTGGAATTACAGAATTTTACATGACGGCAAGAGGTGGTGGATTGGAGAGGTCTACTACGACGTGGGCATGAAGCCGGTATCTTATACCGAAAACGCATCCGCCCTTGATGGGTGGGAACGGCAAGAAGATTTAGTCACCACGCACCGCTTAGTCAGCTTTGCTTTAGAGAAGCCTTATCTTCGTGTTTATGAGGATGGCAGGATCACGGAGAATCTTGCGTGAGTGATCCATTAGAGGCGCGGACCGGTTTAACGGCGGCGGAACGCCGATCCCGGGCGAAACTGGCGGCGGCGTGCCGCTGGGGCCGCGTTGTTGATCGCAGTGAAGCTACCAGACCGGCCAGAGAGGCCGCTGACGCACGTTTCTACGTTGGGTTGGGTCATCTACCGGGAGACGAGAGGGAGAACGTTGCGGCGCATCGTAGGCGCGAACATGCGATGCGGATGCGGCGGGCGCGGCGGGCCCGTAGGGGGTAACAGAGTCCTTTCCGGGGCAAAGGGTGCATCACACTTGCAGTGTGGTGCATCTTTTGTTTTACGGGGCATTGAGACAGAGGGTAGTGTGAGGCTGCTGCATCTGCTTTGGCGGTCGCAAAAACTTAAGATAACCAATAGCATTGAGTAGGCACCGGAGGCATAAAAATCCCCCGGTGCCGTATTGGGGATACGGATATATTGCACCGGGGGAAATGTGATACTAGCAGTCAGATCGCTGAAACTTCAAATCTGATTTTTTCTCCGTCAAAAGCTACGGTATCGGTGATCGGTCGGTAACCAAGATCAAGCAATGCTTTCATCCATGTTGCATCTTCGCTGTCGGCGAGGGTGACTGTCGCTGTCGTTGCGACTTCGGAAAATATGTCATCGTCGTTGTCGTCCACACCAATTTTTGTTCCTTGGATGAGGTGGAGGGTGTTGTCGTTGTGTAATTCGACCCATCGTGTTGGGTGAGTTTTCATGTCAGCGTTTACCCTCTTCCTCTTTTTTCCGCAGCCTGTATTGGCGCTGTTTTTCATTTTTGTGATCGCGGTTTGCTCGCCGCCAGGCGGCTCCGTAATCATATTTTTCGCGGCACGCTTGGAGACACTTGGCGCAGCGGCAGCCGTAGTTGCTGTAGCCGCCCCAAGTTCCGTGGACCCGGGTTGGTGTGGGTCCGTTCATGCGGCGTTCCCTGGGGGTGGAACCGAGGGCGTGGTAGGCGTTTTTGCAGTCGTTGCACCGGCATTTGAACTCTACCCAGCCAAGCGGGCCTATGGGTGCGCCTGAAATGTGTTCTTCCATCGGTTCCTCTCTCCCAAGGGTTTGTATCTTACGAGTAATCATGGCTATTTCTTGTACGTATGGGTGGGGCGCAGCTACCGCCTCTTTCCGAAAGGCAGCGGACGTCGTGGGCGATGCTTTGAGGGCCCCATTCTGGTCAGCCATGACCCTTTTGACGCCCCACCCTTGTAGCTATGAGGACATATTACGGCATGATGGCGTAACCGTCCATACCTTCAAAGGGGTTATAGTTTTTCATAATTTCTTCGTACTCGACAGCCAGTAGGTAGGCGCATTGGCGATTCCAGTCGTCAATTTCGTCATAAACAAACATTTTTACCATCAAATTGGGTAGGCAGCTAAAAATTTGGATTTGATGTAGGGTTCATCTGGAAATGCATCAAAATGTTGTTCTTTAGCGTGACTTACGTTATTCCCAACTGGCCCATCGCAGCCGGGGCAGAGTTATCATTTGACAAACCAAGTGAGCGAAACTCCGGATTCATAGTTTTCCTTTATGAACTCGTCAAGATCGTCGCCTGCAATCGCTTCCGGAACATCCAGAATTACACATCCGTACAGATCCGAATAGGTCTCTCCATCGTTAAGAACGACTATTTTCACTATCTATCCCTTTCCACTATTTCGTATCCACTGTCCGCTTGATAACGGCGACAAATGAGATCGCCGTCTTCACTTCTACTGTAAACAGCATATAAATCCATTACTATTTTCCTAATCGGTAGGTCAAGCCGATAAATCGGCCAGAGGGCAGTTCGATGCCGGTTATGCGGCCCCAAAACAATCCAACGGGGCCGATCCACAGTTCTCCCCGGCGCGGGAAGATGAACGGTCGTGTCATTTGCTGATCCAATCAAGATAGTCCGACTCCCAGCGGAGGTCGGACATTTCTTTGGCGTCCGCACTTAATTGGGCAATTGTGCCGAGCAGTGTCGGTAGAAACCAGATGGAGAAGATGATGATTTCTACTGCGTGTGCTTTCATCCTGGGGGTACTACTTTCTTGGTGTTGAGATCGACTACAAAGGTTTCTCTGTTGTCGAGGTTGGTGACGGTCCAGTGGTTGCTTGTTCCGTCACTGTGACGCTTGCGGGCGTTCTCGGCGGCGTCAACGGGGTTGTCGCCGTCGATGAAGATGCCCCAGCGGGCCATCCACATAGCTAGTCCTCTCTAGGGGTTGATTGGCACGGTTCCAAACCCGCCGCAAACCGGGCAGTTGACCATGCCGTCGAAATCGCACAGGTCACGTCTGGCTTCCTCTTCTGAGGCAAACGCATATCGTTTTACGTATTCCTGTACTGCTTCTTCGAAGCGTTCGATGCTGAACACTGCGCCGTGTTCGCAACGGTTAGGGCAAGTTTTCCTGCCATTCAGGGCGAGTTGGAGTTCCTCTACTAGACCGATGGTGCTGCACATGCAGATTCCGACGCTGTGGTCGCAGCCAAGGTCTTCGCGGAGGTATTTGACGATGGCTTTGAGCAGCGATCGTGGTACGTCGGTGTCGCCGCTGCCTGGGTTTACTGGGGTTATTGCTTTGGCGGCTTCGACTAGAAGCGGTTCTGGTATTGACACCCATTTACTCATATGCATGTCTCGCTTTGTGATGACGGTAAAAAGCTCCGTCAGGTTCGATGTTGTATAGGTCAAACATTTTCCAAATGTGGTCTTGGTAGATCGACCCCGGCCAGTCACCATCGTAGTTGGTTTCGTGGCCTTCAGGGGCTCGGTGCATCAGGATTCCTTTTCCATAATAGCTGCGTGAACCTGATCCCAATAGCGCTCAATGCTCTCGCAGGCTTTAGTGAACTTTTTTGCCTGTGCAGACTTGATGGCCTGTAGGCGGCGCAGCCGCTTTAGCTCTGGGTCAAGGCCCGAGGCCAGGACGGCGGCTTTATTCCTCTCCATAACTTTCTCCTTTCAGAACTGAATGTTCCATAGGCCACAACAAAACGAATTCTGTTGTGGCCGAGCAGCATTCAGCGCATTGGGCGAACTGGTCGTTTGTTATGAACCGTCTTAACCTTTTCGGCATAAAAAGATCGGGTCAACTCATGACCGGGCTTCCCACCCAAAAAACACAAAATCAGCTTTCCGGCTCCGGAATGCGTGTAACCAGTGTACTTAAACCGGCCACGCTCACCGTAAACGGAAACCTCACTGCCGATGTTGAGCCATCGACCGTTGATCTGAATGTCGCCATTCGGATGCACAGTGACGTTAGACATTGCTACTCCATCATCGTGACTCCAAGTTCTGCGAGAAGGTCTAAGACCATTTCGCAGAGCCGTACTCCAGCTTCGGCCAACTCATCCCCGACTGGGGTGGAGAGGTGGTCGATTTCTACCGCCGAATAGGCGGTGATTGCGTCGGCAAGCCGGTAGATGCTCATACCGAGTGGTGTATCGGCTAGCATCGTGCCGGACTCGCCTAAAACGGTGTTCATAGCGGAACCGCCACGTTGTACAGGTCGATAATCGCTGTTGCAGCTTCTTTACTGAGGCTGAGGGTATTTCCGTTTTCGTCTGCGCCGCCAGTAAGCACTACTGGCCCGCAGAGAAAGTCTTTGCCCCTAAACACCGGGTTGAGGCGGTACAACAAGATTGTGGCAACCGTGTTGATTGGCAGGCCGGTTAGTTTGCCTTCGTCGTTGACCCAGAAGGACGTTTCACCCGTCGCGCTGGTAACCAAATCGAAACTTCCACCTACTTCGGCTTGCAGTGCCTCGCATCCGCTGTCGAGGTCGAGCGGGGTTACTTTCCCGTCAGTGTCGATGCGGACGGCTTTAATTTTTGACAATATGTTACCTTTCTCTCACTTGTTCGTTTTTTGAGTCTGAGTGACTCATTCAGTACACAAATTTGAGAGTTATTTGTGTACTGAAGCGCAACTCAGACGACTTCATGTTCGTAGAGCAGGTTTGCGTTTGGCTCTACGGGGTCAGGCCAGAATTTTTCTGGGGGGGCTTCGCAGCAGCGTGTGACGAATTCTAGGTGGCTGTCGAATCCGGTGAATCCCCAGTATTCGTAGGCCCCTATGCCGAAGTCTTCCCAGTTGCATTCTGGGTCGATTGCTCCGCAGCCTGGGCAGAATGTGTCTGCCCATATTTGTGTACAGACTAAACGTTTCATGTAACTCATATTTTTCACCTCTTTCATTGGTTTGTTGTGTGTTTGAATAAAAACTCGGGGCACGATCGTCCTTGAGTGTTCCCAAACTCGCGGCGGACTCAACATGGGGAATTCCCCGAGTTCTTATCGAAACACACACAAAAGTTGAGCAGTTTAACCACTTGCTCAGGTGGACGACCAAACTAAATGTAGGGGTTGGGCTGGTTGGGGTCGGCGAGTGCGTCGATCGCATCCCAGCCCCATTCGGTGAGCCGATCTTGGATTTCTTCGGGGTCTGCGCCGCGCAGTTCCTCGGGGGTGAAGGCGATGACGGCGAAGCCCAGGTCGCGGATTGCGTTGAGCTGGTCGAAAGCACCGCCTGGGATTTCGTATTCGGCGTGTGGGTTGGCGTTAGTCATTTTTACCTCCTGTTCGTCTCACACCTCAGACGCAACAGCTATGAACTCCCGAGCCTCAGAAACAGCCTGCAAAGTCACATAACTACCAAAACCATCGCTGAAAAACAGCAAATCAACAGACTCACCGCGTTCCATCTGCAAAATCTGCTCCATATCAGGAAACAAATTAAGCAACCTGGCGGCATGGAACAATTCATTGATTGTGCCGTGCATCGAAATTTTTCGCTCTTCCCCACAAGGAAGACGAATAAATCCGATCATAACTCCATCTGGAATCATTATTTTCCTCACTCTCTAACAGTTTTCGCTCCGAAAACCTGAAAGGGTCACCAACCGCGTAGTTGGTGACCCAATCGCTATCTCGGAACTACACCAGGGACAGCATTTTGAACGCTGTAGCTTTGATGCCCGTACCAGTGTCCAGGTCATCAATGCTGCGAGCAGCACGCAAATTTTGCAGAACTTCATCCGACGCATTTGGACCGCCGCCGCGAACCGGGGCGAAGAAATCTGCCCACTCGGTCACAGCGTTATACGCTGCGAAACGAGTGCCCGCGATGTTGGCAACAGTTGGAGAATTGGTGAACAGGTTGAACACCGCATCTGCCTTGTTCTGACGCTGAGTAGCGGCAGACGTACCCGGCTCTACACCGGCAACGTCGAACAACTTGTTGGTGAACTCCTTGGCGGCGTCCACGCTCATCTCAGTATCAGCCATGCGCTGAAATTCTGCCTGCACTGTATCTGTGGATTCCCACACCAGGCCGAGCATTTCGCGGGCCACTTGGACCCGGGTCATAGCCGTTGCGGTGTGACGAACTTTCCACGTTGCTTGTGCTGTTGACTCGGCCCACTGCTGGGTATTCGCACAAACAATCCTGATAGGAGTCAGGATTACTCGGAACGATGCCCGCCCGCTGTGGTTGTTCAGCGCAGCAATATACAGTTCAGTGGTATCCGGCTTACCGTCGTTGCCGGTGACCGTGATGGTCTTGGGCAGCTTCATGGTGATGAAAACGTCTTGCCCTTCGCGCAGCGATGCCGCTGTTTCAAGGGACGCGCCGAATTCATCTACCAGGGTTTGCAGGAATGCACTGTGTTCCTCGTTTTGGATGGGCTTGTATGTGTTGCCCACCACGCCGAGGTAGTTGCGTAGACCCGTAACGGGGTTGTTGCGGACGACAGCGAACTTGTCGTTGACCGCAAGCTCCGGCCAAACACCGGCATCTGAAACTTCGGCTGTGACGGACAGCGGGACTTTACGAACGTCCCAGCCGCCGAGTTTTGCCGCGTCCATTGCTTCTTCGACAGTCATGCAGTGCCCGATTGGCTGGCCTAACTGATGCCAGGTGGCCGTGCGACCGTTGACTGCTTTACGCGAGTCTGCGTAGAAGCTAATACCGTTATGGGTTTCAATTTCATGTGGCATTGTTGTTTTTCCTAATCTCTCACCGCTTTAGTAGGTTTTCGCTCCGAAAACCAGAAAGAGCCACTTAGAAGTGGCTCAATCTCTATCTCGGAACTACCGGGGTTTAACCGGCAATTGAATGGTTGAACGCTGCGCGTTGACCATCTGCGCGGCCACGCGAATAACCTTCGCTGTTGTAGCCGGAAGACTGACGGCCACGAGTAACCCGGGGGTATTCGGCGCGCAAAGCAATCTCTGCACGCTGTTTGTCGTCTTGGTAAAGCACCAGAGCACCAGCAGCGGACTCAATTACTTTGTTCTCTTCAGCACGAATACGTTCACCAATGGAAGAGCCGAAACCGGCAATCCAAGCGCGGCGGAAAGACTTCACACGTCCCGCGTTGTAGTCATAAGCTGGCCGCACAACTGCGACCTGACGCAACATCTGCGGGCGGAGAATTCCCCACAACATTTCAACACGCTCTGTATGCCTGGGCATACCGAAAATAGTCATCACATAACGTGCTGGTTGACCATCATAGGATCGAACTGTGCTATACAGATTTTTGCAATGCAAAGACTGCGAAATGTTGTGCAGAAGAAGAAGCTGCTGGTAGGCGTATTTACCTTCAACAGAAATCTTGATCTTTACCGCGTCTGGAAGCTGCGATACGTCTAACCCGCCTTTGTGGGCTTCGACCATTGCAATTTCCAGTCCGTATTTAGCCATGAGTTCAAACGCTTTTGCTTGGAAAACCTGCTCTTCAGGTGTTCCTACAACGTCTTCAGCTTGGCGTAAAAGTTTGGCAACAATATCCGTCATTTTTTGCTTTTTGCTGTCCATGTTTTTTCCTCTCTCCCGTTAGAAATTTCATGCCGGGGGGCATGACAAACCCCCAAAACTTGTCTTGTGGATAGTTTTGGGGGAATGTCCTACAACCCGACCGGGGGAATCGGGGAGGGTTAGCCCAAGCTTTCTGGGGCTTGGGCCGCTAACTGGTTTAGCAATCGTTGGTGTTTGATGAACCACATAGCCTGGCTTCTATTCCGAAAGCCAGAATGACCGGACAGGACGCGAAGTTCGCCGAGAGAACAAAAGCGCGAAATGTACGGCTGTCCTTTAATCGCAAACCAGGAGCCGGTTATACCGGCTACTGTCCATGTGCAATTAAAAACCCGTCTAATTTTAATCATTGATAACAGGCACCCCAATAAATGTCGAATTCCATTATTTTCCTCTCACCTCAACAGGGTTGAAATACCCAACAGGGCGCACAAAACCAAAGTCTTGTGCGCCCAATGGGGATTCCTAGTCCTCATACATGTAACGAATCGCCAACTCAGTGCTAGTAGAAGCAACCGAATCGGCATCAGTGGTAAAGCACTGGCAATCCCACTGCGGCTCATAGCAGTCATGGCACACTTTGCATGACGGGCACATATTGTCGAAGTTGAGCGCAACCTTGTTAGGCTCGCAAAACAAGCAATACTCAGCAGCGTACTCATCTTCTTCCCACCAATTTTCCTTGGTGGAAAAAGAGTCCGACTTAGCGCCCACACGCGCCCACCGGGGATACGGAGAAGTGTAATCCAGGTTGGAATGCCACACACCAGTACCGTTATCCCACCAACCCTGATTCTCATTAATCAGGTAAGCGTTCTTGCGGTACCGAGGATTGACTGTCAAAATGACCAGCTTGTTAGCCTTACCGGCCCACTGAGTAATAGACTCAATGACAGTAGGCTTATCCAGGCGGAACCAACGCTGGGGGATAATATCCTCAGCCAGAATGGCAGTATCGGAACGGTCATCATCCTTAGCGGGATGAGCGTCCCGAGGCAAGATGCCGTTATGAGCCAAAACTGTCTGATGATGCTTGCCCACTAGAAACGGGTGGCAATTGCCAACACGGATAGAACCGTGAGTAGCCCACCGGGAATGGAACAATGCCGGAGAATCTGCATACTCGTTACGAACTGCAACGAACTTGCCGAGCGACTCGTCAAGATCAAGGGACTTGCCCAAAATCATGCCGTGCGGTGAAGCAATAGCCCAACCATGACCATCAGGATTGGACAAACCACCGTTATACAAATGCTCTTCCACTGTGTCATCGACAACAGCGCCAGCGGGCAGATAGCTTAAAATGCACATAAGCTTCTTCCTCTCTCTCTCGTTTATGTGAACCTATCTAGGCACACAAAAACCCCCACACCCTTCAATGTGGGGGCTGTTCTATGACTAGAAATCGGCCATTTCAGCCGTCAAATTCGGATAATTGTGGTCGCTGGCCCAATCAGAAAACTTGTCCCAGGACAACGCATTACCCCGCAGAATGTCGTGAGTCTTGATACGCTTGGTGTACGCCACCGAAGCATCAGCGAACTCAAGAGCCGCCCGCAATTCCCGCTCGACAAGAGTCGAAGCGAAAAACCGAAGCTCATAGGTGCGCTCATTGTTGCAATTGACAGCAACATACCGAGAAGAATCATCGACATGAAGTGCCTTATGCCGCAATTCGCCCTTCCGAGGCTTACGGAATGACGCCCACCGCTCACTGCTGCGCCTAGCCAAATGCTCTAGAGCCTCAACATTGCGGTACAGGAAAATCAGCCACGACATCTGATGCGCCGCAGAAGAATTCGTCACGCCACGGAAAGCGTTACGGGACACATGAACGTGTAGACCGTAACCGTCATCCACATGACAATTATTCTTGCGAAGCTCACGAAGAAGCTTGCCGTAGGGATAATCCCGCGACCAATCGAGAGTAGCCGGATGCGAAACAATCTCGACACCCTCAATAGAACCATCCCGCTTCATGTACAGGTGATTCTCTGAATCGTCGATCATGTGGACAGCGGGCACGATCTGAGAAGCTGAAAAACCAACTTCTAGCTCCATGCCAAGCAGGGGTTGACCCTGCCGCCATTCACCCTTGGGACGGTAGATTCGCGGCTTCCAATCCCAAGGATGCACTGTGCCGCTGAATTCGCTGCAACTACACGGCCCGCAACTGGAGCAAAGATAACGCTCGCAGTCGTCGCACCAGTAATAATCTGCACTGTCACAAAAGTTCAGATCGCAGCTGTCGCAGCGATAGTCCTGATGATCTGACAAATACAGATACTCTCCGCCGCAGAATTCGCATTCCTCACGACAGTCCTCGCAAGCGTCGTAGCCGTCCCGAGTGTGAGCGATATCGTGGTCGATATCGTCGTCGGGGTCGGCTCCAGCGTCGCAATTACTGCATACGTCTGGCATTTTCCCTCTCTCCTCTCAGGTGTGCTTGGATTAAAGGCACACTAAAAAGCCCACAAATACCGTGATTTGTGGGCTTTCTGCTGTGACTTTGTTTACCGCACCCCCGCAGCCACTAAAGCATCAGCCAGAGCGGTATTGCGGATAGTCCGAGGGCCACGCTTGAGCGCCGGAATCATTTCCACACGCTCATGCTTTCCAGAGCATTCAGCGCAGCATTCCCAGGGCTCCACGATCGGATCGCGGAATCGCTTGACCATCACCAGCGGAGTACCGACACGCGGCATATCACTAGGTTTCACAATCAATCCCTCTCTCTCACCCCGTACCCACGATGGGCACTCCAACCTCCGGATAAGAGAGACTCGAAACTGCCTAAAAGAACCTTTCTTTAACCGCGTCCCACGCTGCCATAATTAGCAGAATGAAACACCAGGCGAAAACTGACGCAACAACAACCTGCAAACTAGTCACAGACCGTATCCGCCGTATTCCACATAACCATGCGGGTATCAATGTTTGACCAGTGCCCAATTTGTACAAACTGGCGGCACTCCGTCAAATCAGTGAAACTGACAGTCACATCTTCCCCCGTATGGGGGTTGACGAAAACTGCTCTATATCTTGGTTGCGGCATGTTGAGTACCCTCCAATCCCACCACTCTCTTATCCGGAGGCAAAACTGCCAACCGTGAAGTTGGGAATAGAGCAGGAAAACCCGGAAATAAAGGCTTACCGGGCTTCGGTTCTACCGGGCTGTATTAACCCGGGTTTTCCGACACTATTCCCAACTCCGTAACGGGATGGGGTTATGGCAGCGGCGGACTTGCAACTTACTGCCAGAACGCGCCACCGTTAATCGCGTCCCATGCGACGAGAGGCGCTGACATAGCCAGCGCCGTCAAAATCTGGCTAATCACGCCAGACACCCAAATCGGCAGACTCACGATTGCAAGCTGCAATAAACAAAAGTTCCGCACCTTTGAGATTGCCGGATGTTTCCGCAGCAATTGCACGCGCTAACAGAATCTCCGCTGTTATTGAATACCGGGACATTTAATCCAAATCCAGTCCCAGCAGTTCGCGTTCCCAATCAGCCAACGGCGCGTATATTCCCGCCGCCGCCGCCGCCGCCAACATCTTATCTGCGGCAGCAACCATGTCCCGATAGCTGTCGAAAAACACGGTCGCGTTGCCAGTCGGAATTACCGGATTGACAACGGAATGTGAATCAAACGTCACCGCAAACCGCTGCTCATGCTCACTCACGCGAACAATCTTCGCGTGATGGAAATAAATTGAGCTACTCATTAAAACCGCCTAACTCCCAGGCATTATCCCGGGGATTCAGCAGTCCGCCGCTCTCAAAACCCCATCCCGTTAGCTCACAGGCGGGAGAGTGACTTAGCACGGATGGTTATACCGTTCGGGTATACCGTGTCCTCACGCTGATTGCGCTAGTCCGTGGGCCGTCACTCTCCCGCCCGCTCGCATTAACGAGAGGTGAGAGAGGAAAACCCACTCACAAATACCGGGGTTCGCAGGAAAACAGCAACGGCTAGACCGGGCATCAAATACCGGGGTTCGCGTGCCGCCGTGACAGTGGCGGGCACGCTAAGACCTGGCATCAAATACCGGGGTTCGCAGTCGCACCTACTCGCCGTGCCGGTGAGTGTGGCGGGCCTGGCACCTACTGGGCAATAGCGGCACCCGCTGTCACGCGGGCACCGTGCCGGTTGGCCGGATGGCATAGGCGGCGGGCGGGCGGGCCTGGCGGCGGGCGGCGGATGCCGCACCGTGCCAGGCGGGAGAACCCTGGCGGGTTCCTGCCGTTCCTTGCCTATAACTCCATCATGCGGGCGGATGCCGCCGTGGGCGTGCGCTAAGTCTAAGATATTCCTGAGAGTAATAGGTCACGCCCGCCAGGGACTTCCGCCGTGCCCTATTCCCTGGCAGCATTGGCCCTGGCGGGCACGGTGCCCGCCGGAAAGGAACCAATGGCACTCACGTATATCCCCGGCCCAGATGATCTGACGATCACGGCGCCGGACGGCAGTCGGTGGACTAGCGTCCGCCCACGTTTCACTGGCGGGAAGATCGTCCGCCCGGGCGGAATCCTCGTCGCACTGGCACGCCTGGAAACGGCACGCCTGGAACGGGCAACGGTCGCGGCGGCGGCGGAACGGGCGGCGGCACGCCTGGCGGCACGCAACGCAGCACGCCTGGCGGACGTCGCCGCCGTGCGGGCACGGTGCGACCGCGATCGCATCCGGCGGCACGCACTGGCGGCGGACAGGCGGGAACTGGCACGCCTGGAACTGGTCGCCGCCGCCGCCCTGGCGGATGCCGAACTGGCGGCGGACGGACGAAACGACAGCGACGGCGGAACGGACGGATGGAAGCCACCGACGCGGCGGGAACTGGAACTGGCGGCGGAGGTGGCACGGCGGAACGTGGAACGGGCACGCCTGGCAATGGTGCGGGAGTGGAACACGGCGGCGGCACCCGCCCGCCAGGCGGCACTAGCGGCGGAGTATGACGGCACGACGGCGGGCCGTTCCGAACGGCGGGCCGCTATTCATCAGGCCCGCCAGGCGGCACCGCTCTCGAACGGGCACCGTGCCGCCCTGGCGGCGCAACTGGCGGACGGATGCCGCACCTACGCGTGGGCGGGCAACGGCGATGCGCCGCAGTACCCGCGCGAACGGGCCGTGCGGGAACTGGTCACCGAATCCGCCTGGAACCGGGCTGTCATTGTCGGGACGGATGCCCGTACCGGCACCGTGTCGCGGACGCCTGGCGGCACTGTCTACGGTGCCGTCACGCGGCCCATCGAACCCGTCCTCCGCACGGTGCGGCCCGACGATCTCACGCACTATCAGCACGGGCGGGCAATCGTCCTGGCGGGTGCGGCGACGGGCCTGGCGCGGGACGCGTCACGGGACGAACTGGCGGACGCTATTCGGTGCCAGGCGGCGGGCACCACGCGGCCCGTCGCGGGCGGCGGCGACACCGCCTGGCGGGCGGACGGACGGAGCGGGCAGGTCGCGCTAGCGCGTGCCGGATGGGCGGGCCTGGAAGCCTGGAAGTACGGCACCGAACTGATCGCAGCGGACGATCGCGCCAGGGCGGCGGCGGAACGGGCGGCGGCGGCGGCACCCGCCGCGACGGATGCACCCGCACCCGCTATCCACGCCCCGGCAGCGTGCGGCGCATGCGGGAAGATCCACGCGGCGATCGTGGCTTGCGGCGACGTGTAGCGCGCACCCTGCCCAACGGCCCGCCAGGCACCCGCCTGGCGGGCCGTTTCACGTTTCGGCACGCCCTGGACGCCCAACGGCGGACGCCGCCCGCACGGCCCGCCGCCCGCCCAGGCGCTGCCGGCTCGCCCAACGGGATCTGGCCGGCAACCCAACCAACGGCCCGCCCGGCCCGCTCGACCGCCCAACGGGAAGCCCTTGCGTAATAGGGCACCCGCCTGGCAGCATTGGCGGCACGGCACCCGCCGCCCGAATGAAAGGAAACCAAACGATGAACGCAAAAGGATTGAACTGCACACCCGCCGCACTGTGCGGCGACTGCCTGGCGGCGGCACTGGCGGCACTGCATACGCTGCCGTGGGACTGCACCGACGCGGCGGCTATCGACGCGGCACTGGGCGAGACGATGAACGGATGCGGCGGCGGCGCGTAGCGCACACCCGCGCAGCCCGCAACGGCCCGCCAGGCACCCGCCTGGCGGGCCGTTTCACGTCTGCCGGGCGGGTGCCGAATCGTGCTAGCACGCGGGCGGCGGACGCATCCGCCCTGGAACGGCGGCGGCACGCACTGGCGGCGGGCAGCATCCGCCCTGGAACGGCCCGAACGGCGGACAGGGCGGCGGCACTGGAACGGCCCGTAAGGTGCCCTAGAAGCCACGCTAAGCGATCGGAACGGCGGCGGTGGAGTCACGGTGCCCAACGGCCCGATCGTCCGCTAGCGGGCAACGCAGCCGCTAGCAGGGCGCTAGCAATTGTTAGCGCACACAGTCTAACTAGTTTGCTGGAATCGACCAGCAAGTTTGCTGGGTTGAATAACCGCAGGTCAGAGGCCCAAGTTTGCTGTGCAGCTAAAACCGCAGGTCAGGGTGGGGGGGGGGTTTGCTCCAGAACAGGGCGGGACCGAGCTAGCGAGGTCTTACTTCCCCCTAGCACGCCAGGGAGCGGTAACTTGTTGCAGCACAAGGGTTTTCGCAAGCCATAAAACAGTGCTTGAGCTGCATGTTTAGTGCAAAACGCTCTCATCTGGTGTTTTGCGCGTTGGCTGTCATGTGCCGTTTGGTTCTCGGTGGTTTTGCTTGATGGTTTAACCGGTTTTGCGATGTTTGCTGTGGTTGCTAGCACTTAGCTAGCAGTTGGGTTTTCTTGGGTCCAGTCGGTGATCCATCGGTAGCTTATATCGCCGCCGATGGAGTCTTTTGCTATGCGGTCACGCAGGCTTTCCACCGCTCCACCTTTCATGCGTTGTGGCGTAGTTGGCGATCTGCGCCGCCTCGTTGTTCAGCCGCCGCATTTCCTCTATCGCGCTGCCGTCACCGTGGTAATCCAGCGCGACGATTTGTGAGTCTGCGTAGCCGTGAATTGCAGACGCGACGATGGGCGGGACGTGGACGGTGATAACTTCCATCACCGCATCGGCCACGTCGAGTGACCACTGCTTCGCGTGCAGTGCATCCATGCCACAGATCACCGCCGCAATCCGGTCACGCAACGAAACGTCCACAGATCGCGTTATCTGTTCACGGTTTGTGTCACTCATCGTCAGGCTCCCATTCGGTGACGTAGCGGTGATAGCGGCAATCGGTGTCGTAGTGGGCTTGGCGTTCAAGCCCTAGCGCGGCGATCACCGCGTCGGCCAACTCGGCGAAATTGATAGTGCCGTCGATCACGCGGTCGGTGTCGAGGATTTCCGGCTCGTCCGTTTCGAGGTAGGCAACGATGCCACCGTTATCGACATTGAACAGTGCCGCTGCTATGCGGTCACGGAGTGTGTGCTGGTTCGTATCAGGTTGATACGGTTCGGCCCACTCCTGGCGTGCCGCGTCGGCCTTGGCCTCGTAGGGGTCATCGTCGTCATCCCGGCTCGTTTTGCTACGAACCTCCCGGCACTCATGGGATGCAATTGCTTCAATCACCGC
>JBJTFJ010000170.1:0-3355 GCA_046093345.1 Fluviibacter sp. | reverse complement strand
CGGTAAATGAGCAAGGGATTGAAACAGCTGCATCAGGTATGCCTCTCATGCCATGATTGGACTATAACTGAGAAACAGACAGGCAACAAAAAACCCGCCGAATCAGCGGGTTGTGCAATAATTTGGCGGAGAGGGTGGGATTCGAACCCACGGTACCTTGCAGTACGCCTGATTTCGAGTCAGGTACATTCGACCACTCTGCCACCTCTCCGAAGCGCGAATTGTAGCACGATCTGCTATTTCTGAAGCGCCGTAACAAACCGGTGCTAACCCAACCACAGGAAACCAGCCGCTAAAGTGCCCCATTCGATCAACGAGATTGCCAACCGATATCCTAGGCTGTCTGCGCTTGCTCGGCGGACGCAGGGAATTGTGCGTCGTCTCAATGCCGCGCCACGCTGGGTACTCTGGCTTAAAGCTGCCGTTTTGGTAGGCGGTTTGTTATTGGGCGTCTTTTACCTCATGCCGCATATTCAGCCGCTGATGCTTTCGCGGGATCTGGTCGTTGGCACGCGTGAAACCCCAACCAGTTTCATGCGCGAGAAAACTACAGATGCGGATGGCAAGCCGATTATTCTAGAAAGTGGCTTTGATCATGATCTGGTAGAGGCCTTTGCTAAATCCTTGGGAAAATCAGTTCGTTTCGTTGTGGCAGATAACGAAGAGGCTCTGCATCGAATGGTAGAACGGGGTGAAGTCCATATGGCGGCCGCCTGGTTTACCAAACGATTTGTAGAAGCACCCAGCAACCGGAACCTGACCGGCGCCGATGATGAGCAACAACCTCAAGCATCTCTATTACGAGCTTCGGCGGCCTATGCTCAAGAACCGCTTGTTCTGGTGCAACCGGATGATGTCGCGCCACTCGAATCGATCAAACAGCTGCACAAGACCACGGTGCATGCACTCAATGCCAGCAGCAATTCGTTATGGCTCAGGCAACTTGAACGCCAGAAAGTAGCGCCCCAACTGGAAACGCACCCGGATTGGAACGAGCTTGATCTACTCAAGGCTGTTTCCGAACGCAAAATTACGCTGGCCATTGTGCCGCGGTCAGTTTTTAGAATCGGTATCAATTACTACCCGGGGATTGATGCCTCGATAGCCGTTGGCGACACTGAGGATATTGTCTGGGCCTTTCCCAAGCGAAGTGGTGATGCGCTCGTGCTTCAGGCCAACAAGTTTCTGGCAACTGCCGAGCAGGATGGTACGCTAAGGCAGCTACGGGACCGCTACTTTGGCGCGGTAGAACGTTTGCAGGAAGCCGACCGCAGCGTATTTCTTACGCGTATGAAAACCCGTTTGCCGCAATATCTAGCTCAGTTTAAACGGGCGCAACTGGCAAGCGGCTACGACTGGCGTTTGTTAGCGGCACTGGCTTATCAAGAGTCGCACTGGGATGGATCGCTTGTTAGCCCAACCGGTGTGCGTGGATTAATGATGCTCACGGGGGACACCGCAGACCGCCTGGGTGTAAAAAACCGACTTGACCCTTATGAGAGCATCATGGGAGGCGCACGCTATCTCGATATGCTGCGCGATGAAATTCCGGCCACGGTGCCAGAACCGGACAGAACCTGGATGGCGATTGCTTCTTACAACGTGGGCCCAGCGCAGATTAATGCTGCCCGTAGCATGGCCAAGAGCCAGAAACTGAACCCGGATTCGTGGGCCGACATCAAAAAAACGCTACCCCTGCTCGGCCAGACAAAAAGTGGCACAAAAATCCGGGGCGGCGAAGCGGTTGTTACTGCAGAGAACGTACGCATGTATTACGCGATTCTCTCGCGCAGCTACCCGGCGACCACTAGCTTTAGCTTGACGGCACCCACCCGTACTTACGGGGTGAGCGCCCCTAAAGCGGCAACAGGCTCAGGGTCAGGCTTGCGCTGATAAAACCTTGAGGCCGCCCATATAAGGCTGCAGCACTTCAGGCACACGTACGCTACCATCGGCTTGTTGATAGTTTTCCAGAATGGCTACCAGCGTGCGGCCTACTGCAAGACCTGAACCATTGAGCGTATGCGCTAATTCCGGCTTGCCTTGGGCATTGCGGAAACGTGCCTGCATGCGGCGCGCCTGGAAGCTACCGAAATTAGAGCAGCTGGAAATTTCGCGATAGGTATTCTGCGCTGGCAGCCAGACTTCAAGGTCATAAGTCTTCTGCGATGAGAAGCCCATGTCACCTGTGCATAGTACGATACGGCGATACGGCAGACCCAGTTTTTCCAGAATAGTTTCGGCATGGCGCGTAAGATCTTCGTGCGCCTGGTCGGATTGCTCTGGCGTGGTGACCTGAACAAGCTCCACCTTTTCGAACTGGTGCTGACGAATGAGACCACGCACATCCCGACCACCTGAACCGGCTTCCGAACGGAAGCATGGCGTATGGCAAGCCCACTTGAGCGGGAGTTGCTCGGCCGGCGTGATGGTATCGCGCACGATATTGGTCACCGGCACTTCAGCGGTAGGAATCAGGTAATACGGCTCTGCTTCGCCACGCGGCACTTGAAACAGGTCTTCGGCAAACTTGGGCAGCTGGCCGGTGCCATAAAGGCTGGCGCTGTTAACCATATAAGGCGCATAGAGCTCGGTGTAACCATGGTCAGCCGTGTGCGTGTCCAGCATGAACTGGGCCAGCGCACGATGCAGGCGGGCAACCGGGCCCTGCAGCACAACAAAGCGCGAGCCCGTTAATTTGGTCGCCGTTTCGAAATCCATGCCATTCAAACCAGCCCCAATATCGACGTGATCTTTCACTTCGAAATCAAAGGTTGGTACAGTGCCCCAGCGTTTGATTTCTACGTTATCGTTTTCATCGTCACCAACAGGCACATCGTCACCTGGCAGATTCGGTAGCGCCGAGGTGAATGCCGTCATGGCTTCAAGCAACTCGGCCAGGCGTGCTTCCGATGCTTTGAGATCGTCACCCAGTTTGCCCACCTCAGCTAGCACGGCAGTGGCATCTTCGCCTTTACCTTTAAGGATGCCGATTTGCTTGGACAGACTATTGCGCTGGGCTTGTAGATCCTGCGTGCGTTGCTGCAGCGTTTTACGCTCTGCTTCCAACGCATTGAATGGTGCAAAATCAATCGCATCGCCACGCGTAGCAAGGCGACGAGCAATTTCTTCAGGTTGTGTACGGAGCAACTGGATATCAAGCATTTCGGTCTAACTCTTTCAATTGGGCAAGTCGTTCTTTGATGCGGGCTTCTAAGCCACGCTCCACCGGCTGGTACCAGGACACATCCTGCATCCCCTCCGGAAAATAATTGGCGCCGGCGGCATAACCGCCAACTTCGTCGTGCGCATGTCGATAACCTTCGCCATGTCCGAGTTCTTTCATCAGACGGGT
>JBJTFJ010000169.1:0-2362 GCA_046093345.1 Fluviibacter sp. | reverse complement strand
CATTATCTTTGCCTGGTACCGGATCGTTTTTGGCCTGATCGTTCTGATCACCGCCTACACCGGTGTCGTGAGCTGGTCTGCCCACTAGCGCCGCGGCTAAATCATGAGTGAATACGTCCTCTTTGAGGAAAGCGGTAGCTTTCGTGCGGCGACCATTCAGGCAGACCAGAATACGGCGCTGCAGGTAGAACTCCCCGGTGGCAAACGTCAGAAGCTGAAAGCTGCGCAAGTACTTTTGCGCTTTCGCGACCCTTCCCCTGCACAACTACTACCCGCAGCAGAACCGCTGGCTGCCGATATGGATGCGTCATTTCTCTGGGAGTGCGCACCAGAGACAGACTTCGGCTTTGCCGATTTCGCAGCAGACTACTATGGACATGCCCCGTCTGCAATCGAAGCGACCGCATTGCTCCTGGGCATGCAGAATGCGCCGCTTTACTTTCATCGCCGCGGCAAAGGCATGTTCCGCCGCGCCCCACCAGAAATTCTAAAGGCGGCACTCGCTGGCGCCGAAAAGAAACGCCTCCAGGCAGAAGCCATCGAGCGCATGGTCGCTCAACTGGTGGCCGGCGCTTTACCTCCCGAGCTCATCGATCAGGTCGATGCCCTGCTCGTACAGCCCGATCGCAACCGGCCTGAAGTCAAAGCCTTTGAAGCCGCTTGCGAGAAGACCAACGAATCCGCTGCTGCACTGCTTTTGCGGTGCGGCGCATTCCCGGATGCCTATCACTGGCACTTCCGTCGTTTTGCCGCAGAGCGCTTCCCTAAGGGTATTGGCTTTCCGGAATTGCCTGAACCTGCCGAGCATGGCGACTTGCCGCTTGCGGATGTCCATGCCGTATCAATTGATGATGCCAATACCACCGAGATTGATGATGCACTCTCGGTAACACGCCTGCCGGGCATCGGCTGGCGCATCGGCGTTCATATCGCAGCCCCGGGTCTCGGCATTCTGCCGGGTTCCCCGCATGATGCGGTTGCTCGCGCCCGCCTCTCAACGGTGTACATGCCCGGCCATAAGATCACCATGCTGCCGGATGATCTCGTATCGCGTTTTACACTGGCTGAAGGCAAAGCCTGCCCGGCACTATCGCTCTACCTGAACGTGAGCGAAGACTTTGAAATACTGAGCCACGAATCACACATAGAGCGTGTGCCGATTGCAGCTAATCTTCGCCTCCATGAATTAGAACCACTTATGGATGCGGAACGATTAAACGCGGGAGACACCCCTGATTGTGCTTACGGCGATACCTTGCGCACGCTCTGGCAATTTGCCGGTGCATGTGCGGGACGCCGAGGCAAGGCTTCCGCTCAAGCCGGCCTGCATGATTACCACTACCAGATCGACGGTCCGTTACACGACAGTGTCACCGGTGAAATTCTCAACCCGGCTGCCTGCACTGTGCATATTGAAGCGCGCAAACGCGGCAGCCCCGTCGACATGCTCGTCGCCGAATTGATGATACTGGCCAATGCCACCTGGGGCCAATTGCTGGCCGACAAAGGCGTGCCTGGCCTCTACCGCGGCCAGGTTGCCGGCAAAGTCCGCATGACGACCTCGGCCATTCCGCACGAGGGGCTGGGCGTGGCCTGTTATGCCTGGAGCACCTCCCCGCTTCGTCGTTATTCAGACCTGATCAATCAGTGGCAACTTATTGCAGTCCTGTCTGAAAAACCCGCCCCGTTCGCGCCGCGTTCGGCGGAACTTTTTGCCGCGATGCGCGACTTCGATCTTACATATTCAGGCTATGCCGAATTCCAGCGCCGCATGGAGCGTTATTGGTGTCTGCGCTGGTTGCAGCAAACAGGTACAGAACAGGTTGAGGGCACCGCCATGCGCAATGCCCCTAATGTTCGGATTGACGGCCTGCCGCTGGTAGTGCAGGTACCCTCCGCCCCAGAAATAGCGCCCGGCAGCCGCATGAGCATCACACTTGGCCAGCCCGATTTGCTGGAACTCAGCATTCATAGCCGCTTCGAATCGCTGCTGGCACGCGACAATGCGCCGAGCGATGAAGACCTGGAGCTACTGGACGAAGTGCCTAGGGAAGATGCACTGGCCGAAGCCGAAGAAGACCTGGCAGATAAAATAGAAACGCCCGTGCAGCCTGAATCCTCAGTACCGGCAACGTCCGAATAACCGGACCACCAGACAGACGAACGCTCGGACTACAATAGCGGTATGTCCGCAGCGCCCACAAGCACACCTACACACACCCAGGCGGCCGACCAGGAATCCTGGTCGCCTAAGCCCCTGGGTTGGCGCTTGCTGTTCAGTGACCGATTGTTATGGATAGCCTTGGGGCTATCTTTTGTTGCGCACCTCTTTATTCTCGCGCCCAGATATGGCATCAAACTT
>JBJTFJ010000168.1:0-15025 GCA_046093345.1 Fluviibacter sp. | reverse complement strand
AAGCTTACCTGCGGCAGTAGGGAATAGCAAATCAGAAAGCAAAAAACCCGTAGGATCGACCTACGGGTTTTGCTAGCGCCGAGACAGTGAATCAGGTCTTCAAGTCGCCAGAGATATATCCAGCCAGTTGCTGGATCGTTTCTTCGTGGCCGGCAATGATCGATTTCACCACATCGCCAATCGATACGAGGCCAACGACTTTGCCAGCTTCCATGACCGGTAGGTGACGAATATGCTTTTCAGTCATAACTGCCATGCAGTCGTCAATTGTTTGTTCTGGAGACATCGTGATCAATTCACTCGTCATGAGCTCACGTACAACCGTGTCACGGGAGTTACGGCCACGCAGAATCACCTTGCGCGCGTAGTCGCGCTCGGTAAAGATGCCATTGAGCTTGTCGCCTTCCATAACGAGAACTGAGCTGATATCTTCGCGAGCCATCAATTCCAGAGCTTCAAGCACGGACGCATCGGGACGGATTGCACAGACACCCGAAGTCTTATGGTTAAGCAGTTGGCGAACGGTGAGCGACATCCATGTCTCCTGATTTTATAAGCACGATGTTGGAATCAAAGTAGTAAGATATGCTCACTATTCCTTTCTGGCAAGAGGGATGACAAGCTCTGTGTTTTACGGCCTTTGATGCTTTTTATGTCCGACTCTTATTCCGAACGTTTGAATACATTCATTTCCACCTTGGCTGGGCGATCTGGCGCGTTGGCTAAAGGGCAGGTGAGCCTGGTGGGGGCGGGTCCAGGTGATCCGGAGTTGCTGACACTAAGAGCTTTGCGCCGCATTGTTGAAGCAGACGTGGTGCTTTACGACAACCTGGTCGGTCCCGATATCCTGAGTCTGGTTGCCCCCGGCGTACCGTGCCATTACGTCGGCAAAAAGGCAGCTCAGCATGCCTTGCCACAAGATGAAGTGAATCAATGGCTGGTGCGTCTGGCGCAAGAGGGCAAAAGGGTGGTGCGGCTTAAAGGTGGCGATCCTTTCATATTTGGCCGTGGCGGTGAGGAGATGGACGTGCTGCTTGCGGCCGGTATTGCCGTAGAGGTTGTGCCCGGTATTACGGCCGCTGTCGGCTGCGCAGCTTATGCCGGCATACCGTTGACCCATCGCGATTGGGCGCAGTCAGTGACCTTTGCAACGGGTCACTTGAAACAGGGATTGAATGATCTCGATTGGGCTGGCTTATCGCGCCCAACGCAAACGGTTGTTTTTTATATGGGCATGACGGCCGCAGCAGGGATTGCTGAAGCGCTAATGGCGCATGGTCGTGCGCCCCAAACGCCAGTTGCCGTGATTTATCACGGTACACGTCCGGATCAGAAGGTGTTGGTTGCCACGCTGGAAACGCTGGCCAAACAAATTAGCGCCGAGGCAATCAAGCCACCGGCGCTACTGATTGTGGGTGAGGTGGTACGGCTGTATAAAGCTTAGGCAGCTTGAGCCGGAATGCCATTACCAATGCGGGCGATGCGGTTGTTGGCATCTGCATAAACCAGCTTGGGTTCGTAATTGGCCAATTCCACTTCGTTGTATACGGCAAAGGTTGCAATGATCAGCAGATCGCCAGGTGCAGCACGACGTGCGGCCGAACCATTAACAGAAATCATGCCCGATCCGCGTGCACCGCGAATGGCATAGGTAGTGAAGCGCTCGCCATTGTTGATATTCCAAATGTCGATCTGCTCGTACTCGCGAATGTTCGCGGCGTCGAGCAAGTCTTCGTCAATGGCGCAAGAGCCCTCATAGTGCAATTCCGCATGCGTGGTAGTTACGCGGTGCAGTTTGGACTTGAGCATGGTTCGCTGCATGGATATCAACCTGAAGTCAGGAAAGGGAAGCGCATTGTGAATCGTGAATTACGCGCTGTCAATAACCCTGTAACAAAAAGTTTTATCGAGAAAATTCCAACAAAAACAATGGGTTCTAGATCTCTAGATTGTCCAGGAGTCGGGGGGCGCCCAGCTTTGAGGCAGCAACAATCACTAAATCGCTATCCGAGGGGGTGGCTGGTGCCAAATCTTGCTGGCGACGTATGCTGATGTAATCTGTTTTCCACCCGTGAGAATCCAGATTTTCAGTGGCCTTTTTGCACAATGCTTCGTAATTTTGGTCACCTGATAGCACTGCCTGACGAATGCTTTGCAGGGTCTGTTGCAGGCGCGGTGCCTCGGCACGTTCTTCAGGGCTGAGGTAGCCGTTACGCGAGGAAAGGGCCAGCCCATCTTCGGCGCGTACCGTTTCACCACCAATAATTTTGATGGGCAGCATGAACTGGTTCGCCATATTGCGTAGAACCATCAGCTGTTGGTAATCCTTCTTGCCGAACAGGGCGACATCAGGCTGCACGATCTGGAACAACTTCATCACGACCGTAGCAACGCCACGGAAATGGCCGGGGCGACATTCGCCTTCCAGCAGAAACTGAATCTCAGCGGGTTCCACCACGTAGGTTTGTGGTTCCGGGTAAAGATCCTGTTCTGTGGGCGCAAACAGGAATTCGACACCGGCTTCTTGTAGCTGTGCGCAATCGGCTTTGAATGTACGAGGGTATTTATCGAAGTCTTCGTTAGGACCAAATTGCAGACGGTTCACGAAAATGCTGGCAACCACGCAATCGGCGTGCTCGCGTGCCTGGCGCATGAGGCTGATATGACCCGCGTGCAGATTGCCCATGGTGGGGACAAATCCAATGGTTCGGCCCTGTTGGCGCACTTTGGCCAGCGCCGAGCGGAGTTCGGCGACATTCGAAAATATTTGCATATTTATTCCGGGTAAATCTGATCCGGGCCGGGGAATGTGCCAGCGCGGACTTCTTCTACATAGGCCGCAATGGCCGCTGCGACTGAATCTTTGCCCGCCATGAAATTCTTAACAAAGCGGGGTTTTTTGCCGGGCGCAATATCAAGCATGTCGTGGAGTACCAGCACCTGGCCAGAGCAGCCAGTGCTTGCACCAATGCCAATGGTAGGAATACGCAGGTGGCTTGTAATAAAGTCTGCCACCTTGGCAGGCATCGCTTCTAGTACTAGTAGGCTTGCACCAGCTTCTTCCAGTGTCATGGCATCGGTGAGCAGGCGCTCACGGTCGCCATCGGCGCGGCCTTGCACTCGATATCCGCCCAGCTGAAAGACCGATTGGGGTGTTAGGCCGATATGGCCGCAAACCGGGATGCCGCGCGCCGTTAGAAAAGCGGTGGTGGTGGCCATTTCGCGGCCGCCTTCAATCTTAACCATTTGTGCACCCGCTGCCATGAGTTGCGCAGCATTACGGAAAGCCAGTTCCGGGCTCTCCTGGTAGGTACCAAAAGGCATGTCGGCAATAATCAAGGGTCGATCGCAACCGCGTGCCACACAGGCTACGTGATAGGCCATATCTGCTTGAGTTACCGGTAGCGTTGAATCGTGGCCTTGTAGCACCATGCCTAAAGAGTCGCCAACTAGCAGGGCATCAACGCCGCTCGCTTCAGAGACACGGGCAAAGGTCGCGTCATAGCAGGTCAGCATGACAATCTTTTCGCCACGTTCGCGCTGGCGAGCAAGATCTAGCGGATGGAGACGGCGTACAGCAGTTTGGGCAGACATGCGATTAATCGGCTCAGAGTGAGTAACAATTTAGCTAGGATACACAGCTATCCGCAAGCGGCAAACTGTTTAATGGATGCGTTCAATGGCCTGATCGGCTACCTGTGCCAGATACGGCTGCAGCTGGCCAAGGCCGGGGGCGCTACAGTCCGGTAAGACATCCAGCAGCGGTCGCAGTACAAAAGCCCGCTCGTGTAAGCGCGGATGGGGTAAGACCAGCAGCGGTGTATCCATGGAAAGCTGATCATAAAGCAGCAGATCGAGATCCAGCGTGCGGGGTGAGTTGCGGACAATGTCGTGACTACGATCGCGTCCGAAGTGACGCTCTGTTTCCAGCAACCAGCGCATCAGCGCTTCTGGCGCTAAGTCCGTGTAAAAAGCAGCGACGCCGTTGATGTAGTCCGGTTGCGCTTCGTCACTGCCGATAGGTGCTGTGCGATAAAAGGGCGAAACCTGCCAATCCGTGGTTTGTGTGTGGCCTTGTAGCTGCTCTATCGCCTGTTGCAGTGTCTGGGTGGCATCGCCCAGATTGGCCCCTAGGCCAATGACGGCCAGGTGCGGTAAACGTGAGGCCATTATTCGCTCTGCGGGTTTTGCTGTGTGTTACCGCCGTCAGCATTCTGGCTGCGTCGACGATTGGGGCTCCGGCGCCGGAGTGTTTTGCCAGGTGCGGCACTATCTTTGGGAGCGCCGGCAATCAGAGACTCTTGAACGGCATCATCGGATTCCTGGAACTTTGTCCACCAGTCGCCTAGTTCTGAATCGATTTCACCGGTTTGTGCCCGCAGCAGCATGAAGTCATAACCGGCACGGAAGCGGGGGTGACCTAGCAGGCCATAAGGGCGTTTACCACTGCGCTGCTCGAAGCGCGGCTGCAGCGACCAGATTTCTTTAATGTCACCGATGAGTCGTTTGGTAATCGCCAGTTTGGTTGCCTGGCGATCCAGTACATCGGACATCGCCGCGAAGAGCGCCGGAATCGCAATTTCATTCTTGGCTTTACGCTTGTTCCAGTGTGCCAGCACTTCGTGCCAGAGCAGGGCGGCAAACAGGAAGCCCGGAGAAATTGATTTGCCTTCCCGAATGCGTTGGTCTGTGTTGGTCAGTGCCTGTTCTACGAATCGTTCGCCCAAGGGCTGCTCAAGGATCACATCGAGTAATGGCAGCACGCCATGGTGCAGGCCTTCTGCACGCAAGCGCTTCAGGCAGGCCAGCGCATCGCCGCAGGTGAGCAGCTTGAGCATTTCATCGAACAGACGGGCCGGTGGTACGTTGTCGAGTAGATCGGCTAATTCACGAATGGGTTTGCGTGTCGCGGGGTCCAGATCGAGGCCGAGTTTTGCACCCAGACGTACAGCGCGCAGCATGCGTACCGGGTCTTCACGGTAACGCACTTCGGGTTTGCCAATCATGCGCAATGTGCGTTGCTTCAGATCGGCATAGCCATGGTGGTAGTCGTGAATCGTTTCGTCGTAGGGATCGTAATACAGGGCATTAACTGTGAAGTCGCGACGGGCGGCATCGTCGGATTGTGTGCCAAAAGTGTTGTCACGCAGTACACGGCCATGTTCATCCGTAGCAGATGCATCTTCATGCAGTGCGCGGAAGGTCGTGACCTCAATCAGTTCTTGACCCACCATGACATGCACAATCTGGAAGCGTCTTCCGATAATGCGGGAGCGTCGGCAGCAACGTCGAACCTGTTCCGGTGTGGCGTTAGTCGCGATGTCGAAGTCCTTGGGATCTCGACCCAGCAGCAAGTCGCGAACGGCACCACCCACCACATAGGCACGGTAGCCTGCACGTTCTAGATCATCACAAACCCGTTCTGCACCACGACTGAGCATGTCCCGGGTAATGCCATGTGTCTTAACTGGAATGATGGCCGGCTCATGCTGTACCGCGGGCGCGGCATGGCGGTTAAAAATCTTTTTGACGAAACGGCGGATCATTAAGCAAGACCAATCTTCTGGAAGAGGGCGGCGGGCGAACTGCTGTCGCGCAGCGTAATTGAAGGCCAACCATGGGCTGTTGCATGGGCTTTCAGCGTGTCGTCGGCATCAACAGCCACAGGATCGGTAGACCATTCCAAAAGAGGAAGATCGTTGTGCGAGTCGCTATAGAACCAGCGACGCTCGAAACTGCCTTGCCATAGACCAATCGATTCCAACCAGGCATTCACACGGATGATTTTGCCTTTCTGGAACGACGGCGTGCCCACGGGTTTACCGGTGAAGGCACCCTGGTTCTCGCCGGGAATCGTAGCAATCAGGTGCGGAATACCAAATTCGCGCGCAATGTCACCCGTAACAAAGGCATTGGTTGCAGTGACCACTGCACACAAATGACCCAAGGCCAGATGATGGTTTACCAGGGCGCGGGCGTTGTCCAGCATGATCGGGCGAATATGCTTTTGCATGAATTCGTGGTGCCAGGCATCCAGCTGTGCGCGCGGGTGGCGTGCCAGCGGTGCCAGCTGGAAATCGAGAAAGGCATGGATGTCTAGCGTGCCAGCTTTGTAGTCAGCGTAAAACTGAGCATTTTTAGCAGCCTGAATTTCCGGATCGACCACCCCTTTGCTGATCAGGAACTGAGCCCATTCAAAATCGGAGTCCCCGTTAAGTAGGGTGTTATCCAGATCAAAAAGGGCAATGTGGCGTTGTTGATTCATGGGGGTTCAATCCGTAGTTACAGCTGATTTGGCCAGTGCTTCGCGCAGTAACGGCAGCGTAATCCGGCGCTTCTGCTCCAGCGATAGTTCGTCCAGACGGCGAATTAGGCCGGCCAGGCTGGATAGATCACGTGGGGCGCGTTGGTAGAGATAATCCAGCACATCGGGTGTTAATGCCCAGCCACGGTGCTCAGCGCGTTGCGCCAGAAGTTGCCGCTGATCAGGCTCATTGAGCGGTTCCAAACGATAAATATGCCCGGCTCCCAGGCGTGTGCGGACATCTTCACGTAGCCCCGTTTGCGCATCCGGTGGTAGATCCAGGGTGACTAAAAGGCGCTCATTTGCTTGCGCCAGACGCACAAGGTGACGGAATAGGTCTTGTTGGCCAGTCGCATCCAGTTTCTGGGCATCTTCCAACACCCAACCCTGGGCTGGAGCGGGTAAGAGCATCTCTGCCAGTGGCAACGGGTTAAAACCGGCACTGACCATGCACTGACTCAGAAATGATTTGCCACAACCGGTGGGACCCCAGATCACGAATAGATTGCCCGGATAGGCCTGAACAGGCTGGTTCAGCCATTTTTCAAGGGCAGCCAGCAATTCCACGTTATCGCCTGGCAAAAAATGCCGCAGGGAAGGCGTCTGGTCGGGCAGAAGGTCGAGTATCAGTTGTTGCATGGTCACCTGCATCGTCAGGCAGGTTGTATCCTCATCGGTTACAATTCGCGGTGTAAAATCGCCCGCGTTAGTCAGAAGGCGCCATTTTACACGGCATTCAGCCCCTGACGTTGCACTCTTAACGCCATCTTGATTTAAGGATCGCCCATGTTTTGCCCGCTTAATCACGCCCGCCAATTGTTCGCTGCTCATGATGCCAAGGCCGGTGGTGGCCTGTCTTATCGTGATGCCGGCGTGGACATGGAAGCTGGTGACGAACTGGTCGAGCGTATTAAGCCGATGGCCAAGCGCACCATGCGTGAAGGCGTTATGGCCGGCATTGGTGGTTTTGGTGCCATGTTTGAGATTTCGAAGAAGTACAAAGAACCGGTACTGGTATCTGGTACCGATGGTGTGGGCACCAAGCTACGCCTGGCATTTGCCTGGAATCGTCATGACACCATCGGCCAGGATCTGGTTGCCATGAGCGTTAACGACATCCTGGTGCAGGGTGCCGAACCACTGTTCTTCCTTGATTATTTTGCCTGCGGCAGGCTGGATGTTGATACCGCAGCGGCCGTCGTAGGTGGTATTGCCAAGGGTTGTGAGCTGGCCGGTGCCGCACTGATCGGCGGTGAAACTGCCGAAATGCCGGATATGTACCCGGCTGGTGAATACGATCTGGCCGGCTTTGCTGTCGGCGCGGTCGAGAAGTCGCAAATCATTGACGGCAAGAGCATTAAAGCCGGTGACGTGGTTCTGGGCCTGGCCTCCAGTGGCGCCCATTCGAATGGTTACTCGCTGATCCGCAAGATCATCGAGCGTAGCGGTGCCAAGCCAACCGATCTGCTGGATGAGCAATCGCTGGGCGATCTGGTCATGGCGCCAACCCGTATTTATGTGAAGTCTGTATTGGCTGCTTTCCAGGCGCTGCCGGGAGCCCTGAAGGGTCTGGCGCATATTACCGGCGGCGGTATCACTGAAAACGTGCCACGTATTCTGCAACCAGGCCTAACCGCAGAGATTCAACGTAATAGCTGGGAGCGCCCCGTGCTTTTCAACTGGCTGCAAGAAGCCGGTGGCGTGGCAGACGACGAAATGCACCGCGTATTCAACTGCGGTATCGGCATGGTGATTGTAGTTGCCCCTGAAAACGCCGATGCCGTGAGCAAAGTGCTCGCCGAGCATGGTGAGCAGGTCAGCCGTATTGGCGTGATTCGCGCTAGCCAACCGGGTGAAGCGCCAACGATTGTTGTCTAATCAGACTGCTAAAAAATCCGCAACGCGCCGACCTACCAGGTCGGCGTTGTTGTTTTGGAGGCAGTCAAAAGCTTCGCAATCAATCGAGTTGGTTAGCCAGGTGATCTGGCGCTTGGCCAATTGGCGTGTTGCATAGATGCCGCGTTCTTCAAGTTCTTTAGCCGGTAATGAGCCTTCAAGCATCTCCCATGCTTGGCGATAACCGACACAACGCATTGAGGGTAGTTCAGCGTTGAGTGTGTATTTGGTGCGGAGTGATTCGACTTCTTCAACGAATCCCTGTTGCAGCATGAGTTTAAATCGCAAGGCGATGCGGTCATGTAACCAGGCGCGGTCGCTAGGTAATAAGGCGAGCGATAGAAATCGGTAGGACGGTGCAGCCTGCTGCTGTTGTTCGGCATAGAGCGCGGAAGCAGGGCGACCGCTAAGCAAGCAGATCTCTAATGCGCGCTGGATGCGTTGCGAGTCGTTGGGTGCCAGGCGTGCAGCGGTGACGGGATCAAGCTTGGCTAGTTCTTCATGGATGGCCGGCCAGCCGTATTGCTTGGCGCGCACATCAATCTCGGCACGGAGTTCCGGGTTGGCTTGCGGTAAATCCGACAGACCTTCCAGCAAGGCTTTGATGTAGAGCATGGTGCCGCCAACCAGTAATGGTATGCGACCCCGAGCACTGCTATCGGCCATGGATGCAAGTGCCTCTTCACGGAAGCGTGCTGCCGAGTAACTTTCTTCCGGGGTGATCACATCGACAAGGGCGTGCGGGTAGCGCTTTAGCGTGTCTGCATCGGGTTTGGCAGTGCCGATGTTCATGTCCTTGAAGACAAGCGCTGAATCTACACTGATCAGGTCAATCGGATATTGGTCCGCCAGACCTAATGCCAGGTCGGTTTTGCCACTGGCTGTAGGGCCAAGCAGCAGAATGGCAGGGGGCAAGGCCGCAGATTTATCGGACAACATTAGCGTCCATGCAGAAACAGGGCGTCAATCGTCGGTAGGTCCACCAGAATCCAGGTGGGGCGACCGTGGTTGCATTGGTCAGCGCGTTCGGTCTCTTCCATTTGACGCAGGAGTGCATTCATTTCGGTCAGACTCAGACTATGGCGCCCACGAATGGCGGCATGGCAGGCACAGGTGCCGAGCAGGCGTTCCTGCCGTGCAACAAGGTTAGCCTGAGCCGGCGAATCTTGCAGGGTATGGAGCAGTTCTTTGAGCAGTGTTTCGGCATCAACACGGCCCAGGCCAGCGGGTACCTGGCGCACAACCAGTGTGTTGGGTCCAGCTTCAGAGATTTCGAGCCCCAGTGCTGCAAATTCACCTTGGTGCTCGTGATAGGTGGCAACAGCCAGGTCATTCAGAGCAACGGCTACCGGAATGAGCAGTGGCTGACGTGGTGGCTGGCTTAAGCCACAAGCGGTTTTAAGCTTCTCATACAGTACGCGTTCATGCGCGGCATGCTGGTCTATGAGGATCATGCCTTGTGCGTTTTGTGCCACGATGTAGCGGTCGTGGAGCTGGCCGATGGCATAGCCCAAAGGCGGAATTTCCGAAGGTGCCGCATTGGGCGTCGAACCGGGCAATGAGTTAGCGGTGGGGGTATATGCCTGCATTGCTGCGGCATGATGTGCCGGCGTGCCAGAACTATGGGTCTCGGTGTAAAAGCTTCGGGCTTGCGCTAGACCCAATCCCTGTTGCTGCATGCTGGGCGCGTAGGTGCTGTTAACGCGGTCAAGAGTAATGGGCGGCGCGGTCTCGGTGCTGACTGCTAGCGCCTGTTTCAGAGCGTGGTAGATGAACTGATGCACGGCGCGGCTATCACGGAAGCGTACTTCGGTTTTAGCGGGGTGGACGTTCACATCGACTAGTGCCGGATCAATACTCAGAAATAGGCAGCAACCCGGTTGGCGGCTACCGTGCAGCTGATCGCGATAGGCTTCACGAATAGCGTGTTGAATTACCTTGTCGCGTACGTAGCGGCCATTGACGAAAGTGTGTTGTGCTTCGCGATCCGACAGAATTGCAGTGGGGATCATGGCCCAGCCATTCAGTTGCAGCAGATCGTTGCCGATGTCTATGGCGCGGCAAGCCTTGAGGAAGGGCTCCCCCAGCACCTGGCGAATTCGTCCCTCAGCGTTATCGGCTGGCCAGTGATGGCTTTCTTTGCCATCTCGACTGATCGTAAAGCTGATTTCCGGATGGGCGAGTGCCTGGCGACGAATGGTCTCCATGCAGTGTGCCTGTTCGGTGGAGGCGCTTTTAAGAAACTTGCGGCGTGCGGGCGTGTTGAAATACAGGTCACGCATTTCTACGACGGTGCCTGCCGGTAAGGCGTCTGGCGTTAATTCTCCATCGGCACTAATGCGCCAGGCATGATCAGCTGTACGGGTACAACTGACCAGCGAAAGACGTGAAACGCTGGCGATCGCCGCCAGGGCTTCTCCGCGGAAGCCCATGGTGCTGACCCGTTCGAGGTCATCCAGAGAGCGAATTTTGGAGGTGGCGTGACGGGTTAGCGCCAGGCCGAGTTGGCTTTGATCAATGCCGCAACCATTGTCGCCAATGCGGATCAGACGCATGCCGCCTTCTTCCAGATCAATCCGGATGCGGTTGCTGCCGGCATCTATGGCATTTTCCAGGAGCTCTTTGAGAACCGATGCCGGGCGTTCGACCACTTCTCCGGCGGCTATCTGGCTAATCAGATGGTCGGGCAGGGCACGAATGACTGGTTGGTGGTTAGAAGCGCTCATCAACGGGATTATAGTGGGATCAGCTAAAATAGCGGCCTTAGTTCTTTGACCAATAGAAATGACCCCGCTATGGAATGGCTTGCATCCTTTACCGACCTTGTCTTGCATCTGGATAAACACCTGGTGTTTTTTGTCCAGCAATATGGCGATTGGGTCTATGCCTTGCTGTTTGCGATCATTTTTACCGAGACCGGGGTTGTGGTTGCGCCATTTCTGCCGGGGGATTCCCTGTTGTTTGTGGCTGGGGCCTTGTGCGTTACGGAAGGTATGAGCCTGCCACTGTTAATGGTCTTGCTGGTCGTGGCGGCTATTCTGGGTGATGCAGTGAATTATTCGGTGGGCCGCTGGTTTGGCGTGGCGTTGATGACGCGTACACGTCTGATCAGCCCGGAAAAGATCAAATACACGCAGGACTTCTTCGAGAAGCATGGCCCTAAAACGATTGTGATTGCCCGCTTTTTGCCGATCGTCCGCACCATGGCACCTTTTGTGGCCGGTTTTAGCGGCATGCAGGCCAAGCGCTTTCTGACCTACAACGTTTCGGGCGGGGTGTTGTGGGTAGTGTCACTGACGCTGGCGGGTTATCTCTTCGGCAACATTCCGTTCATTAAGAATAATCTGACGGCAGTGATTCTGGTCATCATTTTCGTGTCCATTCTGCCGGGCATTATTGCCGTGCTTAAAGCGCGTGCGTCGGGCTCCAAGAATTAATGACCGTGATGCGTAAAACCCGCTGTCTCGTTCTGATTTCAGGACGTGGTACCAATCTTTCGGCCATTCTGAAAGCAGCGGCCGCGCCAGACTATCCTGCTGAAATAGTCGCTGTGATCAGCAATAAGGAAGATGCCAAGGGCTTGATGTTGGCAAAGGAAGCCGGGGTAGCTACAGAGGTGGTCCCGTCACTGGGTGTAACTGATAGAGAAGTTTATGACCAGGCGTTGTTAGCCGCCATAGACCGCCATGAACCAGACCTCGTTATTCTGGCGGGGTTTATGCGTATTTTGACGCCGAATTTTGTGTCTCATTACGCGAATCGCATGATTAACATCCATCCGTCATTGTTGCCATCATTTACCGGTATGCATACCCACCAGCGGGCGCTTGATGCCGGGGTGCATGTGCATGGTTGCACGGTACATTTTGTGACGGCTGAGCTGGATCATGGGCCAATGATTGCCCAGGCTGCCGTGCCTGTTTACGCAGATGACGATGCCGCCAAGCTCGCAGCACGTGTATTGAAAGAAGAACATCGTATTTATCCGGCGGCTGTTCGCTGGTTTGCCGAGGGTCGGCTTAAGGTAATGGGACAGCGCGTGTTGCTAACCGATGAACCTGCGACACCTAATGCACTGATTGTGCCCAATCTGGGCTGAAAGAATGTATGAGTAAGAAGAAACCTGTGCCTTCACGTAAGCCCACATTGGCTAAGCCATCGTCCGCTGAGCCCAAATCAGCCGCCGAACTGGCGCTGCCACGCCCCTTTGTCGCCCAGGCGATTAGCCTGATGGCAGAAGTGCTTAAGTTCGAGCGTCCGGCCGATAGCGTGCTTTCCTATCATTTCAAGAATCACCGCGAAATGGGCCACGCTGATCGAGGCCGCATTGCCGAATTAGTTTATGGCATTCTGCGCAACCTGCGTAGTCTGCGCGATGTGGTTGCTCGCTCTGAGCCGCCAAGCCCGAGCGAAGCACGTTATCTCGTGCTGGCGGCTTTGGTGCGTTTGCAGGCAAAAAATCTACGTGAGATCGAGCACCTGATTAAGGGTGAAGATACTGAGTGGTTTGGTCGGTTGAAAGCTGCGGGCCAGGATAAAGGCACAGCTGCCGTTAGACATGAATTTCCGGATTGGCTTGAAACGGCTTTATCGGCAATGCCTGCCGATGAACTGGATTCGCTGGCGCGTTCGCTGCTGGTATCTGCACCACTGGATTTGCGGATTAACCCATTGCATGCGCGTCGTCCGGAGATCTTGGCGCAGCTGGAGAAGCACGGCATTATGGCCAAAGAAACACCATTCTCTCCATGGGGCATGCGCCTTGATGGTAAACCAGCTATTCAGCGTCATCCGGCCTTTGTGAAGGGTGATATGGAAGTGCAGGACGAGGGTAGCCAGCTGCTGGCTGCGCTGGTTGCTCCCAAGCGTGGCGAGATGGTGCTGGACTTCTGTGCGGGCGCTGGTGGTAAGACCTTACTGATGGGCGCACTGATGAAAAATACCGGCCGACTCTATGCGGCCGATGTGTCTGAAAAGCGTCTGGCCAAGCTGGGGCCACGTCTGGCACGTTCAGGATTGTCTAACGTACAAACCATTCGTTTGGCACATGAACGGGATGATCGTATTAAGCGCCTGGCCGGTAAGTTTGACCGCGTGCTGGTGGATGCGCCATGTTCGGGCACGGGTACGCTACGTCGTAACCCGGACCTCAAATGGCGTCAGGGTGAAGCGCAGATTGCAGAGTTGACTGAGCTTCAGGCAAAGATTCTTGAAGCCGCCGCACCGCTGGTTCGCCCGGGTGGTGTGCTGGTTTATGCAACCTGTAGTTTGCTACCGCAAGAAAACACCCTGATCCAGCAGGCCTTCACAGAAGCCCATCCGGAATTCGAGGTGTTGGATCCTGTAGCTCAGTTGTCAGCGGTAGGCATCGAGTTGCCCTCTGATGCCTTAATTGCAGGCCCGACTGATTTGCCAGGCCTGCAGCTGTTGCCGCATCGCCACGGCACCGATGGTTTCTTCGCGGCGATCTGGCGCAAGAAGATCTAAGCGTGTTAACTGTCGAATTCTGATTCTGACAGATGCTATACGAGGCGTAACGCGCGCAGCAGCCAAGACATATCGAATAGATAGGCGAGGTTGCGAGTACGTTACAACGAAGTAGAGCGCTGCCAGAAACGGAATCGCTTACTGGCCGCTGAACTCTTCGTAGGCACGCATCGTCTCGCCGGCATACATCAGTGATGGGCCACCGCCCATCATGACGGCTACGGCCAGCATTTCGGCAAGCTCCGCCTTGGTGGCGCCCAGTTTGATCAGCGCCTGGGTATGAAAACCGATGCAGCCATCGCAGCGGGCGGCAACGCCAATCGCCAGAGCGATCAGTTCTTTGGTTTTGGCATCCAGTGCGCCATCTTGCATCGAGGCCTTGTGCAGAGCGCTAAAGCCGGCCTGCACTTCAGGTACCGCTGCTCGGAATTGCGCCAGACCTTTGCTCAGATCTTGAGTAACGGTTTTGAAAGATTTTCCTGACATAATTTTTTCCCTTGAAGAATGCGCTACTAGCGTATAAATATATAATTACATATAATATACGGCCGTGGTATAAATGTCACGTTAGTTCAACAGGAGAAGCAAAATGACACAAAACGTTGGTGGTCTGGATCGCGTTCTACGCATTGTGGTTGGCCTGGTGCTGATCGGTTTGGCAGCAACAGAGACTATTCCGGCTTGGGGCTACATCGGTGTCGTTCCATTGCTGACAGGTCTGATCCGCTATTGCCCGGCTTATAGCATTTTTGGTTGCAAAACCGGTGGCGGTAGCTGCGGTACCGGTTGCGGCACAGGTTGTAAGACCGACTGCAAATAATCCGCGTTAGCGGGGCGCAAGGAGTTGCGCTAAAGCCCACTCGATGTGCGTTTTTAGGAGCGCACTCGCGTGGGTTTTTTTCTGCTTCAGGGCATTGATGATCGTTTCGCTCGGTGTGGCGTTGCCAAGGCTAACAATGATGTTCCGCTGCCATTGTTCATAACCAATGCGCCGTATAGGGCTGCCCGCCATTTTGCTGAGAAATTCATTTTCATCCCAGCTAAATAGATCCAGCAGCGTTGCGGCATCCAGGTTGTGCCTCGGCGTGAATTCCGTATCGCCCTCTTGCGTAAAACGATTCCAGGGGCAAACCAGCTGGCAGTCATCGCACCCGTAAATACGGTTACCTATGGCTTTGCGAAACTCTTCAGGTATTTCACCTTTGTGCTCAATGGTTAGGTAGCTGATGCAGCGACGTGCATCAACCTTGTAGGCGGAAGTAATGGCGCCTGTCGGACAACTATCGATGCATCGCGTGCAGTCTCCGCAATGCGATTCAATCGGCGGGTCTGCCTCTA
>JBJTFJ010000167.1:0-2048 GCA_046093345.1 Fluviibacter sp. | reverse complement strand
GCACCACAAACCTTCTGGCAAGGTGCTCTTGCGCTGACCGTCGGCGCGTTTGATCTTCGGGGGCAGCAGTTTGTTAACCCAGTTCATCGCGTGCTCCTAATAAACGTTAATTACTTGAATTACTTTTTACTGGCGGCTTTGTCGACGCCAGCACGAATATCTTTCATCACTGCCAGCAAAGCAGCGCGTGCCTCACTTTGCGGCACATCAGTTATGGCGTCGATCAAGCGGCTGCCCACCACAACGGCATCGGCCATACCCGCCAGACGTTCTGCGGTGCTAGCATCACGAATCCCAAAACCCACACCAACGGGCAAACCAGTGCGCTGACGAATTTGCGGGATACGCTGCGACACTTCATGCAGATCCAGATGTCCTGCACCCGTTACGCCCTTCAGGGATACATAGTACAGATAGCCGCTGGCCACTTTGGCCACCGCAGCAATACGCTCTTCGGTAGACGTTGGCGCCAATAGATAAATCGGGTCCATATCCACGGCACGCAACTGCTTGGCAAAATCGTCGGACTCTTCCGGTGGGTAATCAACCACCAGTACGCCATCAACGCCAGCAGCTTTAGCAGCTGCCACAAAAGCTGTCTGTCCCAGGCATTCAATCGGATTGGCGTAACCCATCAAAACAATCGGGGTTTCCTGATCCTGCTTGCGGAATTCGGCCACCATGGCCAGTGTCTGATGCAGCCCAATTCCTTGCGCAATGGCGCGTTCAGCAGCACGCTGAATTACCGGGCCATCGGCCATCGGGTCAGAGAACGGCACCCCGAGTTCGATGACGTCTGCCCCACCCTCAACGAGGGCATGCATCAGATCAACCGTGAGCGCCGGCGATGGGTCGCCCGCCATGATGTAAGGGATCAGCCCTTTTTTACCCTGTGTCGCCAATGCGGCAAACGTATCGGTAATACGACCCATTACTTGGCCTCCGTATTGCTATCGTTAACGCTCATACCGGCTTTTGCAAAAGCGGTGCGGCAGCTCTGACGGCAATAAAATTCCATGCCACTGGCTTCCGAAACGATATGCAGATCCTTGTCGCCACGGCCTGAAAGGTTGACGAGCAGTATCTTATCCTTAGGCAGGGTCGGCGCCAGCTTGGCGGCATAAGCCAAAGCATGGCTCGATTCCAGTGCTGGAATAATGCCTTCGATACGACACAGATCATGGAATGCCTGCAACGCTTCTTTATCCGTTGCACCAACATATTCTGCGCGACCGCTATCTTTCAACCAGGCATGTTCCGGGCCAACACCCGGATAGTCCAGACCCGCTGATACAGAATGGGTTTCAATGATCTGGCCATTCTCATCCTGCAGCAGATAGGTACGGTTACCATGCAGCACACCCGGCTTACCTAGTTGCAACGATGCGGCATGACGTGGCGTATCAATGCCATCACCAGCGGCTTCCACACCGATTAGCTTAACGCTCTCGTGCGGAATGTAGTCGTAGAAAATACCCATGGCGTTAGAACCACCACCCACACAGGCAATCACCGCATCTGGCTGGCGGCCAACCATATCCGGCATCTGCTTGACGCATTCTTTACCGACCACCGAATTGAAGTCTCGCACCATCATTGGATAAGGATGCGGGCCAGCAACAGTGCCGATGATGTAGAAGGTGTCTTCAACGTTAGTCACCCAGTCACGCATCGCTTCATTCAGCGCATCTTTTAGCGTGCGCGAACCACTTTCTACCGGCACCACTTCGGCACCGAGCAGTTTCATACGATAGACATTGGCTGACTGACGACCTACGTCTTCTGCACCCATGTAGACCACGCACTTCATCCCGAAACGGGCGGCAACTGTTGCCGAAGCGACGCCATGTTGACCGGCACCGGTTTCCGCAATAACGCGCTTCTTACCCATACGGTGCGCCAGCAATGCCTGACCAATGGTGTTGTTGATCTTGTGGGCACCGGTGTGGTTAAGATCTTCGCGCTTCAGATAAATCTGGGCACCACCGAGAATCTCACTCCAACGCTTGGCGTGATAAATCGGGCTAGGACGGCCAACGAAATGCTTC
>JBJTFJ010000166.1:0-3304 GCA_046093345.1 Fluviibacter sp. | reverse complement strand
CTTTGGCCGTTTCCGCGCTAACAATCAAACGATTTCTGGTGTGTACGGAGGCGTTGTGCAGGGTCAGGAAAGCTGGGAAGAGATCAAGCAGGACATCGAGAAGTTCGTTCAGGAACAAGGCCGTCGTCCACGCATCATGATTGCCAAGCTCGGCCAGGATGGTCACGATCGCGGCGCCAAAGTGGTGGCAACCGCCTTCGCTGACCTTGGTTTTGATATCGACATGGGACCGCTGTTCCAGACGCCGGAAGAAGCCGCACGCCAGGCGATTGAAAACGATGTACACGCTATTGGCGTATCGTCGCTGGCCGCTGGCCACAAGACACTGCTGCCAACTCTGGTCAACGCACTCAAAGAACAAGGTTCGGACGACATCATTGTGTTCGCTGGTGGCGTGATTCCGGCTCAAGACTACGACACCTTGTACAAGGCTGGCGCCAAGGCCATCTTTGGCCCAGGTACCCGCATTGAAGATTCGGCACGCACCGTTCTGGCCGAAATCCGCAAAGCGCTCGCCAAGTAATTTCGCCCTATATTGCACCCGGTATGAACGCGATGCGCCCAGCAGAAGTCACCACGCTTACGGAAGCCGATCAGGCTTTGGTAGCGGGCGTGCTCGCGGGGCAACGTCGTGCGCTGGCCAAAGCCATTACGCTGATCGAATCGACACGAGACGATCATCAAATCCGTGCCCAGCAAGTGCTGAACGCGCTCCTGCCGAGTACTGGCAACGCCATTCGTATTGGCATTTCCGGTGTGCCCGGTGCTGGCAAGTCGACCTTCATCGAAGCGCTCGGCATGTGGTTGATCAAGCAAGGCCACAAATTGGCCGTGCTGGCCGTTGATCCGTCCTCCAGCGTTTCGGGTGGTTCGATTCTCGGGGATAAAACACGCATGGAACAACTCTCCATGCGCGAAGAAGCCTTTATTCGCCCAAGTCCATCCTCCGGTTCGCTCGGCGGCGTCGCCGAAAAGACCCGTGAAGCCATGCTGCTCTGCGAAGCCTCCGGTTACGATGTCATCATTGTCGAAACGGTGGGCGTCGGCCAATCGGAAACCACTGTGGCTGGCATGGTCGACATGTTCTGTCTGCTGCAACTGCCAAACGCCGGTGATGACCTACAGGCCATTAAAAAGGGCATCGTCGAAATTGCCGACCTCGTCGTCATCAATAAAGCCGATATCGACCCACGCGCCGCAACGGTAACTGCTGCACAATGGAGAAATGCTCTGGGCATGCTGCGTCCAAGCAGCCCGAACTGGCAGCCACCGGTCATTGCGCTCAGCGCCTTGCATCATGATGGCATTGAAAAATTCTGGGAAGCGATTGAAAAATATCGCGCCGCCCTTGTGCCTACTGGCGAGTTTGCCGAACGACGTCGTCATCAGGCGCAAGCCTGGATGTGGAGTCTGATTGACTCAGGTTTGCGCCGCGCGTTTCACGCTAACGACACTGTACTTGCTAACTTGCCAGGCATCCGCCAGGCCGTCGACGAAGCTCGCCAGACGCCCGCTTCGGCTGCCCGCCAGCTTTTAAGTGCCTTCCTTGGCACAACCCTTGCTAAAACATCGCCAACGACCGCCGGTCTTGGCTCGTAATTCCGGATATCACCTAAGGAGTCCCACTATGCAAGAAATTATCCATCAGCTCGAACAGAAGCGCGAACAAGCGCGTCTGGGCGGCGGTCAGAAGCGCATTGACGCGCAACACGCCAAGGGCAAACTGACAGCCCGCGAGCGCATTGAACTATTTCTGGATCCGGAATCGTTCGAAGAGTGGGATATGTTCAAAGAACATCGCTGCACCGACTTCGGCATGGAAAAGCAATCTTTACCGGGCGATGGTGTAGTCACTGGTTACGGCACGGTAAACGGCCGTCTGGTGTTTGTGTTTTCGCAAGACTTCACCGTGCTCGGCGGCTCGCTGTCTGAAACGCACGCTGAGAAAATCTGCAAGATCATGGATCAAGCGATGAAGGTTGGCGCCCCGGTGATCGGTCTCAATGACTCAGGTGGTGCGCGTATTCAGGAAGGCGTTGCAGCTCTGGGCGGCTACGCTGACGTATTCCAGCGCAATGTAATGGCCTCGGGCGTCATTCCACAGATTTCGATGATCATGGGCCCCTGTGCCGGCGGTGCTGTTTACTCGCCATCGATGACCGACTTCATTTTTATGGTCAAAGACAGTTCGTACATGTTCGTAACGGGTCCAGAAGTCGTGAAGACCGTGACGCACGAAGAAGTGACCGCTGAAGAACTGGGTGGTGCCGTTACACACACCAGCAAATCCGGTGTGGCTGATCTGGCCTTTGAAAACGATGTCGAAGCACTGATGATGCTGCGCCGTCTAATCAATTTCCTGCCATCGAGCAATAAAGAGAAGCCACCTGTACAACCAACGCTCGACAGCGCTGACCGCCTGGACTTCTCCCTTGATACGCTGGTACCGGCTAACCCGAATCAGCCTTACGACATGAAGGAACTGATCATCAAAACGGTTGATGACTGTGACTTCTTCGAGATTCAACCGGATTACGCCAAGAACATCATCATCGGCTTTGGTCGTATGGAAGGTCGCCCAGTTGGTATCGTGGCGAACCAGCCGCTCGTTCTCGCCGGCTGTCTGGACATCAAGTCGTCAATCAAAGCTGCCCGCTTCGTACGCTTCTGTGACGCCTTCAACATTCCAGTTGTCACCTTCGTTGATGTGCCAGGCTTCATGCCAGGCACCTCGCAGGAATACGGCGGCATCATCAAGCACGGCGCCAAGCTGCTCTATGCCTACGCCGAATGTACCGTACCAAAAGTCACCGTCATTACCCGTAAGGCCTACGGCGGCGCTTACGATGTGATGAGCTCGAAGCATCTGCGTGGCGACGTTAACTTTGCCTGGCCATCAGCAGAAATCGCTGTGATGGGTCCAAAGGGTGCTGTGGAAATTATCTTCCGCGAAGAAAAGAACGACCCAGCCAAACTGGCTGAGCGCGAAGCCGAGTACAAAGCCAAATTTGCCAACCCATTCGTGGCTGGCGCACGGGGCTTTATCGACGACGTCATCATGCCAAACGAAACCCGCAAGCGCATCTGTCGCTCGCTGGCCATGCTGAAAGACAAAGACATCCAGAATCCGTGGCGCAAACACGGCAACATTCCGCTTTGATCGCCCGGGAGATAAAAACATGTTCAAGAAAATCCTGATTGCAAACCGCGGCGAAATCGCCTGTCGTGTTATCAAAACTGCCCGCAAGATGGGCATCAAGACTGTTGCCGTTTATTCGGAAGCAGATGCCTCGGCACGCCACGT
>JBJTFJ010000165.1:0-3290 GCA_046093345.1 Fluviibacter sp. | reverse complement strand
CGAACAGAATGCCGATGGTGAGTGCCAGGGCAAAGTAGTGCAGGGCATCGCCACCGAAGACCAGCATCGAGAGCACCATCATTTCAGTTGCGCCGTGGGTGATGATGGTGCGGGAGATGGTGCTGGTAATCGCATGATCCAGAATCTGCGGGGTCGTCATGCCACGCTTTTTGCGGAATGTTTCGCGTACACGGTCAAATACCACCACAGATTCATTCACCGAGTAACCCAGCACGGCCAGTACAGCGGCCAGCACGGGTAGTGAGAACTCCCACTGGAAGAAAGCGAAGAAGCCCAGAATGATGATCACATCGTGTAAGTTAGCGATGATGGCCGAGAGCGCGAAGCGCCATTCGAAGCGCAGTGCCAGATAAAGCATGATGCCGATGATCACCAGCAGTAGCGCTAAACCGCCATCATGCGCAAGCTCTTCACCCACTTGCGGGCCAACGAATTCAACGCGTTGCAGTTGGGCGCCCGGGGCACTCGTATCGAGCGCTTCCATAACACCGGTACCAATGGCCGCCGTACTTTGTGAAGGCTTCAACGGCAGGCGGATCAGCACATCGCGGCTGGAACCGAAGTTCTGAACGGCGTAGTCCTGGAAGTTGGCTTTGGCCAGGCCGCCTCTAATGGCTTCTAAGTCTGCTGCTTGTTTGTATTGCACCTCGACCAGCGTGCCGCCGGTGAACTCTACCGAGAAGTGCAGGCCACGGGTTGCCAGAAAGAATACTGCCAGCAGGAAGGTGAGCAACGAAATAATGTTGAACACCAGCGCATGGCGCATGAAGGGAATGTCTTTGCGGATGCGGAAAAGTTCCATGATCGTCGCTCCGTCTTAGGCCGTTGGTTGGTTAGATTCAGGCTTCCAGACCTGACCAATCGAAATCTTGGTCAGACGTTTCTGGCGGCCGTAGATGATATTCACTAGCGCGCGTGAGACAACCACAGCGCTGAAGATCGAGGTGAGAATGCCCAGACAGTGCACGACCGCAAAGCCGCGTACCGGACCCGAACCAAAAATCAGCAGTGCCAGACCAGCGATCAGCGTGGTGATGTTGGAGTCGAGAATGGTGTCGAAGGCACGTTCGTAACCGGCTGCAATGGCCGCCTGTGGTGTAGAGCCGTTGCGCAGTTCTTCACGGATGCGCTCGTTAATCAGTACGTTGGCATCAATGGCCATACCCAGCGCTAGTGCAATAGCAGCAATGCCTGGCAGGGTAAGTGTGGCTTGCAATAGCGAGAGAATGGCTACCAGGAACAGCAGGTTCGATGACAGCGCCAGTACAGAAATTACGCCAAACATGCCGTAGTAGATGATCATGAACACGGCGATGGCAGCAAAGCCCCACAACGTAGCGTGGAAGCCGCGCGAGATATTCTCGGCACCCAGCGATGGACCAACGGTACGCTCTTCGATGATGTCCATCGGCGCAGCTAGCGAACCAGCGCGCAACAGCAGCGAGGTTTCGTTGGCTTCTACAGTGGTCATGCGGCCGGAGATCTGTACTTTGCCACCACCGATTTCGCTACGGATTACCGGGGCTGTAATGACTTCGCCCTTGCCCTTTTCGATAAGCAGGATGGCCATGCGCTTGCCGACGTTTTCACGGGTGATGTCGCGGAAGATGCGTGAGCCAGCCGAATCCAGTGTCAGATGCACGGCGGGTTCTTGCGTTTGGCTATCAAAGCCCGGCTGGGCATCGTTCAGACGTTCGCCGGTGAGGACAACCACTTTCTTAACCAGGATCGGGTTGCCGCCGCGTTCGGTGTAAAGCTCTGCGGTCGCAGGTACGTTACCGTTAAGGGCCGATTCCAGTGCGCCCGGCGTGTCGTCCACCATGCGGATTTCCAACGTGGCGGTACGACCCAGGATGTCTTTAGCTTTTGCGGTGTCTTGTACGCCTGGCAGCTGCACAACAATGCGATCAGGGCCAGATTGCTGGATGATGGGTTCTGCAACGCCTAGTTCATTAATCCGGTTATGCAGGGTGGTGATGTTCTGTTTAACGGCAAATTCCTGAATGCGCTTGATGGCTTCAGGTTTGAAGGTGCCCACAAGAGCAGCATCCCCGCTCACGGTTTGTTCTACAAAGTTGATGTCTGGCTGGCCGGTAACGAGTGCAGCACGCGCCTGATTGCGATAATCGGCTTCGCGGAAGCGAATCACTACGCGTTGGTCTTCGCGGGTGATGCCGGCATGACGAATGTTTTTGTCGCGCAACAGTGTGCGGATATCGGCAGATGTTGCGTCGATACGCTTAGTTAGTGCGCCTTGCAGATCAACCTGCAGCAGGAAGTGCACGCCACCGCGCAGATCAAGACCTAGATACATGGGTAGGGCATGAATCGAGGTGAGCCATTTTGGTGAGGCGGACAGTAGGTTAAGCGCCACAACGTACTGTGCGTCATCTGCTTTTGGATTGAATGCATGCTCCAGAACGTCACGCGCTTTAAGCTGTGTATCGGTATCTGGCAGACGGACTTTAACGCCGTTGGTGTCGAGGAATGCGCCTGCGCTGGAGATGCCGTTCTTATCCAGTGCTGCAGTGACCTGTTGCAGTAGCTTATCGTCAGACTTTAGCGTGGCACGGATCGGTGAAACCTGTACGGCGGGTGTTTCACCAAAAAAGTTGGGCAACGTGTAGAGCACGCCGATAACAAGGGCGATGGCTACGACAATGTATTTCCAGAGCGGATAGCGATTCATGACAGGTCACAGAAAAGTCAAACGGGGGCCAAAGCCCCCGGGTCGAACATGCACGTTAGGGTGCAAATCCGGTTGATTGCAGCGCGCAGTTACAGCGAATTCAGCGAACCCTTCGGCAGAACAATGCCGATAGCCGGACGCTGTACGGTAATTTCTACTGCGCCGGCGCTGTTTGAGCCGACTTCGATTTTGACGTAGTTGTCACCGATGGCAGTGACTTTGCCAGTTAGGCCGCCTTGAGTGATGACTTCATCACCTTTTTGCAGACCGGCGATGAGCGCTTTGTGCTCTTTAGCTTTCTTCCAGTGGGAGTTCTCACTACCCGTGCTGGCCGCTGTACTGGCCGTGCTGGGTTACTCGGTGAATGAATCTGTGGTGGTATTTGACCGCGTGCGCGAAACCTTCCGCAAGAAGCGTGGCATGACCACCCCGCAGATTTTGGATCATGCGATTACCAGCACCATCTCCCGCACCATCATCACCCACGGCGCAACTGAAATGATGGTGCTCTCGATGCTGGTCTTCGGTGGCGATGCCCTGCACTACTTTGCCCTGGCACTCACCATCGGCATTCTGTTCG
>JBJTFJ010000164.1:0-11814 GCA_046093345.1 Fluviibacter sp. | reverse complement strand
AGCCATTTGCCGATCATCGCTGGCATTGGTCACGAAACAGATACGACTTTAGCCGACCTGGCCGCTGATGTCCGGGCGCCTACCCCTACGGCCGCAGCAGAACTTATTGCCCCCGACAAATCCCGGCTCATTGCGCTTATTGATACCAATCACCAGCGTTTGCATCAATTGGTGATGCGACGTATTAATGAGGCAGGAATGAAGCTGGATGGTTATGCCGCACGCCTGCGCAGCCCAGCAGCGCTGCTAGAGCGCCAGCAAGATCGTTTGCATCAATACCAGACACGCCTAACCCTGTGGTCGCAACGTGCGCTGGAACGTGAACATAGGCGCTTGAGCGAACTAGGATTGCGGCTGCAGGCGCTAGACCCTAACCAACCCCTGAAACGTGGCTACGCGCTCGTAACCGATGCCCAGGGCCATTTAGTAGATAGCATCAGCAAAGCCCCTATTCATTCACAAGTCCAGTTACGTTTAGCCGATGGCAAGTTACAGGCCACCATCAATGCCGCCCAACCGGATACAAATCTTTAGGCAAAGCTTGCAGGCAACAGCCGCTCTGTCTAGAATCAAAGATCAAACCTAGAAATCCCCCCCAACCCGGAGAACTATCATGGCCTTTGAATTGCCAGCACTGCCGTTCGCTAAGAACGCTCTTGCCCCACACATGTCGGAAGAAACTTTCGACTATCACTACGCCAAGCATCACCAGGCTTATGTGACTAATCTGAACAACCTGATTCCGGGCACCGAGTATGAAAACCTCAGCCTGGAAGATATCGTCAAGAAGGCACCAGCTGGTGGCGTTTACAACAATGCCGCTCAAGTTTGGAACCACACCTTCTTCTGGAACTGCCTATCGCCAAACGGTGGCGGTGCTCCGACTGGCGCACTGGCTGAAGCCATTAACAAAAAATGGGGCTCGTTTGACGAGTTCAAAAAGGCATTCCAGACCTCGGCCGTGGGCAACTTTGGTTCTGGCTGGACTTGGCTTGTTAAAAAGGCTGACGGTAGCGTCGACATCGTTAACATGGGCGCAGCTGGCACCCCACTGACTACTGGCGACAAAGCTTTGCTGACTGTTGACGTCTGGGAACACGCCTATTACATCGACTATCGCAACCTGCGTCCAAAGTTCGTTGAGACATTCCTCGACAAACTGGCCAACTGGAAGTTTGCAGAAGCCAACTTCGCCTAATTGGTCTAGGCTGCACAACGAAAACCCGGCCTAAGCCGGGTTTTCTTTTTACTGCATGCAGAAGACTTCCGTGACCTGAACCGTTTGTCCCGGATAGCGCGACAAACTGAAGACGGCGCGTCTGGCCCAAAGTCTGTCAGGAGCGTTATTGCCAATCTGCGCCATCGTCATACGATACAAAGGGTGACGGGTATCGAGAAAAGCCCACTCGCGTTGCCTACGCACAAACCCTCTGCGCGTAAACAAAAGCGTCCCCAATGCTTGCCGACCTAATTGTTTAAACATGATAGAAAGCGGCCCACGTGGAACGGCCGGCAAAACGGAATGCGCCACGACCAGTGGTTTTTGATCTGCGCCAGCTAAGACAACAGCACGTACTACCGCCAGAGGAAAACGCCCTTCCCCTTCGTCGTTATAAGGTTGCCCAAGCGCCTGCTGCAATACACGCACGTCAATTTTTCCAAAATGCTGCTGCAACCGACGCGTTAGTGAACCAGACTCCAGTAACCAGGGACGCAAGGTCTCAGGCGGTTTAAGTGCTTTACCTAAAGGATGCCAATGGCTCCCCCGGGCATGTCCTATTAAGCGCCTGGATTGATTACGATTCTCCCGCATAGCTGTCTCAGTATTCGCCCTGAGGGGCCTTTTCAAGACCCAGAACCTGACTGCCCGGAACAACCCCATGCTTAACAAACCAGCCACGATTGGCTTCCAGAGCATAGGTTGCATTACGCTGAGTGCAATGGTTGGTTTCTGTTTGCGGCACCATGTCTTCGATATTAATTACCTGGCCCTGGGCATCTATAAATGCAACCGATAGCGGCAGTTTGGTATTTTTCATCCACATGCAGAAATAGGCAGGCGCAGGATAAACAAACAGCATGCCCCGGGTTTCAGGCATCGATGGTCTATTCATCAACCCCAGTGAACGCTGCGCTTTATTACTGGCGACCTCTACATCGAGGGTCCCCGATCCCAGGGAGAGCCGAATGATGGGCAAAGTTGCAGCCTGCACAGTCATGGCTATAGCCATGATGGCGCCAGCAATCATGGCAGAACGAATTGCGAACTTCATACACCACTCCCATTGAGCTGTGCAACCGAAACCTCAGAAGACTGACCCAATGCCAGCGGCATCCCTTCTTTCAGTTCGAGCAATTGAATACCTCCTACCGATACACGCACGAGGCGAAGCACTGGCAAGCCAACGGCAGCGCACATGCGTTTTACCTGGCGATTACGCCCTTCGGTCAAAGTTACCGCCAACCAGGTCGTCGGGATGGATTTGCGAAAGCGGATCGGTGGATTTCTAGGCCAAAGGAAACGCGCCTCAACATCCTCGGGAAGCAATGTCACTTCACATGAACGCGTTGGCCCATCGTTGAGCAAAGGCCCCTTTCGCAGCTGATCCAGCGCGACATCATCAGGAATGCCCTCAACTTGCGCCCAATAACATTTGGGAAGCTTATGCCGTGGCTCGGCAATACGAGCCTGCAAGGCCCCGTTATCCGTTAAAAGCAGCAAGCCTTCGCTATCGGCATCAAGTCGGCCTGCGACGCGATACTCTGGCAACTTTAAATAATCCGACAGCCCTTGCCAGCGACCCTCCGGGGTGAACTGGGAGACCACGCCATACGGCTTATTAAAGGCAACAAGTGACAAAAGGCTTCTCAACTAAATCGATACAAGAAAAAGCCCCGCTGATGAAACACCGCAGGGCTTTTAATCAGTGCTGAAAAAAGCTCAGCAATGCATGGCTTAAATAGCCTGGTCATCAACCTCGCCAGTACGAATCCGCACAACTTGTTCCACAGGCAGCACGAAAATCTTGCCATCGCCAATTTTGCCGGTACGAGCAGATTTGATAATCGACTCCAGAACAGCCTCTACGCGATCATCTTGTACAACAACCTCTAGGCGTACCTTGGGCAGGAAATCAACAACATACTCTGCGCCGCGATATAGCTCTGTGTGACCCTTCTGGCGACCAAAACCGCGAACTTCCGTAACGGTCAATCCAGTGACACCAATTTCTGACAGGCCTTCACGAACTTCATCCAGTTTAAAAGGCTTGATAATGGCAACGATCTGCTTCATGACAACTCCATGCGGTCAAAATCAAATTCAATATTTCGATAGCTTACCACTCATCGGCATATCGGTTGGTAATTGGATAGCGCCAATCTTTACCAAAACCGCGACGAGTCAAACGAATTCCCACGGGGGACTGGCGACGTTTGTATTCAGAAATACGCAAAAGCCTGACCACTCGGCGCACATCATCCTCACGATAGCCCTGCGCTACGATGTCACGCGGACTAATATCCTGTTCCATGTAAGCCGTCACAATAGCGTCTAACACCTCGTAAGGCGGCAAAGAGTCCTGATCGGTCTGATCGGGTCGCAATTCGGCTGATGGTGGTCTTTCGATAATCCGCCATGGAATAACTTCCTGTTCGCGGTTAATCCAGCGACAAACCTCAAAAACCTTGGTCTTGAGCAAATCTTTCAATACTGCAAACCCACCGGCCATATCACCGTATAGGGTGCAATAACCAACCGCCATTTCTGATTTATTACCTGTCGTTAGCACCAGCCAACCGCTTTTATTTGACAGGGCCATCAGTAAATTGCCACGAATCCGCGCCTGCAGGTTTTCTTCTGTCGTATCAGCCTCTTTGCCCACGAAATAGGGAGCCAGCATTTGCTCATAGGTCTTCATGGCAGGCTGGATATTCAGCAATTCACCTTTAACGCCCAGGTTGGCACAAAGCGCCCAGGAGTCATCAATACTCATCTGGGCTGTATAGGGAGAAGGCATGATGATCGGTCGAACGCGATCTGCTCCCAGAGCATCGACCGCTACACAAAGCGTCAGCGCAGAATCAATGCCGCCGGATAATCCTAGATAGGCACCGGCAAAACCATTCTTGGCAAAATAATCACGAACCCCCATAACCATTGCCTGGTAAATCTGGGCATTCAATTCAGCAGGTGGAGACAGAAACTCTTGCGTTTGCCATTTGCCTGCATCATTTAAATCAGCGTAAGCAAGTGCCTCGGCAAACTGGGGCAATTGCAAAACCGTCTGTCCACTAGCGGCGACAATGCATGAAGCGCCATCAAAAACGAGTTCGTCCTGTCCACCAACCAGATTGCAATAAACGATCGAGAGTCCGGTCTGTGCGACTCGTTCCGCCAAAACACTCTGCCGGTCAACGGTTTTGTCCAGGTGATACGGAGACGCATTGAGAACCAGCAGGACTTCCGCGCCTGCAGCTTTAGCCGCCTGGGCTGGTTCAGCAAACCAGATATCTTCACAAATCGCTAAACCGAAGCGAACACCGGCATGATCAAAAACGAAGGGTTCCGAACCCGGGGTGAAATAACGTAACTCATCAAACACTTCGTACTGTGGCAAATGCTGTTTACGATAAGTGCCAATACGTTTGCCCTGGTACAGAACACTGGCTGCATTGTAATAATGTGCACCTGCTTGCTCGGGATGCCCGACCACAATCGCAATATCCAGATCCGAAGTTTCGCGAGTCAACGAAACGAGCGCAAGATCTACCGATCGATAAAAATCCGGGCGCAGCAACAGGTCTTCCGGCGGATAACCACACAGACTTAATTCAGGCGTCAGCAGCAGATCTGCGCCATCAGCAGCAGCCCGATTGGCCTGTTCAACGATACGCCGAACATTGCCGACCAGATCGCCAAGCACTACATTCATCTGAGCCACTGCAACCCGCACACTCTACTCCTGCATTTGAACAAAATTTGTCAAAAAAATAGCCCTGAGCTAACTCAGGGCTATTGTATGCCTAAAGGCTCAGGCTTACTTGCCGGCCTTGGCGCGAGCAACACCCGAAGTAATTTCGGCTTTTGCTGCGGCTGCATCTTTCCAGCCCTTAACCTTAACCCACTTGCCTGCTTCCAGATCTTTGTAATGTTCAAAGAAGTGGGTAATTTGCTTGATCAGCAGCTCTGGCAGATCGTCAGTACTTTGTACCTTGTCGTAGATACCAGTCAGCTTCGATACTGGCACAGCAACCAGTTTGGCATCTTCGCCAGCTTCGTCTTCCATGGCCAGCATACCAACGGCGCGGCAACGGATAACAACGCCTGGTGGCAGCGGGTATGGCGACACAACCAGAACGTCAACAGGATCACCATCTTCCGACAGAGTCGAAGGGATAAAACCATAGTTACAAGGATAGTGCATTGGTGTGGCAATGAAACGATCCACAAATACAGCACCCGAATCTTTATCCAGCTCGTATTTGATGCCTGGTGCGTTAGCCGAGATCTCGATAACGACGTTGAAATCGTTCGGGACATCCTTGCCGATGGAAATATTATCGATGTTCATGTCTTCTCCCTTTATGGTGTGGTTGTATGTACGCGTAGCAAATTGCGTCTAACTTGAAAATTATAGCGTCTGAAGCGGGTTTTTAACGCTTGCGGCGCAATAACAATGAATTTCCTACAACAGAAATTGAAGAACAGGCCATGGCGGCGCCTGCAACGACCGGATTAAGCAACCCAATTGCCGCCAAAGGAATCGCCAACACATTGTAGATAAAGGCAAAAAACAGATTCTGGCGGATTTTGGCCAGTGTGCGGCGAGAAAGTCGGATCGCATCGGCTATTCCGGTCAGGCGATTGTTCATGAGCACAATACCCGCACTTTCCATCGCAATATCCATCCCACCACCCATGGCGACGCCTACAGACGCAGATGCCAGTGCAGGTGCATCGTTAATACCATCACCTACCATCATCACACCCCCGGGCTGAGTATCAAGCAGTTGTTTGACCTCGGCCGCCTTGCCCGCTGGCAACACGCCTGCACGAATGGTGTCGACACCTAGCAAGGCACCAATCACGCGGGCAGATTCAACCTGATCCCCGGTGAGCATCACAGTTTTTAATCCCAATGCCCGCAACTGCTGTAATGCATTGGGCGCATCAAACCGTGGCGTATCAGAGAACGCCAGCATGGCTATTGGCCTGTCCGAATGGGTCACCACCGACAACGTCTTTGCTTCTTTGGCCAATCGATCGGCCTGTTGCACCCAGAAACCGGAGGACCCTTTTGTCTGATCGGCATGCCAGCGCACGACCCCATAGGCCTGCCCGGATATCGTACCAAACACACCTTTACCTGATTCATTACGGAAATCAGTCAATGTCTCTGTAGCACCGAGGCCCTCAGCCGCTGAACGTATTGCATGCGCAACAGGATGTGCAGAGCCTTGTTCAAGCGCCGCAGCAATCGTTAATACCGCGTCACGCGTAATCGAGTCGGCCGGATCCAAGACCACATCGACCAAGCACAACTTCCCTTCCGTTAAGGTACCTGTTTTATCAAAAATCACTGTGCCAACGGTCGCAGCCCGTTGCAATGCGTCTGCATCGCGAACCAGAATGCCCTGTCGCGCGCCCTCTCCGATACCCACCATAATGGCAGTTGGTGTCGCCAAGCCAAGTGCACACGGGCAGGAAATCACCAGCACCGCTACAGCGCGAATCACGGCTGCTTCCCAATCGCCCAACCAGACTCCGGTAACAACGAGGGTCAACAACGCTATGACCACAACCATAGGTACAAACCAGGCAGAAACCTGATCAACTAATGCCTGTACCGGCGCGCGTGAGCCTTGGGCCTGAGCCACCAGCCGGGCAATCCCTGCTAAAACGGTGCTGCGCCCTACCCCGGTCACACGACAAACAAGCAGGCCATCCCCATTTAGTGTGCCGGCATAAACCTTATCGTTCAGATTCTTTTCAACGGGAATCGGCTCTCCCGTCAGCATCGATTCCGTGACCGAGGAACTTCCGTCAATAACCAGACCATCAACCGGGATTGCTTCTCCGCTTAGGACGCGTACCCGGTCTCCTGGACGTATATCGGAAAGCGGAACTGATTCGAAATGTCCGGTAGCAGATTCACGCCAGGCAGTTTTAGGTGTTAGATGAAGCAGGCGTTCAATCGCCGATGCGCTGGATTTCCGGGCACGAAGTTCCAATTGCTTACCGGTCATGATCAAAGCAATGACAACGACTGATGCTTCAAAATACACATCGCCATGATCACCCGCCAACATAACAGCAACCGAATAAACATAGGCAGACAAGGTGCCAAGACTGACGAGCACATCCATGTTTGACGTGCGCAGCTTAAGGGCATACCAGGCACCCCGATAGAATGGCCAGGCCACCCATAACTGGACGGGTGTAGCCAGCAGCCATTGCCAGATAACTGGCACATGAACTGCCTCGCCGGAAAGCCACATCCAGGGCATTGCCAGAAGCAGCGGCGTTGCACAGATAATTGCCGTCCAGAAGCGTGCCTGCTGCAATCGATCCATTTCAACGTGGGTCGCTTCCGTGATGTCACGAACCTCCGTTGCGCCATACCCCGCCGTTTCCACAACCCCGATCACCGCTTCAACAGTCGATGAGCTCGGCACATGAACAATGGCTTCTTCCGTTGCGAAGTTAACTTCTGACTGAACCTCTGGCAGCTGCTCTATGGCTTTCTGTACCGTACGGGCACAATTGGCGCACCTAAGCCCCGTGATCTTCAGAACGTGCTCAGTCATCGTCAATTCAATCCCTGGACCAGGCCATAAACGCCCCAGGCGATCACTAATAGCCCCGCAATCCAACGTAATGCCGACTGGCGCATTCTGTTAAGCAAGCCCGCACCCATCCAGCCGGCCAGTAAAAGATTAGGCAAGGTACCCAAGGCAAATCCAGCCATCCAGAAGGCGCCCGAAACCGGATTTGCACTCGCAATTGCGGTAGCCAACGCACTGTAGACAAGGCCACAAGGCAGGAACCCCCAGGCAAAACCAACAATTAACGCCCTTCCGGGTGTCGTCACTGGAAAAAAACGACGCGCAATCGGCTCAATGTGCCGCCACAGATGTTGCCCACCCTGCTCTAAGGGGCGAACGATAAATGGCCAGCCCATCAGATAGAGGCCCATACCAATTAGCAAGATATTGGCGAGGATATAAAAACCCAAGGGTGCAACGCCCAGCACCGAGATGCCTGCGTAGCCCATAAAACCCGCCAAGGCACCCAAAAGAATATAGGTGAAACAGCGTCCAAGGTTATAAGCCAATAACAAAGCAGGGCGACGCCCTTCCGGAACTGACATCGACAGCGCACTGACAATGCCGCCACACATTCCCAGACAATGGACACCGCCCAACCAACCGATCAGCACCGCGGCAAAAATTGGTAATGCTGTGCTGCTTGTACTCAACATGAGCCTAGACTAGATCACACGTGAATAACGCGGCCGTCCGGCCTCAGCGTTCTGCCGATCCTGTTGCAGATAATGGTCAAAAGCCATCGCGATGATTCGCACTAGGAGACGCCCCTTGGGCTCAACCCGAATACCCGTTGCATCTACCGTTAATAGCCCGGCTTCAATAAGCGGTTCAAGTTGTTCCAGCGCACTTGCAAAGTAGCTCACAAAATCGATAGACCAAGCCGTATTGACTTCAGCAAAATCAAGCTCGAAGTGACACATCAATTCCTGAATGACTGCACGACGCAATTCGTCATCATCGTTCATGCGGTAACCGCGGCGCACAGGCAGGTGGCCTGCGTCGATATCCGCGTAATACTCTTCTAGGGATTTCGCATTCTGCGAATAAACCGGGCCTACCTTTGCAATCGCCGAGACACCAAAGGCCAGCAAATCCAGTTCGGCGTGTGTCGAGTACCCCTGGAAATTTCGATGTAGTTTGGCATCTTGCTGCGCCAAAGCTAGCTCATCATCAGGACGGGCAAAGTGATCCATACCGATAAAGATGTAGCCAGCTTCGACCAGAGTCTCGATCGCCATGGCCATCAGGGAGAGCTTCTCTTCGCCTTTGGGTAACTCTGCCTCTTCAATCCGACGCTGAGGCATAAAAATCTGCGGTAGATGCGCATAGCTATAAAGCGCAATTCGGTCAGGCGCAAGACTGAGGGTTTTCTCGAGCGTGGCGCGGAATCCCTCTAGGGTCTGTTTGGGCAAGCCATAGATCAGATCGACTGAAACCGATTTAAAACCGGCATCACGGGCTGCCAGCAAGACATCACGAGTTTGTTCAAAGGTCTGAATGCGGTTAACTGCCTGCTGAACCAATGGATCAAAATCCTGAATACCCAGGCTCATCCGGTTAAAACCTAATTCAGCTAGCAAATGGGCGCGCTTAGGGTCTACAGAACGTGGATCGATCTCGATCGAATACTCACCCTCAGGCAAAAAATTAAAGCGCGAGCGCAAAATATGCATCAAACGACGCATTTCGTCATCAGACAGGAATGTCGGTGTACCACCACCCCAATGCAACTGGGTCACCGAACGAGATCCGCTCAAAGATTCCAATTGCATATCCACTTCCCGCTCCAGATAATCCAGATAAAGCGAGGACTTTTTGTGGTCTTTGGTTATGACCTTGTTGCAACCGCAGTAGTAACAGACTGTGCTACAGAAAGGCAGATGGACATATAATGAAAGCGGTTGATCCGGCGCTGGCCGAGTTCGCAGGGCGTCTACCAAAAGTTGCGCCCCGGGATTGGCAGCAAACCGGTCTGCCGTAGGATAGGATGTGTAACGGGGTCCGCTGATATCAAATCGGCGGCACAAATCCCGATCTACCAATGCAAGTGTCGAATTGTTCATAACAGAATTATATGACTTCAAAGCCAGTATCGCAGGCCTCCAAGACAAATTCCGATTCTGATTGCCAGAAGGGATCCGTCGACTTCACGGAAGTGAAGGCGCATTGCCAGAACTGCGATATGAACCCGGTTTGTCACCCCCCCGGATTACAAACCGAGGATTTGGATTCCCTAGACCAATGGTTTCCAACCCGACGTCGTCTTAAACGCGGGGAGTCACTTTACGAAATTGGTGAGCCATTCACCGCCATTTACGCCGTACGCAGCGGGTTTTTCAAAACCTTGCTGCCCTCACAAGAGCAGCGCGATCAGATCACCGGTTTTCAGATGACTGGTGAAATTCTGGGCATTGACGGGATAGGAAGTGGTAACCATGCCTGTAAGGCAGTGGCCCTTGAAGCCAGCGAAGTCTGCATGATGCCCTATGGCAGCATCGAAGAACTGGCTTCAAACCTACCTAACCTGCATGCACACCTTAACAAGCTGATGAGTCAGCGGATCGTGCAGGATCAGGCAACCTTTCAGATTCTTGCCAATTTGCGCTCCGAATCGCGTTTAGCCGCATTCCTTCTCGACCTGGGCAAAAGGTTTTCGCATCTCGGCTACTCGCCCAATACCTTCGTCTTGCGCATGACCCGCGAAGAAATTGGTAGCTATCTTGGACTTTCCCTCGAAACCGTTTCCAGACTTTTCTCCCGCTTTCAGGAAGATGGTCTCGTGGATGTTCAAACCCGTCATTTGAGAATTACAAATCTGGAAGCACTTATTGAAGTCGCCTCTGGCAAACCAGCACACTAGGAGATTCACACATGTTTAAACATCTACTTGTGCCGATTGACGGATCTGAGCTTTCACTTATGGCTACACGGCGTGCTGCAGAGTTCGCCAGCGAAATCAAAGCCTCGATTACGCTCCTGTTCGTTAAACCAGAGTATCCGGTTAGTTACTACGGTGATGGTGCGCTCATCGATCCAACAACACCTGAAGAGTTTGGCAAGCTGACCAAATCAATCGCTGACCGGAACCTGAAAAGTGCAGCAGATATCTGCACAGCGGCAGGCATTTCTTTCACTGTTCACACAGAAACCAGTGACATTCCCTATGAAGTCATCATTCAGACCGCAGAAGATAAAAAATGCGACCTGATATTCATGGCCTCACATGGACGTCGTGGCATCACCAGCCTATTGCTTGGCAGTGAAACACAAAAGGTACTGACGCATTCCAAGATACCGGTGCTCGTGTACCGCTAAACCGCATTTCAAAAGCCACTAAAAAAGCAGCCTAGGCTGCTTTTTTAGTGTTTGTATCTGCGTGTTCGCTTTAACGTCAGGCCTTTTTAGCGTAAGCCGAACACCAACCGGCTGCAGCAACATCCTTGCCTGCAAAAATAGGACATGGACCCGATCCGCCAGCTTTACCCTGATACAGCGAACAGTTGCCACAATTTTGCCCAGCTGCAAACTTAGGGAACTTAGCCTTATCAGCCTTTGAGGCATTCGCGACATAACCCAGGGACTTGGCTTGTGGATCAGATTCGGATACAGGAGTACCCGCACTGGCCTTGCCAAAAAAAGTCATGGCTGCACCGGCTACAAGACTGGACTTCAGGAATTTACGACGTGTCAAAGACATACTCATCTCCTCGGTTGTTAACGAACTGCAGTAGCGTTTAATAGCTTACTTCAATAACGTGCATCTTTGGGCTTTTCACCATTCGGCCAATCTTTGCTCTTCTCGGCAAAATCAGGTCGTTTAATGTGCGAGAAATATTCTGCCACATCAACCGCATCCTGATCTGAAAGACCACCATGTCCTAACGGGAATTTTGTCGAATGCCCCATAGGCATGTTGCTTTTTATAAATGCAGCTGCCGTGTATGTTCGAGCCATGCCTGCCCCGATGTTAAATGACTCGTCGCC
>JBJTFJ010000163.1:0-6758 GCA_046093345.1 Fluviibacter sp. | reverse complement strand
AAAGCCGAAGCATTAACGATTCCGCCGTTGTCGGCCTTTGATGCTCTGCTTAAAGCCTCCGGCGAGGGGCGTGAGCTGTCAACCACCATGGCCATTGTCCGCATCATGAACATGATGCTTAAAGACAAGGCAGTAGGCCGTAATGTAGTCCCGATCGTTCCTGATGAATCGCGCACCTTTGGTATGGAAGGGATGTTCCGCGCCGTTGGCATCTGGAACCAGGAAGGGCAGAACTACGTCCCGGAAGATCATGACCAACTGATGTTCTATAAAGAGAGCAAAGATGGTCAGGTTCTACAAGAAGGCATTAACGAAGCGGGCGCCATGAGCGACTGGATTGCCGCTGCAACGGCCTACTCTGTACACGGCGTACAAACCATTCCGTTTTACATCTGCTACTCGATGTTTGGCCTACAGCGTACGCTGGATCTGTGCTGGGCAGCAGGCGATCAACGTGCGCGCGGTTTCCTGATTGGTGGCACGGCCGGCAGAACAACACTCAATGGCGAAGGCCTTCAGCACGAGGATGGCCACAGCCTGCTGCTCGCGAACCTGATCCCGAACTGCATCTCCTACGACCCTACATTCCAGTATGAAGTTGCAGTTGTTGTGCAAGATGGTATGCGTCGCATGCACGTTGATCAGGAAGATGTTTTCTACTACATCACCGTGATGAACGAAAACTACGAACATCCGGAGATGCCTGCAGGTGCAGCGCCCGACATCATCAAGGGGATGTACGCCTTCAAGAAGGGTGCCGCTGGCACTGGCCCGCGTGTACAACTTCTTGGCTCCGGCACGATTTTCCGTGAAGTTATCGCCGCTGCGGAGCTACTGCGAAAAGACTGGGGCGTTGAATCTGATCTGTGGGGTTGCCCGAGCTTTAATGAACTGGCTCGCGATGGTGAAGATGTGGCTCGCTGGAACATGCTCCACCCGACCGATCCGCAACGTATCTCCCACGTAGAATCGAAGCTCGCAGGCACCCGCGGCCCGGTAGTTGCTGCTACCGACTACATCAAGCTCTACGCAGAACAGATCCGCCCATTCATCAAGAAAAACTTTGTTGCCCTCGGCACGAACGGTTTTGGTCGTTCTGATACCCGAGAGCACCTTCGCAATTTCTTCGAGGTCGATCGTCACTGGGTCACGGTGGCAGCTCTCAAAGCACTGGCTGACGAAGGCACAATTGGCCGAGACAAAGTGGCTGCAGCCATCACCAAGTATCAGTTAGATCCAAACAAACCAAACCCGATGTCGGTTTAAGCGAGAAACCACCATGAGCCAACTGATTGATATCAAGGTCCCAGACATCGGCGACTTTACCGATGTCCCTGTAATTGAAGTGTTTGTTAAACCTGGCGACGTCATCAAAATTGATGACGCACTCGTGACACTGGAATCTGACAAAGCCACCATGGACGTACCAGCCTCTGCCGCTGGTGTTGTCAAAGAAGTACTCGTGAAGCTGGGCGATCGCATCAGCGAGGGCGCTGTAGTTGTGCGTGTTGAAGCCGCGGACGGAGCAACAGCCGCACCCGTTTCTCCCCCAGCAGCGACACCCGCCCCGGCTGCTGCCCCACAAGCAGCAGCCGCTGCCACCGGTGGCGGCATTGTTGATGTAAAAGTACCTGATATCGGCGACTTCGCAGAAGTACCGGTGATCGAGATTTTCGTGAAACCGGGTGATGTCGTCAAAGTCGATGACGCTCTGGTAACGCTAGAGTCAGACAAAGCCACCATGGATGTGCCGTCCTCTGCCGCAGGTACCGTCAAAGAGGTATTGGTCAAACTCGGCGACAAAGTAGGTGAAGGCAGTGTGATCGTTCGCCTTGAAAGCAGCACAGCCCCATCTGCTAGCGTAGCCGCGCCTGCACCAACCGCTACTGCGCCAGTACCGCCTACGCCTGGTGCGGGACCCGTTGCCGCACCGGCCGTCGCTGCCCCAGCAGTTGCATCGGCATCAAGTTTGCCTAGCCTGCCCATCGGCAGTGCCGTTCACGCCAGCCCGGGCATCCGTGCTTATGCACGAGAGCTCGGTGTCGATCTGACACAAGTAAAAGCCAGCGGCCCAAAAAATCGGATCGTACGCGAAGATATTACTGGGTTCGTTAAGGGTGCCATGAGCACCGGCATCGTTCCGGGCAAAACTCCTGCTGCTACCGGTGGCAATGGTGGCGCCCTTGATCTGCTGCCATGGCCTAAGGTCGACTTCGCAAAATTCGGTCCGATCGAAGTACAGCCGCTGTCACGCATCAAAAAGATTTCCGGCCAGAACCTCTCCCGAAACTGGGCGATGATTCCCGCCGTGACCTATCACGAAGATGCCGACATTACCGATCTGGAAGCTTTCCGCGTTCAATTGAACAAAGAAAACGAAAAAGGTGGCGGTGCCAAACTCACCATGCTTGCCTTCCTGGTAAAGGCTTGTGTCAAAGCCATGCAGCGGCACCCCGAGTTCAACGCCTCACTGGATGGTGACAACCTGATTCTCAAGCAATACTTCAATATCGGCTTTGCGGCAGACACTCCGAATGGTCTGGTCGTGCCTGTGATCAAAAATGCCGACAAGAAATCGGTCTTTGAAATTGCCCAGGAGTCTGGAGATCTAGCCAAGCAAGCGCGTGATGGCAAACTCAAGCCTGCCGATATGCAAGGGTCGTGCTTTACGATTTCTTCTCTCGGCGGCATTGGCGGCACCTACTTTGCCCCCATCGTTAACGCGCCGGAAGTCGCCATTCTCGGCGTCAACAAGAGTGCAATTAAGCCCGTATGGGACGGTAAACAATTCGTACCGCGCCTGACCTTACCACTCTCGCTAACGGCCGATCACCGGGTGATTGATGGTGCTCTGGCAACGCGCTTCAATGTCTACCTGGCTCAAATGCTGGCGGATTTCCGCCGCGTTGCGCTCTAAGGAGAAGTCTCATGAGCCAACTGATTGAACTAAAAGTGCCGGACATCGGCGACTTTCCCGAAGTGCCTGTCATTGAAGTTTTCATCAAGCCGGGCGATGTCATCAAAGTTGATGATGCGCTGGTGACCCTTGAGTCTGACAAAGCCACGATGGATGTTCCTGCCTCGGCGGCCGGCGTCGTCAAAGAAGTGCTGGTAAAGCTTGGGGACAAGATCGGCGAAGGCACCGTAGTTGCCCGTATCGAGGCGAGTGAATCTGCCAGTGCATCAGTAGCCAGTGCGCTAGCTTCAGCGCCCACGCCGGCCACTCCTACCCCTCATTCAGCAGCAGCAACGTCACCTGCTACCGCCGCGCCAACGCCAGCCACCAGCTATACCGGCGCTGTCGATGTCGAATGCGATCTACTGGTACTTGGCGGTGGTCCCGGTGGTTACTCTGCAGCCTTCCGCGCCGCCGATCTCGGGCTGAATACAGTCATCGTTGAACGCTATGGCACCCTCGGTGGTGTTTGCCTCAATGTCGGCTGCATTCCCTCCAAAGCGCTGCTACATATCGCCGGCGTGATGGAAGAAGTCACGCACCTGCACGAACTCGGCATTGTCGAAATGACGTCGGCCAAGGTGTCCGTAGAGAAGCTACGTGAGCACAAGGCCAAGGTTGTCACCAAACTCACCGGCGGACTTGCCGGCATGGCCAAGGGACGCAAAGTTGCGCAGGTCCGAGGCCTCGGCACATTCATTGATGCACATCATATGAGTGTAGAAACTACGAGCGGTGACGGCCAAAAAAAAACGGGCGATAAAAAAGTCGTTCGCTTCAAACAGGCCATTATTGCTGCGGGCTCGCAATCTATCAAACTCCCCTTCATGCCTGTCGACCCACGCATCGTGGACTCAACTGGCGCGCTAGAGCTGAAAGATGTGCCCAAACGTATGCTGGTCGTCGGTGGCGGCATCATCGGCCTGGAAATGGCAACGGTGTACGCAACTCTAGGCACGCAAATCGACGTGGTAGAACTCGGAGCGGGTCTGATGCCCGGTGCTGATCGCGACCTGGTCAAAGTCTGGGAGAAGATGAATCTCTCTAGATTTAACCGTGTCTTGCTCAACACCAAATGTATTGCAGCCAAATCCGAACCTGCCGGAATTACCGTTCTGTTTGAAGGTGCCACCGGCACCGACACGCCCGCGGCCGGTGTCTATGACCGCGTGCTAGTTGCGGTCGGACGCTCACCCAATGGCAACAAGGTGGGCGCAGACAAAGCTGGTGTGTTCGTCGATGAACGCGGTTTCATCAAAGTCGATAACCAGATGCGGACTAACGTACCTAATATCTTTGCGATTGGTGATCTGGTCGGTCAGCCTATGCTGGCACATAAAGCGGTACATGAAGGCCATGTTGCCGCTGAAGTTGCCGCCGGTCATAAACGTGTCTTCGACCCGTTACAAATTCCATCCGTTGCCTATACAGACCCTGAAGTCGCATGGGCCGGCATGACTGAAGAACAATGCAAAGCCAGTGGGCGCAAGTTTACCAAGGCTATGTTCCCTTGGGCAGCATCAGGCCGCGCCATTGCTAATGGACGAGACGAAGGCTTCACCAAACTTCTGTTTGATGCGGAATCACATCGCATTATTGGTGGTGGCATTGTTGGCACCAATGCCGGTGATCTCATCGGTGAGGTCTGCCTTGCAATTGAAATGGGTTGTGATGCTGCGGACATGGGGCACACCATTCACCCACACCCAACACTCTGCGAGTCAGTCGGTCTGGCAGCAGAAGTTGCGGAAGGTGCCTGTACCGATCTCCCGCCACAAAAGAAGAAATAAGCAGCGCACCGCTAACCGAAGACACAAAGAAAAACCCCACGTTTTCACGTGGGGTTTTTTACTGCGTGCTGCCTAGAAAAAGAAACTTACTTCTTCTTAGCAACAGCTTTCTTGGCTACTGGCTTCTTGGCAACAGCTTTCTTGGCTGCTGGCTTCTTAGCAACAGCTTTCTTGGCTGCTGGCTTCTTAGCAACAGCTTTCTTGGCTGCTGGCTTCTTAGCGACGGCCTTCTTGGCAACTGGCTTCTTGGCGACAGCCTTTTTAGCTGCTGGCTTCTTGGCCGCTGGCTTTTTAGCAGCAGGCTTCTTAGCAGCTGCTTTTTTTGCGGCTGGTTTTTTGGCAGCTGGTTTTGCAGCAGCGGCCGGTTTCTTAGCGGCCAGTGTTGCAGCCAGGGTCATGAACGACGAGGTTGTTTCAGTTGACATCTTGGCGTCTCCTTCCAGAATGGATTTGGTAAGCACAGTTTATACACTTCATGTGGTGTGTAAAGATTTTTTTATGCTTTTTTTCAATTAATTGAAAGAGGTGTGACAATTTTTTCATGCACTGCTTTGAGACATTTTCCTTGATTGATTACAACAAAAATTTATTGCGACGATTAAAGCGGATAATGTGCACACGTTTTTAAGTGGCTCACAGGAAATCCGATGACACCAGAACAACAACACCAACTAAAAAAATCAGTCGCGCTTGCAGCGGCAAACTATGTAGCTGAAAACCTTGAAAGCGGCGCCATCCTTGGCGTTGGCACGGGCTCTACTGCAAACCTCTTCATTGAATCACTCGCACCCATCAAAGATAAAATTCGTGGCGCGGTAGCAAGTTCCGAAACCACCGCACGCAAACTCATCGAGATTGGCATTCCGCTAGTCGACCTCAATGACATCGACTCACTCCCCATTTACGTTGATGGCGCCGATGAAATTGATCACACCTTCGCCATGATCAAAGGCGGGGGTGGCGCACTCACACGTGAAAAAATCATTGCCGATGTTGCTGATGTCTTCGTTTGCATCGCCGACGCATCTAAATGCGTTCCTGTTCTTGGTCACTTTCCGCTTCCGGTAGAAGTGATTCCCATGGCCTCCGCTCAAGTAGCGCGTGCACTTCGTAAACTAGGTGGCTCACCCGCTCTACGCCCGGGCTTCGTTACCGATAACGGAAATCATATTCTTGATGTCTCCGGCTTAACGATTAACGATCCGATCAATTTCGAATCCAGCCTCAATCAAATCGTGGGCACCGTCACTAATGGGTTATTTGCGCGACGCGGTGCTGACGTCCTTCTAGTGGGCACGCTTGAAGGCGTTGAAAAACGCACACGTTAATCAAACGCTGCATAAACCAAAAGGGACTCAAATTTGAGTCCCTTTTTTTCACCCGATCAATTCAGACATTAAGCTTTGGGTGGCGAAAACCCTTCAACCTGATCAGCACCTTCTCCGAAGAAATGCTTCTCACACTGCTCACGCAAATATTCACGATGGCGCAAGTCTGAAAGATTCAGACGATTCTCATTAATAATCATTGTTTGCAACTTAACCCACTGCTGCCAAGCTTCCTTGGAAACCGAAGCCATCAGTTTCTGTCCAAAAGCTCCCGGCACCGGTGGAAAGTCCAGACCTTCTGCCTCTTTACCCAATTTGATGCATTGAACTGTACGCGCCATTTTCATGTTCCCTGTGGTGACGTTATTAGAGGTTCTTCACAAATACTTTGGAATTGCGCTGATAGTTGTACATCTCGCGCTTCCGATCGGGCAAATCTTCAACCTTCGCAGGTTTGTATCCGCGTTCGATAAACCAATGTGCAGTCCGGGTTGTCAGCACATACAAGCGGCGAATACTCTGTGCGCGCGCCCGAGCTTCAATCGCCTGCATGAGCCTTTCACCATAGCCCCACTCACGGTGCTCATTGTCCACGGCCAAACAGGCTAATTCAGCGTTCTCCGTATCCAGCAAATAAAGCGCCGCACAACCCACAATCACATTATCGTGCTCAAGCACAGTGAA
>JBJTFJ010000162.1:0-4879 GCA_046093345.1 Fluviibacter sp. | reverse complement strand
CTGCCGCTGACCGATCGCGAGATTCCGATTATTGCCGATAGTTACGTGGATCTGGAATTCGGCACCGGTTGCGTCAAGGTCACGCCAGCGCACGACTTCAACGACTACGCAGTTGGCCAACGCCATAATCTGCCGCTGATTTCGATTCTGACTCTGGATGCGAAGATTAACGACAACGCCCCGGAAAAATATCGCGGCCTCGATCGCTTCGAAGCACGTAAAGTCATCGTGGCTGATCTGGAAGCCCTGGGTATACTGGAAAAAACCGACAAGCACAAACTGAAGGTACCTCGCGGTGACCGCACTGGTGTCGTGATTGAACCCATGCTGACCGATCAGTGGTTCGTCGCTATGAGCAAACCCGGTGCCGATGGCAAATCGATCACGCAGAAAGCACTAGACGTGGTTTCCAGCGGCGAAATCCGCTTCCACCCGGAAAACTGGGTCAACACCTACAACCAGTGGCTGAACAATATTCAGGACTGGTGTATTTCACGTCAGCTCTGGTGGGGCCACCAGATTCCCGCCTGGTATAGCGATAGCGGCAAGGTCTATGTGGCGCACGATGAAGTTGAAGCAAAAGCACTAGCGGCCGCAGCTGGCGATAGCGGCGAACTACGCCGTGATGAAGACGTACTCGACACCTGGTATTCCAGCGCACTATGGCCTTTCTCGACGCTCGACTGGACACCGGATTGGCCCACAACGCCGAATGCCATGCTGGAACGCTATCTGCCGACCAGCGTGCTCGTCACCGGCTTTGACATCATCTTTTTCTGGGTCGCCCGCATGGTGATGATGACCAATCACCTGACAGGTCGCATTCCATTCAAAGACGTCTACGTACACGGCCTGATCCGCGATGCCAAGGGTCAGAAAATGAGTAAGTCCAAGGGCAATGTGCTGGATCCGATCGATCTCATTGACGGCATCACGCTGGATGATCTGATCAAGAAGCGCACTTTTGGCCTGATGAATCCGAAGCAGGCGCAGAGTATCGAAAAAGAAACCCGTAAAGAATTCCCGGAGGGCATTCCGAGTTTCGGCACCGATGCGTTGCGCTTTACGTTCACCTCGCTGGCCAGCCCGGGTCGCGACATCAAGTTCGATCTCTCGCGCTGCGAAGGCTATCGCAATTTCTGTAACAAGCTGTGGAACGCAACACGTTTCGTGCTGATGAACACCGAAGAACAGGATTGCGGCATTGATGCAGCAGAGGCAGACCTCAAGTTCTCGGCGGCTGATCGCTGGATCGTCAGCCTGCTACAGCGCGCTGAAATAGAAATCGGTCAACAGCTTGGCGAATATCGCTTTGACCTCGCTGCGCAAGCGCTCTATCACCTGGTATGGGATGAATACTGTGACTGGTATCTGGAAATCGCCAAGACTCAGATCCAGACTGGCACCCCGGAAGAACAACGTGCCACGCGTCGTACATTATTACGCGTGCTTGAAACCATTCTGCGCCTAGCGCACCCGTTCATTCCTTTCATTACCGAAGAACTGTGGCAAACGATTGCCCCCATGGCAGGCCGCAAAACTTGTGAAACGATTCTGCTGGCGGATTACCCGGTTGCCGACAACGCGCGCATTGATAGCGCAGCTGAAGCTCAGATTGATCGACTCAAAGGACTGGTCTCTGCCTGTCGTAATCTGCGGGGTGAAATGAGCTTGTCACCGGCAACAAAAGTGCCACTCATTGTTGCCGCACCTACGTCTGAACAAGCCGAACTGGCAAATGCAACCGCGGTACTGAAATCCCTGGCCAAACTGGCTGAGGTTCGTTTCGTTGAAACACTGCCAACGGATGCGATGGCGCCTGTTGCTGTTTTAGGCAACATCCAGCTCATGCTCGAAGTAGAAATTGACGTGCCTGCTGAAATTGCGCGACTGGAAAAAGAGATTGAACGCCTGGAAGGCGAAATCAAAAAAGCCGAAGGCAAGCTCGGCAATGCCTCATTTGTTGATCGCGCACCACCCGCCGTTGTGGAACAAGAGCGTCAACGCATGGCCGACTTTAGCAATACGTTGGCAATGCTGAAGCCACAACTGGCTAAATTAAAGGCGAGCTGAGATATAGAAACGCTACTTGAGATAGGCCGGCATTAAGCCGCGTAGGGCATTACCTACGCGTAGCCGGCCTTCTCTGGATGCTGCTTTAATATCCGAAATAGTTAGCAACGACTCGCTCGCTTCACCTCGGGCCAGCAATTCTTCACGTAATACGCCGGGTAATAGCCCACAGCGCACCGGCGGCGTGAGCAAGCGATGACCTTCTTTGACAAAGACATTGCTCCGCCCGCCTTCACAAACTAAACCTGCCTGATTGCAGAACAAGGCATCAAAAGCTTGTTGCGCAACGGCTGCCTCTATCGCTGCATCGTAAAGTGATCGCGCTGAAGTTTTATATCGCAATAATGGGTTAAAGCTATCGAGACGTTCTGTCGACCAGACCAAAGCGACCCGATCAGCCAAAGGCGGTAACGCCGACCAGCTTGAACGCAATGAACCATTGTGCTCGAGATCAATACGCACACGATAGGATTTAAGCTCTGAGTTAACAGGTCCTTTTTGTCGCACTTCCGCTTTGACCTGCCAGAGCTTCGATTCGAATGCCTGCTCATCAAAAGAAAAACCGAGCGAGTATGCCGCAGCTAATAGGCGAGCGCGATGCCCACGATAGCGTGGATAAAGCTCCACCAAAGGCAAAGTTTCCTCAAGCTCGGCGGTCGGCAACTCTAAGCACAGGGTTTCAAAAAGGGTAAATCCGGGATCGGGTTTAACCAGAAAATCGCTCTTTAATAGGCATTCCGCATACTCTGCCTCGGCGTCCGAGTCCCAGACAATCCCACTGCCGACCCCGAGCACACCAGAACGAGAGGCCAGACTCTCGCCCGTAGGCGGATCAAGAACGAGGGTGCGTATCGCCACATTAGCCTGTATTTTTTCTCCCGTAGCCCAGCCGATACTGCCCGTATACAAACCTCTGGGGACGCCTTCCCATTTATGAATCTTCTGCATTGCAGCCACTTTGGGTGCACCCGTAATAGAGCCACAAGGAAACAATGCCGTTATGAGATCTTTCAAACGAGTCGTATCCAGAGTCGCCGAAATAGTTGAAGTCATTTGATGCACAGTGGGATAGGCTTCAATATCAAACAGACTATCAACGACTACAGTCCCCGGTTTTGCAACGCGACCTAAATCGTTACGGAGCAAATCAACAATCATCAGATTTTCTGCGCGATTCTTCTCAGACTCTCTAAGCGCTTGAGCGTGCACCTGATCCACTTCATTGTCTGTACAACGGGGGGACGTGCCCTTCATCGGGCGCACCAGTATCCGATCACCATCGACCGTAAAGAAGAGCTCTGGTGAAATCGACAGCACCTGATACTCCGGCATATCAATATATGCTGCATAAGCCGTTGGCTGAGCTTGAGCCAGATTCAGAAAAACTTTAGCAGGGTCGCCATAGAGTGTGACATCCAAAGGTAACGTGTAATTAACCTGATAGATCTCACCCTCAGCAATGGCCTTCCGGATCTTCGCAACCCTCTTCGCATAGGTTTCTTTGCCCAATTCTGCACTGCCACGGAAGCACCCTGCTGGCAGATCAGCAGCACGCGCCCTCAACCAGGCGTCGGCCTGTGCCTGCGTCAGCCATTGTGCTTCGTTAAAGACCCAGATGTAGCCTAATGGTGGCTGCGCCGTTTCGTCACCGGCGTATCGGTTTTCAACCGCCGGTTCCAGCAAGGCGCCAATTTCATAGTCCAATGCAAAGACAACTTGCCTACCTTGGGCCCGTGCCATATCAGAAGCCTCAAGCGCAGCAACGAGCGTCGCTTGATCAAAAACGACCCATGTAGACTCAATCGACGTACAAAGTAAACTTTTTGCTGCGGTGGCATCTGCCGTGCCATCGCGAAAAAGAATTGCCGGAATGCTTGCGTGCTGCACGCTTATTTACGCTTCAGATAAAAAACCAGGCAATCATCGACCGGAAGGACCTGCAATAGCACATGCCCTGTCTGACGAGCGAATGCGGCAAAGTCCTCTTTTGTTGCCGGATCTGTTGCACGAATTTCCAGTACTTCGCCACTGGCCATTTCTGCTAGCGCTTTTTTAGTGCGCAAAATCGGCATTGGGCATTTCAACCCGGACACATCAAGCTGACGATCCGGTACATATGAAGTTAGTTCACTCATGGCTTACATGAAAGATGCGTTTATCAGAATGGCGACTTGTTCGCGTTTTTGCGCTCTTCTACGAGTTGGGCGCGCAAAACACGCAAGCGCGAATCAATCATAGATTGATCCTGGAATTGTTTCGCTTCACGTTGCGCCAATTCCAGTTGCTCAACCGCAGCTTGCGTTTGTCCATTTAACGCATAAGCCTCTGCAGACGCTCGGCGTGACTGTACCGACTTTCCTAATGCGGCATAAGACTGTGCCTGCAACAGATAAAGCTTTGGATCATTGCTTTGATTACGCAACCGGGCATCCAGAACCTGAATCGCTGTTTCATTCTGGCCTTGTAATTGCAGCACATTAACTAACCCCAGCACTACGGCTTCATCAGTGGGATAGCGTTTATACGCATCGCGATAGATAGCTGTCGCCCCCGTAAGATCCTTTTCAGCCAATTTGATTTCAGCTGCCAACGTATCAAACATAGGGGTGGCTGGGGCTAACTTTCTGGCCTGCACTAGCGATTTCTCAGCGTCGGCAAACCTACCCTGTCGCATTTGTGCTCGCGAAATTCCGTACCAGACAGCAGACTCATGTGTAAAACGACGATCTTTCAACTGCGATTCAAACTCTGCCAGCGCATCCTGCGGTGCAAATTCCATGACACGTAACTTGGCGCGTACAAGATA
>JBJTFJ010000161.1:0-13594 GCA_046093345.1 Fluviibacter sp. | reverse complement strand
ACCCGAAGGTGAGGCTGCTGGCCCAGAGGGTCTGGCTAACGCACAGCGCGGCTGCCAGGAGGCTACGGCGTAGAAGAGCGGTAATGGTTCTGGATAGATCCTGAGACATGTGTATTAATGCCTTGAGATGTTTTTGAGATGGTACAGGGCATCGAGTGCCTGACGTGGGGTCAGGCTATCCGGGTCGAGATCGGTGAGCGCCTCAATGAGGGCACTTTCGATGCTGGTGATCTGTGCTGGAAGGTTATCAGTAACTTCCGGAAGCACATTGTCGCTATCAAAGAAGTCAGTCTGGTTATTGCTGTCTGGTGTGTTCTGGCTGTGATGCACCGATTGGGCTTCTAGCTCGAGCAAGGTTCTGCGGGCATCACGCACCACGCTGGCAGGTATGCCGGCGAGAGAGGCGACTTCAATCCCGTAGCTCTGATTGGCGGGGCCCGGTTGCACTCGGTGCAGGAAAACAATGCGGTCGTGATGCTCTACTGCATTGAGGTGTACGTTTTCCAGCTGCTTGAACTTCTCACCCAGACGGGTGAGTTCGAAGTAATGCGTGGCAAACAGTGTGAGCGATTTGTTCTGGCGCAGCACCTGTTTAAGCACTGCGGAAGCCAGCGCCAGGCCGTCAAAGGTTGAGGTGCCACGTCCGATTTCATCCATCAGTACAAGGCTGTTGGCGTCGGCCTGGTTGAGAATGGCGGCAGTTTCGGTCATTTCCACCATAAAGGTGGAGCGGCCGGAGGCCAGATCATCCGATGCACCAATGCGGGTGAAGAGTGCGGAAATGCGGCCGATGCGTGCACTACGTGCCGGGACGTAGCTGCCGATGCGCGCTAGAAGGACAATGAGCGCTGTCTGCCGCATGAAGGTGGATTTACCACCCATATTAGGGCCGGTAATAAGTAAGCACTGACGATCCGGATGCAGGCGTGTATCGTTTTCAACGAAGGGTTTGCCGTCTTTGCGCAATGCCTGTTCGACCACCGGGTGACGGCCTTCACAGATATCGATTTCCGGAATGGGGCTAAACACGGGCCGCGACCAGCCGCGCTCGTGCGCGGTTTGCGTAAAGCTACCCACGAGATCAAGTTCGGCAATGTCGCTGGCCAGCGATTTAATGGCGATGACGTGCGTTTGTAGTTGTTCGAGCAATGCTTCGAAGAGCAGCTTTTCACGGGCGAGGGCACGATCCTGCGCCGAGAGTGCTTTGTCCTCAAAGGCTTTCAGTTCGGGCGTGATGTAGCGCTCGGCATTCTTCAATGTCTGCCGACGGCGGTAGTGCTCGGGTACTTTGGCCGATTGTGCCTGTGAGACCTCGATATAGAAGCCATGCACCCGGTTGTATTCCACCTTCAGAGTGCTGATGCCGGTGGCTTCGCGTTCACGCGTTTCCAGATCAAGTAGAAAGTCACCGCAATGCGTCTGGATCTGACGCAGCTCATCCAGATCGGCATCGTAGCCATCGGCGATAACACCCCCGTCACGTACGTTGAGTGCCGGTTCGAGATGTAGCGCTCGCTGCAGTAGTTGGCTGACTTGCGCAGGTGCGGCTGCCTGAATTATGCGGGTGGTCAGTTGCTGTAACGCAGAGTCGCTGAGCGTGGCGGCTTCGATCTGACCGAGTAGATCAGAGAGGGCGGGCCACTGCTGCAGGGTGTCGCGCAGTGCCGCGAGTTCGCGTGGGCGGACGGATTGCAACGCGATACGACCGGCAATACGTTCGATGTCACAGAAGCTGCGCAGCAAGGTGCGCAATGCGTCGAGCAGATCGGTGCGGTCGAGTAAGGTGTCGATTAACTGATGGCGATTTCCGGGCACCACGTCGTCAGCCGATGGGTGATGCAGGGCGTGGCGCAGTGCCCGTGCGCCCATGCTGGTCATCGTCTGATCAAGAATGCTGAACAGGGTGGTGGCTTCGGCGTTGGGGCCAGCGGCCAGGCGCAGTGATTCTGTGAGCTCCAGGTTGCGACGGGTAATCGCATCCATGCGCAGATATTGATTGGGGCGTTCGACCAGTATCTGGCTGATGCCGAGCATTTCTGGTTTGCGTAACTGTGTGGCCTGGATGTAATCGAGCAAAGCGCTTGCAGCGGCGAGCGCTGGCTGATCTTCATTGCTGTCTACACCATAGGCGCTGAGGGCGCTGACATTGAGTGCGGCGCAAAGGGTGCGGGCACCGCTTTCGGCATCAAACAGCCAGTCTGCACGGCGCAACGGTTTGTAATTGGATTCCTGCCAGGCATGGGTTTCCGGGACGAGGAGCTCTGTGGGTTCGATACGTCCTAGTAGGGTGCTGACCTGATTGGCTGGAATTTCACTGAGAGTGATGCGGCCTGCCGCAAGCGATATCCATGCTGCTCCCCAACGCGCACCGGCCGGAAAGAGTGCCATGAGATGGTTTTCCCGGCGCTCATCCATGAGGGTGGCATCGCTGACCGTGCCCGGTGTAATGATGCGGCTGATGGCGCGCTCGACCGGGCCTTTGGATGTGGCCGGATCACCGATCTGCTCACAGATGGCCACCGATTCGCCGGCCTTGATCAGGCGGGCAATGTACTGATCGGCGGCATGAAATGGTACGCCGGCCATGGGGGTCTGGCCGCGCTTGGTGAGGGTAATGTCCAGAATGCGCGCGGCCTTTTCGGCATCGCTCTGGAAGAGCTCGTAGAAATCGCCGAGGCGATAGAAGAGCAGGGTATCGGGTACGGTTTCCTTGATGGCCAGGTACTGGCGCATCATGGGCGTTATTGCGGGTTCCGGGGTCTCTGCGGTGGCGTTCTTTTTGCTCATGTCGGCAATGACCCCGGTGCTGCTTTACTTAGGCGCTGGCCTTTGTCAGATGTTTCTGTACGATCTGCAGCAGAGGTGTATGAACCTTCGGTGTACCGGCGACAACGTCGCCTGTTTTGATGTAGTCGCCATCACCATTGAGGTCGGTAACAAAACCACCGGCTTCAAGAATCATCAGGGTGCCCGCTGCCATATCCCAGGGGGCTAGGCCGAATTCCCAGAAACCATCCAGGCGACCGGCGGCCACGTAGGCCAGATCTAGCGATGCAGCACCCGGACGGCGCATGCCAGCGGTTTTTTCTGTCAGTTCCCGGAAGGCGCCCATGTAGTTATCGACGCGGTCAAAAATGCGGTATGGGAAGCCGGTGCCGATGAGTGAGTCTGCCAGGCGATCGCTGCGGCTAACGCGAATACGGCGATCATTGAGGAAGGCACCACGGCCTTTGCTGGCAGTAAACAGTTCGTTGCGCATCGGATCGTAAATCACGCCATGCGCCAATTGGCCGTTCTGGGTGAGTGCGATCGATACCGCGTATTGCGGGAATCCGTGAATGAAGTTGGTGGTGCCGTCGAGTGGGTCGATGATCCACTGGAACTCGGCATCGGCATTAGTACTGCCTGATTCTTCCGCTAGAATGCCGTGGGTCGGATAGGCTTCGAGCAGTATTTCCTTGATGGCATCCTCTGCGGCACGATCTACCTGGGTGACATAGTCACTCTGGCCTTTGCGGGAAACCTGCAGGTTCTCGATTTCGAGGGCAGCGCGGTTGATAATCTGACCGGCACGACGTGCGGCCTTAACGGCAACATTAAGAAAGGGATGCATATCAGGAACACAGAGCAAGTGGCAAACGAGGTTCGTTCGCGCGATTGGCGCTATTGTACCTGCTGGCAGCCCGCTGGTCGACCAATGCCGCACCTTTTACCTGTAACGAAAAGACCATGACTGACGAATTAGCCCATCCGGTTTTACCGACAATCCCGTTTCTGGATTGCCAGCGTATTGTGCTGTGTCGCCCATCGCATCCGGGCAATATTGGCGCAGCGGCGCGCGCCATGAAAACCATGGGTTTGGGTTACAGCAACCAAGGCGCCCAGCTTGTTCTGGTGAACCCGTTGTGTGCAGTTGATGAGGTGGCGATACGCCGTGCGTCGGGTGCGGCAGATCTGGTGACGGGTTGCCGTGTAGTACATAGCCTGGCCGAGGCGCTGGCCGGTTGCACCGGGGCGTTCGGGATGACTGTTCGGGCTAGGGAATTAGGCCCGGAGCCCTTAGATCCCAAGGCCGCAGTGGTTGTCGCGCATACGCACTGGCAGCAGGGCGGGGCGCAGGGTGCGTTATCGGCTTTTGTATTTGGCAATGAAACAAATGGCCTGACGAATGAAGAGCTGCAGCATTGCCGGGCTGAGGTAAGTATTGCGACGAATCCGGCGTATGGTTCCCTGAACCTGGGGGCGGCTGTGCAGATCATGACTTATCTGCTGAAAGAGGTTTCCGGTAATAAGGCTTCGGTGGATACGGGTGCCACACGCTATGCGTCGCCCTTAGCGACGGTGGATGCTGTGGAAGGGTTTTATCGCCATCTGGAAGCAGCGCTGATCGAAGCGGGTTTCCATGATCCGCAAAAACCGAGACGTCTTATGCCGAAAATTCGGCGTATCTTCGAACGCACCCGTCTTGAGGCCGATGAAGTTAATATTCTGCGGGGCATCATTTCTGCGTTGAAAGCGCCGCAGAAGGTTGATTAAAAAAGTCGGAATTAGTACAATGCAAGGCGTCGAAGGCTTGATCTAAAGCCTTTTCAAATTACAAGACTCAGACGCCTAGATGACCATTCTCAAGTCCATTCGGGAAGATATCCGCTCCATCTTCGAACGCGACCCTGCGGCGCGCTCGACGCTGGAGATTGTGACCTGCTATCCCGGCGTGCATGCCATGATGTTTCATCGTCTGGCACACCGTTTGTGGCAATGGCATTTTTACTGGCTGGCACGGTTTGTTTCCCATATTTCACGTTTTCTCACCGGTATTGAAATTCACCCGGGGGCAACGATTGGCCGTCGTTTCTTTATTGATCACGGCATGGGTGTGGTGATCGGCGAGACAGCCATTATTGAAGATGATGTCACGCTGTACCACGGGGTAACGCTGGGCGGCACCAGTTGGAACAAAGGCCGCCGTCACCCGACTTTGAAATCCGGGGTAGTGATTGGTGCCGGAGCGAAGGTGCTCGGCCCGATTACGGTAGGCGCAGGCGCCCGTGTGGGCAGTGATGCCGTTGTTGTGAAAGATGTGCCGGAGGGGGCGACTGCCGTTGGTAACCCGGCGCGCATCATTGAAAACGAAAAGGCCCAGGACGCCTCGCCACAGTCTTCGAAGCTCGGTTTTACGGCCTATGCCATTAACCGTGATGCCAGCGACCCGTATGCCAAGGCATTGCATGCGCTGCTGGAACATGCCGCAGAAACAGATCAACGCCTGGAGCAGCTACTCAAGAAGCTTGAAGCCTCAGGCATGCAGGTAGAAGAGGCGAATTCGGTCGCCGATAAGTTTGATCCGCAATACCTGAGCAAAATAGTTGACTAATCGCTGCGCAACGCAGTATAGTTGACACAAATACTTGGATATAGCGCCTGGCGCTCCAACCCAGTTAAAACCAGCCCCAATCCCAACGGGAGGCATTATGAGATTAACTACTAAAGGCCGTTTTGCAGTGACAGCCATGATTGATCTGGCGCTCTTTGTCGGAGACCGTCCAGTCACCCTGGCATCGATCAGCGAACGACAGAATATTTCCCTGTCTTATCTCGAGCAGTTATTTGCCAAGCTGCGTCGTCACAAGATCGTAGAGAGTGTGCGTGGGCCGGGTGGTGGTTATTGCCTGGGACGTGATGCGCAGGAGATAACAGTAGCGGATGTGATTCTGGCTGTTGATGAACCGCTGGATGCCACACAGTGCGGTGGTCTCGAGAATTGCAAATCCGATCATCGTTGCATGACGCACGATCTGTGGTCGACCCTTAACCGCAAGATGCTTGATTATCTGGCATCGGTAACATTGGCCGAGCTGGTAGAGAAGCAGCGCAAGAAAATTGCCGCACAAGCAGCCAAGTCGGATTCGAAAACCGTTTCATTTAGTGTGGCACAGGCTGCCTGAGTTAGATCATGGCAACGCTTTACTTCGACCATAACGCGACCACGCCGCTGGATCCGTTTGTGCTTGAAGCCATGTTGCCCTACATGGGGTCTCAGTTCGCCAATGCCTCGGCAACCTATACGGCTGGCAGAGAAGCGCGCCGTGCCGTTGAGCTGGCACGCGAGCAGGTTGCTGCGGCAATTGATGCCGATCCATCCGAAGTGATTTTTACTGCAAGCGGTAGCGAAGCTAATAATCTACTGGTTCGTGGTTATGCAGACGCCTGGCTGGCTGAGGCCGGTAGCCCGGCCGGTATGGCCTGTAGCCGTATTGAACACCCTTGTGTTGCCGAACCTGTGCGTGCACTGGGTCGTTCTGGCTGGTCGGTGTCTGAAATCGGTGTTAATGCTGCGGGTGTCGTTGAAACGTCCAGCATTTCTGAACTGCCAGCCGACACGCGTTTGTTGTCGGTGATGACTGCTAATAACGAATCCGGTGTGCTGCAGCCTGTAGCGCAACTTGCGCAGCGATTTAAATCGGGTCAAGCTGATTCGTGCTGCGTTCATACTGATGCGGTACAGGCCTTCGGGAAGCATCCTTTAAGCTTCCGCCGTCTGAATGATGCGGGTGTAGATGCATTGACCATTTCTGGTCATAAGATCGGTGGCCCGAAGGGCGCTGCCGCTCTGGTGCGTGATCGCAAGCTGCCCCTAATGCCGCTGGTTTATGGCGGTGGTCAGGAGCAGGGTTTACGTTCAGGCACCGAGAATGTGGCCGCTATTGTCGGGTTCGGCGTTGCCTGTGCACGAGCTGTGGCTTCATTGGAAACGCGTATCGCGCATACCAGAAGCCTGCAGGCGCATCTGGAAGCCTGGCTTAAAAGCCGTGGTGCCGTGGTTTTCTCGGAGGCGGCTCAACGCCTGCCGAATACAAGCTTTGCGGCTTTTCCCGGTATTGATGGCGAAACGCTGGTCTCACTGCTGGATCGACAAGGCATTGCGGTTGCCAGTGGCGCCGCCTGTGGCTCGGGCAAAAACGGCGTATCGGCAGTCTTGCTGGCGATGGGTGTAGATCCATTACTGGCTAAGGGTGCGCTTCGTATCAGCCTGGGCATGATGCCCTACGGCGCAAATTCGATTGAAGAGGTTGATCGTTTAACCGGTCAGCTGGATAAGGTTTTGAGTCAGCTACAGCGATTTGCTGCTGTGGCCTGACAGTTTTCTGTGGAGTAAATGATGAAGTTCCCAATCTATCTGGATTATTCGGCAACCACCCCAATCGACCCTCGTGTGGTCGAGGCAATGATGCCTTACCTGACCGAGAAGTTCGGTAATCCGGCATCACGTTCACACCAGTACGGTTGGGACGCGGAAGCGGCTGTCGAGAATGCGCGTAACGAAGTTGCTGCGCTCGTCAATGCGGATCCTAAAGAGATTGTCTGGACTTCAGGTGCGACGGAAGCCAACAATCTGGCGATCAAGGGCGCTGCCAACTTTTATCAGGGTAAGGGCAAGCACCTGATTACGCTGAAAACCGAGCACAAGGCGGTGCTGGATACGATGCGTGAACTGGAGCGCCAGGGTTTCGAGGTCACTTACCTCGATGTGCTGCCGAATGGCCTGGTCGATATGGCTGCGCTAGAAGCCGCGCTCCGTCCCGATACGATTCTTGTATCGGTGATGGCGGTCAACAATGAGATCGGTGTGGTCCAGCCGATTGCCGAGATTGGTGAGCTGCTGCGTAGCAAAGGCGTTCTTTTCCATGTCGATGCCGCCCAGGCAACCGGCAAGATCGATATCGATCTCTCGAAGCTGAAGGTCGATCTGATGAGCTTTTCGGCGCATAAGACCTATGGCCCCAAGGGTATCGGTGCACTGTATGTGCGTCGTAAGCCACGTGTGCGTCTGGAGGCACAGATGCACGGTGGAGGCCATGAACGCGGTATGCGTTCAGGCACATTGCCAACATTCATGATTGTCGGCATGGGAGAAGCATTCCGTCTGGCACGTCTGGAAATGCACGAAGAAAACAAGCGCATTCAGGCGCTGCGTGACCGCTTGCTGAAAGGGTTGTCGGATATGCCAGAGATTTATGTCAATGGTGATCTGGCGCACCGTGTGCCGCACAACCTGAATGTGAGCTTTGCTTACGTAGAAGGTGAATCACTGATTATGGCGGTGCGTGACATCGCTGTCTCTTCTGGTTCGGCTTGTACCTCTGCATCGCTAGAGCCATCTTATGTGCTTCGTGCGCTGGGCCTGAACGATGAACTAGCGCACTCGTCGATCCGTTTCTCGATTGGCCGTTTCACCACGGAAGAAGAGATCGATTACACGGTTGATCTGCTGCATAAACAAATCGGACGCCTGCGTGAAATGTCTCCGCTATGGGAGATGGTTCAGGAAGGTATCGACCTCAATACGGTTCAATGGGCTGCCCACTAAAGCAGCTGATCTTATTCAAAGGAGTCTCTCATGGCATATAGCGTTAAGGTCATTGACCACTACGAAAATCCCCGCAACGTTGGTTCTTTCGATAAGGAAGAAGCTGGCGTGGGCACCGGTATGGTGGGCGCACCGGCTTGCGGTGACGTGATGAAGCTACAGATCAAGGTAAACAAGGAAGGCGTGATTGAAGACGCCAAGTTCAAGACCTATGGTTGTGGCTCGGCGATTGCTTCGAGCTCGCTGGTGACCGAATGGGTGAAGGGTAAGAACCTTGATGAAGCCCTGGAAATCAAGAACACGGCCATTGCTGAAGAACTGGCTCTGCCACCGGTAAAAATCCACTGTTCGATTCTGGCTGAAGATGCCATCAAGGCAGCCGTAGCCGATTACAAGAAGAAACAGGAATCCTGAAAAGGAGATCACGATGAGCGTGACCATGACTGAACGTGCCGCCACCCACGTGGGTAAGGCACTGGCACAACGCGGTAAAGGTGTTGGCCTGCGCCTGGGTGTGCGTACGGCGGGTTGCTCCGGCATGGCATACCGCCTGGAGTATGTGGATGATCTGGCCGATGATGATTCGGTATTCGAGTCGCATGGGGTAAAGATTGTCGTTGATCCGAAAAGCCTTGCCTATCTGGACGGTACGGAACTGGACTTTGTACGTGAGGGCCTGAACGAAGGCTTCAAGTTCAATAATCCGAACGTCAAGGACGAATGCGGATGCGGTGAGTCGTTCCATGTCTGATGCAAAAGCTGCACCCGGTTTTGCCATAACGGCAGATCTGCTGGGTGCAGACTTTTTTACGTTACTGGGTTTGCCCAAACGTTTCGAGCTGGACACGATTGCCCTGGATGCGCGTTTTCGCGAGCTGCAACGTGAGGTTCATCCGGATCGTTTTGCAGCAGCTGATGATGCCGCCCGTCGTGCATCCATGATGTTGGCGACGCAGATTAATGCTGCGTACCAGACCTTGCGCTCGCCATTAAAGCGCGCCAGTTACTTGCTGGAGCAGGCCGGTATTGATATCGGTGCCGAATCTAATACGGCGATGTCCCCTGAGTTTCTGATGAGCCAGATGATGTGGCGGGAACAGGTGGCAGATGCCCGTGGTGATAAGAACCTGAGCGAACTTGAGCGCTTGCAGGCGGAAATCTCTGACGATATCCGTGATGCGTACAGTGATCTGGCGACCGCTCTTGATAGAGAAAACCGTGCACAGGATGCAGTTGAGGGTGTGCGGCGGTTAATGTTTCTGGAAAAATTACGGGAAGAGATTGAAGACGCGGTTTTCGCACTTGAAGATCTTTAACCTTTACACTCAAATACTGTTGTTGATTCTATGGCACTACTGCAAATCGCCGAACCTGGCCAAAGCCCTTTACCGCATCAGACACGTCATGCGATTGGTATCGACCTGGGGACCACCAATTCGCTGGTCGCCAGTGTGCGTCAGGGCATGTCCCATGTGATGAATGACGCTCAGGGCAGAGCACTGGTGCCTTCGGTAGTGCGTTATCAGGAAGATGGCTCGGTGCTGGTGGGTTACGATGCACTCAAGGCCATTGCCAAAGACCCGAAGAATACGATTGCGTCGGTAAAACGCCTGATGGGTCGTTCGCTGACGGATATCGCGCATCGTGAGAATTTACCGCTGGACCTGGTAGATAACCCGGGGATGGTGAGTGTTAAAACCCGGCAGGGCGTTAAGACACCCGTTGAAGTGTCGGCCGAGATTCTGCGTGTGCTGAATGAGCGTGCGCAACAGACGCTCAAGCAGGATATCGTGGGTGCGGTGATTACCGTGCCGGCGTATTTTGATGATGCGCAACGTCAGGCCACTAAAGATGCGGCTCGGTTGGCCGGCTTGAACGTCCTCCGCCTGCTCAATGAACCGACGGCTGCTGCTGTGGCTTATGGCCTGGATAATGCGTCGGAAGGTGTTTATGCCGTTTACGATCTGGGTGGCGGCACCTTTGATATTTCAATCCTGCGTCTGACGCGCGGTGTGTTTGAAGTGCTGGCCACCGGTGGTGATTCTGCGCTGGGTGGTGATGACTTTGACCGCCGCATTTACTGCTGGGTGCTGGATCAGGCCAAGCTGAAGTCACCACCAACCATAGAAGATACCGCGCTGCTTCTGTTGCGTTCGCGTGAGGCCAAAGAGTATCTGTCGACGCATCCGGAAGCACCGATTACTGCGCGTCTGGCGTCAGGCGAAATTGTAGATGTCACCATCGACATGGCTACCTTTGCCGAGATCAGCCAGACCCTGGTTTCAAAGACACTGCAGCCAGTCAAGAAAACATTACGAGATGCCGGCCTGCGTCCTGAAGATATTCAGGGGGTGGTGATGGTAGGCGGTGCCACGCGTATTCCTCTCATCCAGCATGCCGTTGGCGAGTTCTTCAAGCAGGAACCACTGAATAATCTGGATCCGGATAAGGTGGTTGCCCTGGGTGCAGCGATACAGGCGAATCTGTTGGCCGGTAATCGTGCGCCAGGCGAAGACTGGCTGCTGCTGGATGTGATTCCGCTGTCGCTGGGTCTGGAGACAATGGGTGGCCTGGTCGAGAAGGTGATTCCCCGTAATTCAACCTTGCCAGTCGCCCGTGCTCAGGAATTTACGACATATCGCGATGGCCAGACAGCTATGATGGTTCACGTGGTTCAGGGTGAACGAGAGTTGGTCGATGATTGCCGTTCTCTGGCCCGCTTTGAGTTGCGTGGCATTCCGCCGATGGTTGCCGGCGCTGCCCGTATTCGTGTGACCTTTCAGGTTGATGCGGATGGCTTACTCTCTGTAACGGCTCGTGAACAGACCACGGGCGTTGAGGCGCATGTGGAAGTGAAGCCTTCTTATGGCCTGTCAGACGACCAGATTACCGGCATGCTCAAAGCCTCTGTGGATCACGCCCGTGATGATGCGCAGACCCGTGCACTGAAGGAAACCCAGGTCGATGCCCAGCGTCTGATCGAAGCGGTGCGTTCTGCGCTGGCAGAAGACCGTCATCTATTAAATGAGCAGGAATTCCAGCTGATTGAGTCGGGCATTGTTAAATTGCAAACCGCCAGCCTATCGGGCAATCGCCGGCAGATCACGATCGCCATGGATGATCTGGATGCAGACTGTAAAGAATTTGCCGGTAGACGTATGAACCAGGCGGTGAATCGTGCGCTGGCTGGCAGATCGATTGATTCGGTGGAAGAAGCGATTCAGGATCTGCACCAGGCAACCAATGCTCCGGTTAAGGACAAAAAATGACACAAATGATTATCTTGCCGCATGCAGAATATTGCCCGGAGGGTGCAGTTCTTGAAGCCCCTGTGGGTGAATCGATCTGTGAAGTGCTGCTCAATAATGGTATCGAAATCGAGCATGCCTGTGAATGCTCCTGTGCCTGTACGACCTGTCACGTGATTGTGCGTGAAGGTTATAACTCGCTCAATGAACCGGATGAACTGGAAGAGGATCTGCTGGATAAGGCCTGGGGCCTGGAACCGGAATCCCGTCTTTCCTGCCAGGCCATTGTTGCCGAAACGCCGCTAGTGGTTGAAATTCCCAAGTATTCGATCAATATGACGCGTGAAGGGAAACGTTAATCATGGGGCTTAAGTGGACTGACACCCTGGACATTGCCGAGGCATTGATTGAGGCGCACCCGGACCAGGATCCGACAAAAATTAATTTTGTCGACCTGATGCAGTGGGTGATAGCGCTGCCTGAATTCGACGATGAACCTAATCGCTGTGGTGAGCGTATATTGGAAGCGATCCAGCAAACCTGGATCGACGAACAGTAAGGAGGTTGTTATGGAAACCCCGATTCATTCGATGAATAGCCTGTTCAAGCAGCTAGGCTTACCTAGTGAGACTGCGGAAGTGGATGCCTTTATCGCGTTCCATCGTCCGTTGCCTGATCATTGCCTGCTACATGAAGCCGCTTTCTGGACTGCGTCTCAGGCAACATTTCTGGCTGAGGAAATCGAGGATGACGCCGATTGGGCCGAAGTGGTTGACGAACTCAATGCCCGTTTGAGAGACACCAACTAAACCTGCTTGCCGGGTTTTACAGGGCCTTTTAAGCGTCAAGCGGCGGGGTAGAGGGTGAGTATGCTGTCCAGCCCGCCGTGATTAATGGCGTGGGTTGCTTTTGATTGTGTGGCGGGTTTTGCATGATAGGCCACCGAAGTACCGGCTTCAGCCATCATGAGCAGGTCGTTAGCGCCATCACCAACCGCCATGACCTGATCTTTAGTTAGACCGAATTCATTAGCTAGTTGTAGAAGTTTATCGGCTTTGGCCTGAGCATCAATGATGTCGCCAACCACTTTACCAGTGAGTTTGCCGCTAACAATTTCAAGTTCGTTTGATGTGGCAAAGTCGAGGCCAAGCTCGATACGCAGGCGTTCGGTGAAGTAGGTAAACCCACCTGAAAGCAGCGCAGTATGGATGTCAGCCGCCTGTAGTGCTTCGAGCAGCTCACGGGCGCCGGGATTCAATAGCAGGCGTTCTGAAAAGACACGTGCCAGTACTTTGGCGTTCAAACCTTCAAGAATTGCCACGCGTTTCTGCAAACTTTCACGGTAATCCAGTTCGCCCCGCATGGCTGCTTCAGTAATGGCTGAGACTTCTGCTTTGCGACCTGCGAAGTCAGCCAGTTCATCAATGCATTCGATATTGATCAGGGTGGAGTCCATATCGAACACCACCAGTTTAAAGTCTTTAAGCGTTCGACCTGCAGCGACCACACCCCAGTCCAGTTGCTCGTTGTGCAAACTCTGGCTCAGGGATTCTGGCAGCTGTTGTGTTGTTATGCCGATGAAGCGTACCGCCTGCATACCCTGCGGCTTTACGTCCGCAGGCTTGAGTGCTGATTGAATGGCTTCAATCAGATAGGTAGGTACCGGGCCACCGTAAACAACCAGATCGAACATCTTGTTTAGCCCTGGCGAGTAGCAAGCACGGGGCGCAGGCGTTCGGCAGCTTCACGGATCATCTGCTCGGTGGTGTCCCAGTTGACACAGCCATCGGTGACCGAGCAACCATAGGTCATCTGGTTGCGGTCAGCCAGAATGGGTTGATTGCCTGCCACTAGGTTAGATTCAATCATGAGGCCGGTGATGTTCTTGTTACCGGCAACGATCTGACCAATCACATCGGCCATGACCAGCGGTTGTAGTTCCGGATTCTTGTTGCTGTTTGCGTGCGAACAGTCGACG
>JBJTFJ010000160.1:0-6763 GCA_046093345.1 Fluviibacter sp. | reverse complement strand
GTTCGGCCGGCGCGCCAAGACTAAATTCAATTGACCGGACTACACATGTAGAACTGCTTGTCGCGGACTTTCGGACGCGGGTTCGATTCCCGCCGGCTCCACCAAATCAAAAGCCTGACCTTTACCGGTCAGGCTTTTTCTCTAAGCGCGCGCTTAGGAACTACTGCCCTTCACGCTCCATCAGCAGATAGGTGTTGTACGCATTCATCCGGTTGGCGTACTGGAACATCGGCACCTTGCTAAAACGGCTCCAGTCAGTGCTTTTGTATACCTCATCAAACGGCACCAGGTCTGCCGCACCCTTGCCCATGGTTTGACGCAGATACACCAGATAATCGCGCGTTAACGACATATCCTGCTGAGGGTTAGTCGATGCGGGGCCATGACCGGGCACCATTACCTTTGCAGGAAACTTGAGCAAGGTATTCAACGACTCGATCCATTGGCGGCTGTCGGCCTGCCCCACAAACGGAATGCGGTTACGGAATACCAGATCCCCGGCAAACAACACGCGGGATTGCGGCAACCAGACCACCAGATCATCTGGCGTATGAGATGGCCCTACCGGAATCAGCTCAAAATCTACACCACCAACCACCAGCTTTTTGGCGCCCTTGATCGGTTCGTCGGGTGGCAGGAGCTTGGTATGCTCGTCAACCCAAGGAAACAACTCCTGCCGCGAGGCGTCCAGACGTAACCGCGCCGTATCCGAATTCAAATATTCGCCCGAGGCCTCATGCGCCACAATACGGGCGCCAGCCTCCTTGAATACCTGCAGGCCATAAACATGGTCTGCGTGGTAATGCGTCACGATCACCGTATTCAGCGGTTTATCGGTGACTTTACGGATCTGGGCAATGAGTCGTCTAGCCAACTCCGGCGAGCCCAGCGCATCAATCACCACCACGCCAGCTGGCGTGACTACAAATCCGGCATTCGAAATAAAGTTCTGATTGGCTGACGAACCCAGCTCAGCCAGACCCTGCACATAGTAGCTATTGGGGGCAACCTGTTTAACCTGCATCGCCGGCACGCCAGAGGTTCCCTCTTGCGCTATAGCAAGTGGCGCTTGAGATAACGACAGGCCGACAGCGCCAACCAGAGCGATCAGTGTTTTTTTCATTAGAACTCCCGGCAAGGATCTTGTATCAGTTTATACACCCTGCAAGGCTAACAAACCATAGACTGCCCGCGCCCGGGTGCATTGATCCGTCGGTTTACCTTCGGCATCGTAGGGTTCTAACTCTCGGCATACAGAGGGCCGCTGCTCGTAGATACCGCAAAGGGCACCGGGAATATTCCCCTGCAGTTGTTCGCAGCGCGGTGTTTTACTGCTCGTGCCGCGCATGCAGCGCATTGTCGGCGTGAGTTGCTCAGTAGTTGCCACCGGAATCCAGCCGCCCGGCGCGTCGTCGGCTTCACCCCAATAAAACGATACGCGGTACATGGCGCAACAGGCGCCACAATTCATGCAGGGTGATTCCATAGCCGATTAGAGGAAGCGATCCAGCAGGCGGCGGCTATGTTTATCCAGCAGGCTGACATCTTTGATCAGAAACTGGATACCGTGATTATCTGAAATCAACAGGTGATTACCACCCATGCCATTGATACGGCGGATATGTTCCTCACCTTTCAGCACGAGCTGCGTCTTGCCCTGGGCTGTGTCTACCTGCCAGGTGCTCGGTGTATTGAACGATGAAACGCTGTCGATACGAGTAATCACCGGCATGAATTCCCGGGTTGCCAGAACTTCATCGACCAGCATCCGGTCTTCGGCTTTCAGATCATTGATGGAGTTGAGCCACACCACTTCGTGACTTTCGGAATCTACCAGCGAGAAGCCATTGTCCGGATCAGAGAATGGAAAAGCACGGACCGGCGTAACCCGTTCGATCACTTCACCATCGGACCAGACCAGATCCAGGTTGCCGAAGGCATCTTTACGCAAACTATAGGTGCGATGAAAACTCAGCAGATCATTCGTCATTGTTGCCTCCGAAGGCGCTCATGGCCGACGCTTTATCTTCTGCTTCCTGCCGGGCCTGTGTTTCCACCATTCGGCGGTAGGTACCGTCTTTGATCATCAGCTCATCATGCGAGCCTTCTTCTATGATCTGGCCACGATCCAGCACAATCAGGCGATCGGCCTTACGCAGCGTTGATAACCGGTGAGCAATCGCAATGGTAGTCCGACCCTGCACGAGGTTATCCAGGGCTTTCTGGATTTCCTTCTCGGTGGTGCTGTCCACAGATGAAGTCGCCTCATCGAGAATCAGAATCTGCGGGTTAATCAGCAGGGCGCGGGCAATTGAGATACGTTGACGCTCACCACCCGACAAGGCCTGGCCGCGCTCCCCCACCACCGAGTCGTAACCGTGCGGCAGGCGCAGGATGAATTCATGCGCGTGGGCAGCACGAGCGGCTGACACAATCTCTTCACGCGTGGCATTCGGCTTGCCATAGGCAATGTTCTCGGCAATGGTGCCAAAGAACAGGAATGGCTCTTGCAGCACCAGGCCAATGTGCTGGCGATATTCCGACACCGGGATTGAGCGGATATCAGTGCCGTCGATCTTGATGCTGCCCTCGCTGGCATCGTAGAAACGACAGATCAGATTAACCAGCGTGCTCTTACCCGAGCCGCTATGGCCAACCAGGCCGATCATCTCGCCCGGCCGGATGTTAAGGCTGACATCACGCAGCACGGCGCGATTGCCGTAGCGGAAGCCCACACGGTTGATGTCGATACCACCGCTGACCTTTTCAATATGTACCGGGTTAATCGGCTCCGGCACGCTAGAAACGTGATCCAGAATATCGAAGATGCGCTTGGCACCGGTAGCCGCCTTTTGCGTATGCGAAACGATGCGGCTCATCGAATCTAGGCGGGTATAGAAGCGCCCAATGTACGCCAGGAAGGCCACCAGCACACCCACGGTGATGTGGTGGTGCGCCACCTGCCAGATACCGAAAGCCCACAGAATGAGCAGACCAATCTCGGTGAGCAGTGTCACCGTCGGCGTAAACATACTCCAGACCTTGTTCACGCGGTCGTTAATCGCCAGGTTATGGGCATTGGCCGTACGGAAACGATTCGATTCGCGTTGCTCCTGGGCAAAAGCTTTTACCACACGAATACCGGGGATGGTGTCGGCCAATACGCTGGTTACTTCGGCCCACATACGGTCGATCTTCTCAAAACCGAAGCGCAGCTTGTCTCGAACAATGTGGATGAGCCACATGATCATGGGCAGCGGCGCCAGGGTCACTAATGCCAGCCATGGATCAATCGACACCAGAATGGCCGCCGTCATGAGGATCATGATCACGTCGGTAGCGAAGTCCAGCGCGTAGAGCGAGAGGAATACGCAGATCCGGTCGGATTCGTTACCAATCCGCGCCATTAGATCTCCCGTACGCTTGCCGCCGAAGTATTCCAACGATAGCTTGAGCAGGTGGTCATAGGTAGCCGTACGCAAATCGGCGCCGATTCGTTCACTGACCAGTGCCAGAATATAAGTGCGCGCCCAGCCCAACCCCCAGGCCACCAGGGCACTGGCCAGCAAGCCGCTGAGTAGCATGACAGTGAGACCAACGGGAATGTGCTTACCATTCTGGAATGGAATCAGCACCTTATCCATCAGCGGCATGGTCAGGTATGGTGGCACCAGCGTGGCAGCCGTGCCGAGCAGCGTCAATACAAAGCCAATCAGGAGCTCTTTTTTATAGGGCCGGGCAAAACGCCACAGACGCAGTAGCGTCCAGGTTGATGGTGACGTCAGATTCTCGCTGTAGCATGCCGGACATTCGTCCTGGTCTGGCGGTAGTGGCAACCAGCAGTTCGGGCACAGCGCTGCCTCTTCTGTGTCTTCCGCCAGAGCAACTGCTTCACCCGCCTCGAACAGTTGTTTCTCGCGCAGACTATCCAACTGGCGCACCAAGCGTAAGGCCGATGGGTTCTGGGCCAGCGTAAAGCGCCAGCAGGCTAAACGCCCCGCCGGTGAAAGCAGATCCAGCGTGGCAATACCGGCATGGTCACTCAGCTTCAGGGTCTGGTCTGCCGAAAGCGACCATTGTGACCATTGACCCGTGTGCGACAGCGCGTAAAGACCTTGATCCGTGAGGCAAATGAGGCCTCGGGCAAACTGCAACTGATCATCCAGATCAGTTTCGATCGTTGCCAGAATGGTTTCATTATTGGCCAGATGCGCCTGCAATGCCGGCAACCAGAGCTCTGGCACCCTATGGGGAATTGGGGTAGCGCGCGTAGCCTGTGCGGAATGGGTGGAATGGGCGGGTAGATTCAATTGGTATGGTCTAACTATGAGCGTTTTCCGGTGATCCGGAAAATTGTAATTCTGACAGATTAACGCACAGCTACGGGCTTTGGCTGACAGCTACCCCGTCTTTTATCGATAAATACAACGGAATGGTCATCCGTTGCGATTCTGGTGCGTTATTGGCTTCAGATTCTGTTTACAATGGCATGAAAACAAACCAAACGCGCACCGAATTTGCAGCTGATTTACCAGAACCGGGTCTTTCCGGACGGAACTTTGACACTCCTGTAGCCTAGATGAGTCATAAAACCATAAAAATCATCGACATCAAGTCGATTCGCGGTCCCAACATGTGGACCTACGTACCAGTTCTGGAAGCCTGGGTAGATATCGGCGATCTGGAAGATTTCCCCTCCGATAAGATTCCCGGCCTACCACAACGCCTCGTGGCCTGGCTCCCCGGTTTGATGGAGCACCGCTGCAGCTACGAGGAATACGGCGGTTTCGTTAAGCGCCTCCACGAGGGCACCTGGCCTGCTCACATCATGGAGCACGTGACTCTAGAACTGCTCAGCATGGCTGGTGTACCCGGTGGTTTTGGGCGTGCCCGTGATGGTGGTCGTCGCAGCGTTTACAAAGTCATCATCCACAACCTGCATGACGAAGTCACCCGCCTGGCACTGACCATGGGCCGTGACCTGATTATGGCGGCTATTGAAGACCAACCCTTCGATGTTGCTGCTGCGGTAGAAGAACTGAAAGATCTGGCTGAAGATCGACTGCTCGGCCCGAGTACCGGCAGCATTGTGAACGCTGCAATGGAACGCAAGATCCCCACCATGCGCCTGGCAGAAAACAATCTGGTGCAACTGGGTTATGGCTCTAAGCAACGCCGTATCTGGACGGCAGAAACCGACCAGACCAGCGCCATTGCCGAAACAATTTCGCGAGATAAAGACCTCACCAAGAGCCTGCTCAAGGCCTGTGGCGTCCCCGTGCCGGAAGGCGTGGTTGTAGAAAACGCTGACGACGCCTGGGAAGCCGCTGAAGATATCGGCCTACCCGTCGTGGTTAAGCCGTCGGACGGCAACCACGGCCGCGGCGTATTTACCAACCTGATGACTGAAGCCGAAGTCCGTACGGCTTTCTCGGTGGCCGTTGATGAAGGCAGCAGCGTCATCGTCGAACGCTTCATCCCCGGTAACGAACACCGCCTGCTGGTTGTGGGCGGCAAAATGGTGGCCGCTGCCCGCGGTGACTTTGCATTCGTTAAGGGCGATGGCCAATCGACCATCGAACAACTGATCGAAACCCAGATTAACAGCAGTCCGAGCCGCGGCCCGGCCGAAGAGAATACGCTCAACTTTGTACGCGTTGACTCGGCCGTGCGACTGGAACTGGAACGCCAGGGGCTCAACGCACAGTCTGTGCCGGCCGCTGGCCACGATGTACTCATCCAGCGCAATGGCAATGTATCGATCGATATCACTGATGAAGTCCACCCGGAAGTGGCCCACGTGGTTGCACTGGCTGCACGTGTGGTGGGGCTAGATGTCGCTGGGATCGACCTGGTGGCTGAAGACATTTCCAAGCCGCTGGCTGAACAACGTGGCGCCATTGTGGAAGTGAATGCCGGCCCCGGCTTACTGATGCACCTACGCCCTTCGGCTGGCACGCCCCGCCCTGTTGGTAACGCCATCGTGGACTACCTGTTCCCTCCGGGTGAAGACTTCAACCTGCCGATCATCGGCATTGCTGGTTCACGTGGCAAAACGCTAGTAGCACAGCTTATCGCCAGCCTGCTGCAGCTGACCAGCATGAACGTGGGTCTGGCCTGTAGCAAAGGCATGTATTTCAATCAGCGTCAGCTGGATGATCGCCATTGCGCCGACTGGGAAAGCGGTCATCGCCTGATGTTGAATCGTCAGGTGGATGTGGCCATTATCGAGAACGATAACCGCGGCATCCTCAACGATGGCTTACCTTACGAACGTTGCACCATTGGCGTGGTCACCAACCTGGATCCAACCGACACCGTACCGGAATGCGCCATTAATGATGCCGAAGGTATCTATAGGGTGATGCGTTCACAGATCGATGTCGTGCTACCCACTGGCACCGGTGTTCTTAATGCCGATGATGCCGAAGTAGCTGATATGGCTCGTCTGTGTGATGGCGAAGTGATCTTTTTCAGCCGCTTTGGTGATCCCGCCTGTCTGGCCGAACACTTAGCTAACGGTGGCCGAGCCATATTCAGCCGTGATGGTCAGATCGTTCTCGCCCGCGGCAGTGATGTGCAACCATTGATGACCATCAGCAGCATTCCCCTCCTGCAACTGCGCAACGATGCCCTCGAAAGCATTCTGGCAGCGGTTGCCGTAGGCGTTGCCATGAACCTCTCCCGCGAGGTCATGAGCACGGGTATTCAAACCTTCAGTCACCTATAAACCATGGAAATCGTCCGTCTACGCGCACTCCGC
>JBJTFJ010000159.1:0-13673 GCA_046093345.1 Fluviibacter sp. | reverse complement strand
ATCCCACCCTCTCCGCCAAATTATTGCACAACCCGCTGATTCGGCGGGTTTTTTGTTGCCTGTCTGTTTCTCAGTTATAGTCCAATCATGGCATGAGAGGCATACCTGATGCAGCTGTTTCAATCCCTTGCTCATTTACCGCGCACTGTTTGGCTCATTGGCCTAATCAGCCTGCTGAATGATAGTGCGAGTGAGATGTTGTACCCGCTTATTCCCTTATATCTATCAGCGGTTCTGATGGCCGGGCCGAAAGCTTTGGGATTGATTGAAGGTGTTGCGGAAGCAACGGCCAGTTTGCTTAAATTGTTTTCCGGGGTGTTGATGGATCGAACCCGCCGGGCTAAACCATGGATTGTGGTCGGTTATGGCCTTGTCGGCCTGGGGCGACCGCTCATTGCCTTTGTAACCAGTTGGCCGTGGTTGATGGTTATTCGATTTAGCGATCGGGTGGGTAAGGGGTTGCGTACTTCACCACGAGATGCGCTGTTGGCGGCGGCTGTAGGGCCCCATCGTCGTGGATTAGCGTTTGGGTTGCATCGGGCGATGGACAATGCTGGCGCAGTCGTTGGCCCGTTAGTCGCATGGGCGTTATTGGCGTCAGACATCCCATTAAAAGAGATTTTTCTCTGGTCGGTAGTGCCGGCGGCCGCGTGTGTTCTTTTAGCAATGTGTCTCAAAGATGTGCCCGGCGAACGCTTTGAAGCGGTGCCACGCTTCAATTGGCGTGATCACAAGGTCAGTAGTTCGATGAAACGCTATTTGATCGTAGTGGGCATTTTTTCCTTGGGAAACGCTTCCAACATGTTTCTATTGTTGAGAGCGGGCGATTTAGGCTTGGCACAGCAGGATATTCCGCTCTTATGGGCCGCAGTCTCAGTCATTCCAACGCTATTTTCAACGCCACTTGCTGCTTGGTCTGATCGAGTCGGGCGTTTACGGCTCTTATTTGCCGGGTACGCGGCATACGGTATCGTCTATCTGATTCTGGCTAATCTGGCCCATGGTAGTCTTTGGCTGTTTGCCCTTTATGCGCTCTATGGATTGTTTCTGGCCGCAACGGAGGGTGTTGAAAAAGCAATGGTTGCCGATTTGGCCGACGAATCTCACCAGGGAACGGCGTTTGGTTGGTTCAATATGATCACGGGCTTATGCCTTTTGCCCGCATCAATTATTTTTGGTTGGCTCTACCAAGATTATTCTGCCGAGTTTGCATTTGTCTTCTCGGGAGTCTGCGCACTTAGTTCGGCATTACTCATGCTGTTCTGGTGGAAAACCTTCAACGCAAGCCTGATGCCACGCCAATCGCAGTCTTAACCCATTGGCTGGCTAATACCTGGAACTTCTCAGGTGAATCCACTTCCCGGCGGAATTGTTCGCTGGAAACCAGGTATACCCCTTCGCCTAAGAGTTTTCCCGAAACACTATCCAGTAGTTTGGCCTCTACCATGAGCTGGGGTTGGCTGCCATCAATGCTCATGCCTTTGCCTGCCGCCCGCAGTACCGTGCCGATAGGAACCAGGCGCTTGGGACGGAAAGTGCCGTTATCGACGATAACGCCGGTAATTGCCGTGCTCAGCCGCGCGATGCGTTGCCCGGGCTTATAACTAATGCCGAATTGTTTACGGACCATCTGGCGCATGGAAATATCCATGGCGTTGCGAATGCGATAAATGGTTTCTTCGCTGACACCATTTTTACCTAAGTCTTTATCTGCAGCCTGATAGAGCACAATTGGGTCGACCATGACGGCGCGAAAATCGGTGCGTTTGAATTCGGGATTGAGATAACGATAGATTTTGACGCCCGGCTGCGTGGAAACGAGTTTTAGCCGGTCATAATCTGACGCATCGATGAACTCATTGGGGTCTTGTTTTGGAACGCTCGCACAGGCGACCAGAAAACAGGCGATAGCGCCCAGGCACAGGCGGGTGTAAAAGCGCTTAAAACGCGAATGAGAGGCGAAAATCGATAGTTGGGTCACGTGTCAGACCGGATCTGCAGGATCGCGGTGTCAATGAGATAATGTACCTATTATAAATGGTTGAGTATCAATACATGTCTCGTCACTTTCTGGTTACCGGCGCCGCAGGTTTTATCGGCATGCACACGGCCATGCGCCTCCTCGAACGGGGCGATACCGTGGTGGGGTTGGATAACCTGAACGATTACTACGATCCAGCCTTAAAGCTGGGTCGTCTGGATGTGTTGGCCAAGTATCCGGGGTTCCGCTTTATCAAAGGGGATCTGGTTGATCGCGAACTGATGTCGAATCTGTTTGCGACCGAGAAATTTGATGGGGTCGTGCACCTTGCCGCTCAGGCGGGGGTGCGTTACTCAGTGACCAACCCGCATACCTATGCCGACTGTAACCTCACGGGCTTTCTGAATGTGCTGGAAGGCTGTCGTCAGAATAAGGTAGGGCATCTGGTGTATGCCTCCAGCTCTAGCGTTTATGGCGGCAATGAAAAAATGCCGTTTTCCGAGGCAGATAGCGTCGACCACCCGGTAAGCCTATATGCAGCTACCAAGCGCGCCAACGAACTCATGGCGCATAGCTACAGCCATCTATACAACCTGCCGGTGACCGGTTTACGGTTCTTTACGGTGTATGGCCCCTGGGGTCGTCCGGATCAGTCGTTGTTTCTGTTTGTCAGCGCCATGTTAAAGAATGAGCCGATCAAGGTGTTCAACGAAGGCAAGATGCGCCGGGACTTTACCTACATCGACGATATCGTCGAGGGCGTGATTCGTGTGCTGGATAAACCTGCAACACCGGATGCAGGCTTTGATCCGCAACAGCCACTGCCGCATACCGGTCGTGCGCCTTATCGCATCTTCAATATCGGTAACAGTGACCCAGTGCCTTTGATGGACTTTATCGAAGCCATTGAATCATCCCTAGGCAAGACAGCGCAGAAGAACTATCTACCGCTGCAGGCAGGTGACGTGACAGAAACTTTTGCTGATACAAGTGCGCTGGATGCCTGGGTAGGCTTTAAACCCGCAACTACCGTTGATGAAGGCGTGGGGCGGTTTGTCGATTGGTACCGCTCGTACTACAAGGTCTGAGCCGCACATTGTCATCGTTTTGAGATCTGCCTGAGTCAGACTACGAATTTATCTTGAACGGATAGCATCATGAATCAACCTTTATCCGCATTGCTTTGTTTGAATGCAGGTTCTTCCAGTGTGAAGTTCTCACTCTATAAGGCAGTCAATGGCGCACCAGAACTGCTGTTCGGTGGACAGATTGAGGGCTTGCTGACGCAGCCTCGTTTCAAATCAAAAGATGCTCAGGGCAATACACTGAACGAGCGACAGTGGGATCAACCACAACGACGTGCAGAAGCCGTAGAAATTATTCTTGAGTATGTGAAAGCAGAAGCGAAGGGCTACAAGTTAGCGGCTGTAGGACACCGTGTTGTACTAGGAGGTATAGAGTACCCGCATTCAGTAATCGTGGACGATGCAGTGCTGGATGTGCTGGATCACTACGTGCCTATCGTGCCAAGCCATCAGCCTGCTGAAATCGAGTCGATCCGTTTGCTGCGGGCAAGCCACCCGGATTTGAAACAGGTGGCCTGCTTCGATTCTGCGTTCCACCGGACCAAATCGGAAGTCGCGGATCTATATGCGTTACCTTTGAGCTACCGCGACAAAGGTATTCGGCGTTGGGGCTTTCATGGTCTGTCGTATGACTACATTAGTACCCAGTTGCCCAAGTTGTCACCGCGTTTGGCTAGAGGCAAAACAGTGGTGATGCATCTGGGTAGCGGTGCCAGCCTTTGTGGTTTGGTGAATAGTCAGAGCGCCTATACCTCCATGGGCTTTTCACCATTGGATGGGTTGATGATGGGTACGCGTTGTGGCTCACTCGACCCGATGATCCCCATCTATCTGATGGATCAGTACAAGATGACACCGGCTGCCATCGAAAAGCTCCTGATCAAGGAGTCCGGTCTGCTGGGCGTTTCGGGTATCTCAAACGATATGCGGGATCTGGAATCCTGCCCGGATGCACAGGCTCAATTGGCTATTGATCTTTTTGTTTACATGCTGGCGCAACAAACCGGCACCGCTATGGCTTCGATTCAGGGCCTGGATGGGATTGTATTTACGGCCGGTATTGGTGAGCGTTCGCCGCTCATTCGTGCAAAAGCGTGTGCTGCGTTGAGCTGGGCCGGTGTAGAAATTGATCCCGTGCTAAACGAAAGCCGGAGCCAGGAAGCACGACGTATTTCTACGGACGAAAGCAAGGTCGAAGTCTGGGTCATTCCAACGGACGAAGAATCGGTGATCGCACGTGACACCTGGAAGTTGTGTTCGTCAGGCGGGTAATGAGGCACTTGTTGACTAAGCAATTAGGGTGGGTCGTCTGCGGTAGTGCAATCACCGCGGTGTTAAACGCATGCGCACCCATGCCTGCACTCGGCCCAGTTGCCGATGCCAAGGCACCAGAGGCGTTCAAGAGCGCACAGACCTTTCAGGCGCCAGAAGCCAATTGGCCGAATGATCGCTGGTGGGAGAAGTACAACGACCCGCAGCTTAATCAGCTGATCGAAGAAGGTTTGGCTGATGCGCCCGATCTCAAAGCAGCACAAGCACGCTTGCGTCGGTCAGAGGCGCAATCACAAGCGGTAGGCTCAATTCTTTACCCACAGCTTGGCGTTAATGCTACCGCTTTTGGTCAGGAAGCCAGTACCAATTACATTGTGCCGGCACCATATACGCCGCAAGGCTGGTATTCGTACGGCCAGGCGACACTTAACTTCAACTGGGAAATTGATTTCTGGGGCAAGAATCGTGCTGCCTTAGCCGCCGCCGTTTCCGAAAGCCAGGTACGAAGTGCCGAAGTTGCACAGGCACGATTAATACTTACTACATCGATTGCACGTAGCTACGCCGACCTGGCGCGATTGATTGCTGATCGCGCTACCGCTGAAAAAGCATTGGATATACGTAATAAAACCTGGGTGCTGTTTGCTGAACGGCAAAAGCAGGGTTTGGAAAATATGGGCGCAGTAAGTCAGGCCGAAGGCAAAAAGAGCCTTGCAGAAAATGATGTTGTACAGATTGATGTGCGTATTGCAGAGACCCGCAATCGTATTGCCGCTCTGGTTGGTGCAGGCCCGGATCGGGGGCAGCAAATTAAGCCGCCGAACAATCTGATTCAAGCAAATTATGCATTGCCACCAGAGCTGGGCATCAACCTGGTTGGGCGTCGCCCCGATATTGTGGCAACACGCTGGCAGGCCGAAGCTTCGCAGAGTCGTATTGAGCAACGAAAGGCCGCTTTCTATCCCAATGTAAACGTTATTGCATTTATTGGTGCACAGTCATTGGGTATTAACAAGCTCGTTGAATCCGGGTCCTATATGAGCAATGCCGGCCCGGCTATTTACTTGCCGCTATTCCTGGGCGGTAAATTGCGGGCTGACCTCAAAGTAGCACGCGCCGATTACGATGAAAACGTGGCCAACTACGAGAAGACACTTATTCAGGCATTGAACGAAGTGGCCGATGTGGCAGCCGGGTTGAAGCAACTACAAAAGCAGGTACGTCTGGCTGATCAGAGTGTGGCCGCACAAGGCCGCGGTTTAACCGTCGCCGCCAATCGTTATAAGGGCGGTCTGGCTAATTATCTGGATGTGTTGGTGGCTGAAGACGAGTTGCTCACTAGCTGGCGTGTGCAGACCGATGTGCGCACGCGTGCCTTCATTCTGGATGTGGCCCTGACCAAAGCCTTGGGCGGTGGTTATCAGATTGATCCTGCAGCTGTGCTTCAGCAAGATAAAACAAGCGAGGAATTTCCCCAATGAGTCGTAAACAACAAATCGTGAAACAACTTGCGGAACGCAAGAAAGCGTTCGTGATGTTAGGCAGTGTTGTTGCTGCCTGCGCGCTGGTTTTCGGGTTGTACTGGGGGTTTTACGGTTCTCGCTATGTCAGTACCGATAATGCCTATACAGCTACCGAAATCGCTCAAGTGACACCAGAAGTAGATGGCACCATTAAAGTAGTCAATGTAGTCGACACAAATAGCGTTAAGGCGGGTGATGTACTGGTGGAGATTGATCCGCGCGATATGCAGGTGAGCTATGACAAAGCCAAGGCGAATTACGATCGTGCCAAAATTGAATTTGACCGACGTAAAGCGCTGGCGGGTTCGGGTTCTGTATCAGCCGAAGAGTTAACCCGTTCAGAGAATGACCTTGCTCAGGCGACTGCGAGTTTCCGTGAGGCAGAACTTAATCTTGAACGCACGACGATTAAATCGCCAATTGATGGAGTGGTTGCCAAGCGTCAGGTTCAGATCGGCCAACGCGTACGTGCAGGTACGCCACTCATGGTGATCGTGCCGTTACATAAGCTGCATGTGGATGCGAACTTTAAAGAAAGTGAACTGGAAAAGATCCACCTGGGTCAGAAAGTGCGCTTAACGTCGGATCTTTACGGCAGTCGTGTGGTGTACCAGGGAGTGGTGGATGGGTTTTCAGGCGGCACAGGAGCGGCTTTCGCGACAATTCCGGCGCAGAATGCTACGGGTAACTGGATCAAGGTCGTGCAGCGCGTGCCTGTACGCATTCGTCTGCAACAGGAAGAGTTAATCGCCAATCCACTCAGCGTCGGCGTTTCGATGCAGGTGCGAGTTGATACGCGTAGTGACTAATGTCAGCCACAGATAAAGCACTTCAGCCGCTCAGCGGCTGGCAGCTCTGGGCTGCCGCCATGTTCCTGTCGATGGCCAATCTGATTGCCATCCTGGACATGACGATTGCCAATGTCTCGGTGCTTACTATTGCAGGAGGGCTGGCTGTAACGCCGACACAAGGCACCTGGGTCATTACCTCGTATGCTGTGGCAGAAGCGATTACGGTGCCTTTAACCGGATGGTTTACGCAGCGCTATGGTTCGGTCAAAGTGTTTGTGATTGCCATGGCTGCATTCGGTATTTTCTCAGGGCTGGCTGGTTTGTCTTCGTCGTTAGGGTTTCTGGTCTTTGCTCGGATATTGCAGGGTATGGCGGGTGGGCCGCTTATGCCCCTGTCGCAAACCTTACTCTTGAGAATCTTTCCGAAGGAGAAGGCCGGTGCTGCAACCGGTATTTGGGCAATGACCACGCTAGTAGGCCCGGTTTTGGGACCTATTCTCGGCGGTTGGATTTGTGACAACTACTCATGGCCATGGATTTTTCTAATCAACCTACCTATAGCAGGCGCCTGTGCCTATATCTGTTGGAAGATTCTGCACCGTTACGAAACCAAAATTATTCGTAATCCCATCGATGTGGTTGGCTTTGTGCTCCTAATTATCTGGGTAGGTGCATTGCAGATCATGCTGGATGAGGGCAAGAATTTGGATTGGTTTTCGTCGCCTATCATTAGTTTGTTGGCCGTCATCTCCGTAATTGGATTTGTTGCCTTTCTGATTTGGGAGTTTACGGAAGAGCACCCGATTGTTGATCTGCGCGTGTTCAGGCACCGGGGTTTTACTGCGGCAGTGTTAACTGTGTCATTAACCTTTGCCGGTTTCTTTGCGGCGAATGTGCTCACGCCACTGTGGCTTCAGAGTTTTATGGCGTACACCGCTACCGATGCAGGGATGACAACGGCATGGATCGGTATCACCGCATTTTTTACCGCACCTGCAGTAGCTGCCATGTCCATGAAGATGGATCCACGCAAGCTAGTGTTCTTTGGTGTGCTCTGGCTTGGTTTGATAACCATGTACCGTGCTGTTGCAACTACCGATATGAGTTATTGGGATATTGCCTTGCCACTGATGCTGCTGGGGCTCGGTATGCCGTTCTTCTTCATTCCGTCTACCGCAGCTGCATTAGGGAGTGTTGAGGAAGCAGAAACCAATTCAGCTGCAGGACTCATGAACTTCATGCGTACGCTCGCAGGTGCTGTTGCAACTTCAGTCGTTACAACTTACTGGGAAGACGAAATCACTCGCAACCGCGCTGAGCTTGTTGGGGTCATTGATCCGGCACGAATGACTTACAGCCAATTAATTGATCAAGGAATGACAGATGCGCAGGCGATAGCGGTGCTTGAGCGGGTCGTTACGGAACAGAGCGTGATGCTTGCCACTAACGAACTCATGCTCGTCGTGTCACTTATGCTGATTTTCTCCGCATTTGTGATCTGGCTGGTGCCTAAGCCTACCCGTGTCGTTGATCCATCGACTTCACATTAGACAGAATCTCGGTCTCAGGCGTCATGGTCACGGAAACTTCAAGTGAGTGTTCGCCACCACCGACAACAACACCACGTAACGGGATGACATCTGCGTAGTCTCTCCCTGTCGCTACAGTGACGAATTCGTCCGATACGGCTTTGCCGTTGGTCGGATCTAAGCCTAACCAACCATGTCCAGGGCACCAGGCTTCAACCCAGGCATGAGTGGCGTCAGCGCCAATGAGTCGTGGTTTCCCTGGCGCTGGATGCGTTAGGATGTAGCCACTGACATAACGCGCAGGGATTCCCGTGCTTCGTAAAGCTGCAATCAGTAGATGCGCAAAATCCTGGCAAACACCTCGTTTATTACGAAAGACATCGGTTAGTGGTGTGCCAACAGTGGTTGCAGAAGCGTCAAATACAAATTCTTCTCGCATCGCTTGCGTCATTAACAGTAATTGCTGATGTAATGGCTTCCCTTCTCCTAAGTGCTTTAATGCCCACAGTTTTGCTTCGGGCAATGAGGGAATCATAGGGGAATCGACCAGATAGGCGGCGCAGGCCATTGCAAATTCAGTGCCCTGGCTGTCGGCCGGATCGAAACTCCGTCGTGCGAGGCTCTTACCGTGCCAGAGAGGGCTGCTTGTTGGCCATGTCGGACTCTGCACAGAGATATCCATGTGTGCCCTAACCGTGAGCAATCGATGGGGCGATGTAATTGCAAAATCACGATAGGCGTTACCGAAATAATCAATCCCTTCGCTTGATTCTGCTAATGGCTGGTTAATCGATAGGGTAGCGCTATGAACGGTTTGATGCTTCCTATTGCTAGGTGTTAGGTGGGCACGATGTCGTGCATTGCTTACGGAATAGGCGTAGCAATACTCTGTATCGTGTACAACGCGATATCGCTTCCAGGATTTTGACTGATCAGTCATTTCAGTGATTAAACAGCAACAGAGGTTTCGTTGACGTTGAAGTAACGAGTCGCTAATAAATCATTGAGCGCCGATGTTTCTAGGGATAAGACCGCAAAAGTATGGCGCAATTGAGATAAATCTGGGAGGCCGCCAATAGACCATTCGGTTAGCTGGATGCCGCTTTGTTCTAGCCCTACGATAGCACTACCGGCATCGACGCCAAGTCGTTGTAGTGCCTGTTGCACACCTTCAATCTGAAATCTTAGCGATCGTGGGTTCGTTGCATCTAGCAAAACAATGCTACGCACCGCGCGCCAGCTGGCAAGACCTGTTGTCTGGCTACGGAAGGAGCCTGATGAATCTGTTAAGTCCAGAAGCCAATCCATCGGTTGATGGGTTTCATTTGTTTCTGTATCCGTATTGTTGGCCTGGAGAAGCTGACAAACGACGACATCAAGCGCTTTCGCCAGTAGTTGCAATCGCTCGATGCGACGACCTAATGATAAAAAGCGCCAACCGGCATCCCGATTCATGGCATCGAGCGAAAATCCGGATAGTGTTGCTAGCCCGGCGACTGCACGATCGAGCCAGACTAACGTAGGCCCAAGCGTTAGGTTTGGTGACATTGCTTGATCGTTTACCAGACGGTTCAACGCACGCCAGTGATCATGAGAAATTCTGTCTCGTAATGAGAATCCAATACGGCCGAGTTCCTGTAAGGTCTGGGATAGACCCTGAGCATGAGCAGGGTTTGCTGCGCAACTAATGAGTGATTCAACAGAAACCTTGGCAGGATCCTTACAACCAGCTGGCAGAACAACAAGACCGTAAGACCATGCAAGTTGATGCAATGCTGTGACACCATTACGCCGCGCATAGTGCAGGCGTTCACTCAATGTCAGCCTTAAAAGACGCGCAATTCCCTCTGCCCGCTCTGTGTAGCGTCCCATCCAGAATAGATTCTCTGCAACGCGTGATGGCACACCGGTATGAATAATCGGGGCAGCGACCACAGTTTCAGGGGGGGTTAAGGGAAGTTTATCGCTAACGCCGGCTTGTAATATCCACGTGTCTTTGGATGCGCCACCTCGTTGCATTGAAACAATGCGTGCATCACGATGCGATTCAACGCGAGTTAGCCCGCCGGGCATAACCTCGTAACCTTGTTCGGTAGCAACGGCATAGGCACGTAGACCTACTGAACGTGCATCGAGTTGCAAAGCACCCGGACGTCGATTTAGAACAGGAGCCTGTGAAAGGCGCACCCATTCCTGAGCAACAAATTTATCCGGACAGGCTTCGATTTGTTCAATTAGTGCACTACGCGCTTCTGAGCTGAGGTCTTGTCCAAAGATTGGTGCAAAATCACTGATGCCCTGTACCGATTTAATGACCAGATCATCCAGATTGGTCCGCACATAATTCATGGCGGCAGCTTCTCCGCACCACCAGGTGCCTACTGATGGTAGGGCAAGCTCTTCACCCAAAAGGAATCGGCAAGCTGCAGGGAGAAATCCCTGTAATGCAGCAGATTCAACGACACCGCTCCCTAATGCATTAGCCATGAGTACCGTGCCGCGTCGCGCACAATCTGTTAGGCCAGCAATGCCTAATGCCGAATCGCTTCGTAGCTCCAGGGGGTCACAGTAGACATCATCCTGCCGACGAAGAATGGCGTGTACACGCTGTAGACCGCTGATGGTTTTAAGCCACACACAACCATCTCGCACCGTCAGATCGCCGCCTTCAACCAAAGGGAAGCCTAGATAGCGTGCCAATAAGCTGTGTTCGTAGTAAGTCTCGTTAAGTGGCCCCGGTGTGAGCACGACGATACGCGGTGATTCACCGCCACAGGGCGAGTGGTGCGCTAGTGACTCCCGGAAAGCCGAAAAGTATTCTGTCAGTGCTGCAACCGGCATTTGCGATAGGAGTTCCGGAAACGCACGTGACATGACCATTCGGTTTTCTAGTGCATAACCGGCGCCTGAAGGTGCCTGTGTACGATCAGCGACTACCCACCATTGACCATCAGGTGAGCGGAGCAAATCGGCTGCATAACTATGAAGAAATATATCTCCGGGAGCCTGCGTACCAAACGCAGCTGGTAGCCACCCGCCTGCCCCAAAAACAACTTCAGGAGGAATAACCCCCTCTTTTAGAAGCCTTTGCGGGCCATAGAAGTCCGCAAGAAGTCGGTTTAATAACCGGGCTCGTTGAGCTAAACCATAGGAAAGTGCCGCCCACTCATCCTCCGGAAGCACAAGCGGTAATTCGTCCAGAGCCCAGGGACGATCTTTTCCCTGGGGGTCTGCGTAGATTGTGTAGGTAATGCCCTCGTCACGAATGTGTTGCTGGGCAACAGCTAATCGTGACTCGATTTCTGCTGGTGGCGTGCCACCCAATAAATCCAGGACCGGGAGCCAGTGTGCCCGTGCTGCACCCGTTGCGTCACAGAGTTCGTCGTACCGCCCAGCTGCCAGACTGCGTTGGGCATAGCCCGACAGCAGTGCGGAGGCAGGTGTTTGGGTTTGAGCTCGCTTTGTGGCAGAGGCTACGGAGTGCATAAATTGGGCAGATTAAGACCTGATCAGGTTAAGCGTAAATCCAGCGTAAACGGAAAATCTGGGTTGAGGTGTTGTTTATCAACCCGGACTTCGCCTGGAGTATGACCGATCCGGAAGAACCGTGCTAGCCGACGAGCTTCTGCCTCATATGCATTGACTGGGAATGTGTCGTAGTTGCGACCGCCAGGGTGTGCGACATGGTATTGGCAGCCACCGAGTGAACGGTGCATCCAGGTGTCTACAAGGTCGAAGGTGAGAGGTGCATGAACGCCTATCGTCGGATGGAGGCAATTTGGCGGTTGCCAGGCCCGATAGCGAACGCCTGCCACGTATTCGCCTTGTGTGCCGGTTGGGTGTAATGGCACAACTTCCCCATTACAGGTAACGACATGGCGACCTTCTACAAATCCATTAACTTTGATTTGAATCCGTTCCAATGACGAATCTACGTAGCGCACGGTACCGCCTTGCATGCCTTCTTCACCCATTACGTGCCAGGGTTCTAGAGCCATGCGGATATCCATGCGTACATTGCTCACATCCATTTCGCCGATGTGTGGGAAGCGGAACTCGAAATGCGGCGCAAACCATTCAGACTTGAATGCATACCCGGCCTGGTTGAGCTCTTCAATCACGTCACATAGATCAGCCCAGATGAAATGAGGCAGCATATAGCGATCATGAAGCCCGGTGCCCCAGCGAATCAAACTTGAAGGCTGATAAGGGGTCTTCCAGAATCGAGCGACTAGCGCACGCATCAACAACTGTTGAGCAAGGCTCATACGGGCATGCGGTGGCATTTCAAATGCCCGCATTTCAAGCAGGCCCAGCCGGCCTGTTGAGCTGTCGGGCGAATAGAGTTTATCGATGCAGAACTCGGCACGATGCGTGTTGCCGGTAACATCTACCAGAAGATTACGTAGTGCCCGATCCACCATCCAGGGCGGTACATTGTTAAACAGGCTCTGTTGGCGACGCATTTCTTCAAATGCAACTTCGAGCTCCCGGACAGATTCATGGCGCGCTTCATCCACCCGGGGTGCCTGACTTGTCGGCCCGATAAACAAACCTGAGAATAGATAGGACAAGGCAGGGTGGTTATGCCAATACGCCACCATGCTGGCGAGCAAGTCTGGGCGCCTTAAAAATGGCGAATCTGAAGGTGTGGCACCACCAAGCACAAAGTGATTGCCGCCCCCCGTGCCCGTGTGGCGTCCATCGACCATGAATTTTTCTGTAGAAAGGCGTGTTTGATGCGCTGCTTCATAGAGAAAGTTCGTGTGCTTTGTTAGTTCCGACCAGCTGGCAGCAGGTTGAACATTGACTTCGATAACACCCGGATCCGGAGTTACGCGCAATACCGTTAGTCGGGCATCGCGTGGCGGCTCATAACCCTCGATAATCACTGGCAACCCCATGGCCTCCGCGGTGGCCTCAACGGCGGCAAGCACTTCCAGATAATCTTCCAGGCAGGTTGTGGGTGGCATAAAGATGTAGAGCTTGCCATCCCTCGGTTCGGCACACATACAGGTGCGCGTAATCCAGGCTGCAGATTCGAACATAGCCGGTTTTTTAAATGCATCAACCGGATTGCTACTGAGGCCTCTGCCCGATCCGCTCAATAAATTGTTTTCTGCAGGCGACTTTGTGGTTTCGCCAACGCGAAGACGCAGCTGGTTATGCGAAGGTAGTGCCGGTTTATCGATACTTGGATCTTCGGCGTTCACATACGGGAATTCACCACGGCTGACCCATGGTTGCGAATCCAGTGGTAAACGATAACCAATAGGCGAGTCTCCCGGAATCAGATAGCAACGCTCGTCACGCAAAAACCATGGGCCGCTTTGCCAACCTGGCCCACTGGCGTTACGCGCAATAGGTAGTACCTGTCCTATTGTCTTATCCAGACCTTGCATGTAAACCTTGCGTAGACGATCGCGTTCCAGTTCATCATCCAGGCGAGAGTCAAATGGATCGACATTCTCAGGAAGGCGACGCTCACGCCA
>JBJTFJ010000158.1:0-3839 GCA_046093345.1 Fluviibacter sp. | reverse complement strand
TTTGCTTGAGGCGCTCGCCAATCACAACGATCGCGCTGCGCATTTCGTCAGTGTCTTAGTGCTGGTTCGCCATGCCGATGATCCGCAACCCATTATTGCCGAAGGGAACTGGCACGGTGAGATTCTGACCGAGGCCCGCGGTGAAGATGGTTTCGGCTACGACCCGCTCTTCTGGGTGCCTGCCGCAGGCAAATCAGCGGCTGAAATGCCACCCCAGGAAAAGAATGCCTGTTCGCACCGAGCAATCGCCATGCAGAAACTACTCACACAATTGGCTGATCTATAAGCTGTGCAAACCATCCAGTTCGTACCATCACTTGGTTCGCGTGCCGCTGCATCGGGTGGATTGAAACCAAACTTTACGCAGGCCGTACCGCTATCACTTTATGTGCACATCCCCTGGTGTGTGCGTAAGTGCCCTTACTGTGACTTCAATTCGCACGCCGCGCCTGATCAACTGCCTGAACAGGAATTGGTAGATGCCTTGCTTCAGGATCTCACCTTGGCGCTGCCGGGCATCTGGGGACGCCGTGTAGAAACCATCTTCTTCGGCGGGGGCACGCCGAGCCTGCTATCACCACAGGCCATCGATAAGTTACTTACAGGGTTTCGCACGCTACTCCCGCTATCGCCTCAAGCTGAAATCACATTAGAAGCCAATCCGGGCACAGTAGATGCCGAACGTTTTGCAGCCTTTCGGGCGGCGGGCATCACCCGCTTATCGCTTGGCATCCAAAGTTTTAACGATGAATGTCTACAGGCGCTCGGGCGTATTCATGATCGCGCTCAGGCCATCACGGCCATTGAAGCCGCCGCTAAGCATTTTGACACTTTCAACCTTGATCTGATGGTTGGACTACCCCAGCAGGATACTGCTGCGGCACTGGCAGACATTAACCAGGCGTTGGCTTTCAACCCGCCGCATTTTTCCTGTTACCAATTAACGCTGGAACCACATACGCCCTTTGCCGCAAAACCGCCCAGCAACTTACCTGATGATGACACCTGTGCAGAAATTCAGGATCAACTTGAAGCACGTCTTGCCGAGGCTGGTTATACCCATTACGAAACCTCTGCATTTGCATTGCCGGGGCATCAGTGTCGGCACAACCTGAATTACTGGACCTTTGGTGATTACCTCGGCATTGGCCCTGGTGCTCATAGCAAGCTCACCAACCACGAAGGTGCGCGGCGGCAGATGCGACACAAGTCGCCCAAGGCCTATCTGTCCGCAGCAGCAACAGGCGCATTTGTCCAGACAGATGAACCAGTACTCGCCACGGATCTCACCGGTGAATTCATGATGAATGCCTTACGCCTGAACGAAGGCTTTGGCATTGAACTCTACGAACGCTATACCGGCTTACCCTGGCTAATCATCAGCCGTCAGGTTGAGGCAGCGATCAAAGATGGCTTCCTCGAATGGGTTGAACCCAACCAGCATTTACGCCCAACACTTCAGGGGCGCCGCTTCTTGAACGTATTGGTTCAACGCTTCTTGTAAGTCACTTACGACGGAAGACCAGATCCCAGACGCCATGTCCTAACTTGAGGCCACGCGCCTCGAATTTGGTCAGCGGCCGATAAGCTGGCCGCTCAGCGTAGCCAGCCGCCGTATTTTCCAGAAGCGGGTCGGCACTGAGCACCTCGAGCATCTGCTCGGCATAGTTTTCCCAATCTGTCGCGCAATGAATCGTGCCGCCCGGCTTGAGACGAGAAACAAGCATGCGAACAAATTCCGGCTGAATCAAACGGCGCTTGTGATGACGTGCCTTGTGCCAGGGATCGGGAAAAAACACGAGTACGCCATCCAGAGAATCCGGGGCAATCATTTCGTTCACGACATCCACTGCATCGTGAGACATTAAACGCAAATTCGTCAGGCTGTCCTGTTCGATTAGCTTCAATAAATTACCCACGCCGGGTCGGTGCACTTCGATGCCGAGATAATCATTTTGCGGATGGTTTTTTGCAATCTCGGCCGTAGCACCACCCATGCCAAAACCAATTTCCAAATAACGAGGGGCTTGGCGACCAAAGCACCGATTCCAATCCGTTCGCATTGGCGTGTATTCCACGCCCCAACGGGGCCAGCCATTTTTAATGGCTGACGCCTGACCTTCCGTGAGACGCCCTTCACGGCGCACAAAGCTGCGAATCCGCCGAAAATGCTCTGGCAGGTCACTCAGTACGGTTTTGCTCTTCTCGGTCATTGGGTTTCTTCCGTTGCCAACGCTTGCTGTGGCTTGGTGGCAAGTTTACGTTTCGGATTCAGATAATTCGGATCGCGCACTTCGGCGAGCGATTCGCGATAACGCTGCTGTAGATTCATATTCGGCAGCGCCAGGGTTTCCGGCAAATTAGGACAAACTTCGTCTAGCGTCGCCTGCGATAGATCCAACGAAGTCTTCAAGCGCATCGCCTCCGCGACACGCGCTTGTAATCGGTCGGTACCTAATGGAATTCGGTAATGAGTTGCCAAGGTATCTGTCATTGCCGTCAACGTAGACTGATTGCTCTGCAACCAGGTTGCAAAGCTTTTGCTTGCTTCTGGAAAATCAGCGCAGGCTTTCCCGAGAAGCGTTGTCGCATTTCCCACACCAAAGACTCGCTGCGTGCTCACCAACTCGGGGTTATCAAACGCATAGGCATGATGCCGCTGCTCTTGCTGACCATCCTGCGCCGCTACCGTGACCGACCAACTCAACAGTAGTGCCCACAAACAGCCACGCATTTTCTGCATCAATTAATTACGGCCGATAAGGCCTGTTGTTGGCGAACTCGGGTCGGCACTATAAAACTTACGTGGCATACGACCTGCTACATAGGCAGCACGCCCCGATTCCACCGCAAGCTTCATGGCTGATGCCATCAATACCGGATCCTGCGCATGCGCGATCGCTGTATTCATCAACACACCAGCACAACCCAACTCCATCGCAATCGTGGCATCTGAGGCCGTACCTACGCCGGCATCTACAATCACGGGCACCTTGGCTTGGTCCAGAATCAGGCGCAAATTCCATGGATTGAGAATACCCATACCTGAACCAATCAGAGAGGCCAGCGGCATAATTGCCACACATCCGATGTCTTCCAGCATCTTGGCCTGGATCGGGTCATCCGAGCAGTACACCATCACTTCGAAGCCTTCGCGCACAAGCACTTCAGCAGCCTTCAGCGTTTCCGGCATATTCGGGAAGAGACTTGTCTGATCTCCGAGCACTTCCAACTTGCAAAGCGGATGACCATCCAGCAGCTCACGCGCCAGTCGCAGCGTACGCACAGCATCATCAGCCGTATAGCAACCGGCCGTGTTCGGCAAAATCGTATAACGATCTGGCTTAATCACATCTAGAAGATTAGGGGCGCTGGCATCCTGACCAATATTGGTACGGCGAATCGCAACCGTGACAATTTCGGCACCTGAAGCGGCAATTGCCCGACCTGTCTCATCAAAATCTTTGTACTTGCCTGTACCCACCAGCAAACGGGAGCGGTAAGTCTTGCTGCCAATCGTAACGGCGTTTAAAGAATCCTGGGTATGCACACTAACCTCCGCCAACGGCAACAACGATTTCGATTTGATCACCCTCGGCCAGCACTACGGCGCCGTGTAAGCTGCGCGGCACAATATCACCATTGCGTTCAACCGCCACGCGACGCCCAACCAGATCGAGCTGTACTAGCAAATCACTGACTAGTGCATTTTCTGCACATTGATGCTCTGCGCCGTTGACAGTGATTTTCATAAGGCAATCCTAGGAGCCCGCACGCAGCCGGCGAGCCAAAAAACTGGAGCGGGCAAAGGGAATCGAACCCTCCTCATAAGCTTGGGA